>DASTYD010000076.1:0-14157 GCA_035765175.1 Gaiellaceae bacterium
TCTGCGCGAGCACACGGCCAACTCGCCGCGACTGCGCCCGGCGCACACGGCCGACTCGACACCGCGCACCCCGGATCCGTGTGCGGGCAGTCGCCAGCCGAAGCCCCACGACTCGCGGCACGACGCAGCGGGGCCGTGGAGCGGGCGGTGGAGGTGGAGGCGCCGGCGGGATCGGCGGCGGCGGCGGTGGCGGTGGTGGTGGTGGTGGAGGAGGAGGAGGAGGTGCAGGTGGCGGTGGCGGTGCAGGTGGCGGCGGCGCGAGGCCCCAGTCCAGCGAAGTGAGAATCGGGCCGATCGGATTGTGCGTCACGGCCACCTCATCCGTCCCGTCCGAATCCATCACCCAGATGTCCATCGCGGCGATTGCACTGGCCTCGAAGGCGATCTTCGAACCGTCCGGCGAGTACACCGGCTCCAGGTCGGAGCGATAGTTGTTCGTGAGCCTTGTGAGGTTCGTGCCTTCGGCCGAGATCGTGTAGATGTCCGGGAAGTCGTCCGGCGTCGGCGGTGGGGGCGGCGGGGGCGCCGGGGGTGGAGGCTGGCGAGCCGCTACGAAGACAATGGTCGTCCCGTCGGGGGACCACTGCGGACTCTGGTCCGAACCCGAGTTCGTCGTGAGGCGAGTCACTTCGCCTCCGTCGCTGTCGATCAGGAAAATGTCGTAGTACGTCCGACCGTCGCGAAGGCCTACGAAGGCGATCTTCGCCCCGTCCGGAGACCAGACCGGCGACCACGATCCGCCGGGATCATCGGTGAGCTGGTCGACACCGCTTCCGTCGGTGTTCATCACGTAGATCTCGGCGTTCCCATCGCGATTCGAGCTGAACGCGAGCATGCGGCCGTCTGGTGACCAGTCCGGTTCGCCATCCCCTGCCGGATCGAACGTGAGCCGCGTCGGATTCCCTCCATCGGCGTCGGACACGTAGATCTCGTGGTTGCCGTCCCGATTGCTCGCGAACGCGACCTTCGTGCCATCGGGCGACCAGTCCGGACAACACTCTGAGGCGGGGTCGCTCGTCAGCCTCAGAAGACCCGACCCGTCGGGGAGCATGGAGTAGATCTCGAAGTTGCCGTCCTGGTTGCTGCCGAACGCGATCCGTCCGTTAGCAGTCGCAGGGGCAGAAGCCTCTCCACCACTTCGGCCAAGCGAGATCGGCGTGGCGACGAGAGCCGCTGTGATGCCGGTCAGGAGCAGGATCGAGGGCACGCGCCCTCGCCCCATGGGAGCCATAGGGGACCAATGATCGAGCTACGAGGCGTTCGAGTCAACGGGATGCTCGATCCCGACTGGTGCTCGTTGCTACCTGCGCCCGACGAGCAGGTTGACTCTCGTTCCGCGCGGACGCCGAGCTCCCGCGCGTGGGCTCTGCGCGAGCACACGGCCGACCCGCCGGGAGTTGGCCCGGCGTACACGGCCCACTCGGCAGCGCGCACGCCGGATCCGTGTCCGCGCAGTCGCCAGCCAAAGCCCCACGACCCTTGGCACGACGCATCGCTGCCCTGACTGCGGCGGAGGCGCGGGCGGCGGCGGCGGAGGAGGATCCGGCGGTGGCGGCGGCGGTATCGGGGGCGGCGGAACCGGCGGCGGAGGAGGCGCCGGCGGCGGAGCAGGTGGAGGCGGCGGTTCCGTGATGCGTTGCCAGTCGGCGCGATCCTCGTTGGCGCCCGGCGTGTTCGTCAGGTTGACCTGATCCGACCCGTCGGGATCCATGACGAAGAGGTCCGAGCTGGCGATGGTCCTCGTGAAGAGGATCTTCGTGCCGTCCGGCGCCCACACCGGGTCCTCATCCCAGTAAGGGCTGGTCGTCAACCTCCTCTGATCAGAGCCGTCCGCGCCGATCGCCCAGAGGTCCTGACGGCCGTTCACATAGCTGGCGAACACGATCGCGGCGCCGTCCGGTGACCACGCGGGCATCAGGTCGAATGCGTTGTTGTACGTCAGCCGCCTCAGGTCGGTGCCCTGGGGGCTCACGAGGTAGATCGACGACGTCAACGGCGGCGGTGGAGGTGGCGGCGGAGCGGGCGGCGGCGGCGGTGGCGGCGGATAGGTGCCGCCCGCAAACGCGATCGCCGAGCCGTCGGGCGACCAGGCCGCGTGGCTCTCGAATCCAGGAGCCTCCCGGAGTCGATGGAGGTCGGTGCCGTCTGCGTTCATGACCCACAACTCGTACTCACCGCCAAGGGACGACGTGAAGACGATCTTGTCGCCGTCCGGCGACCAGTCGGGATCGCCGTCGATAGCGGTGTTGTACGTCAGTTGGACGACGTTGCTCCCGTCCGCGTCCATCACGTAGATCTCGGTGTTGTACGGGGTCAGGTCGCGATGCGACGAGAACGCGATCTTCGTTCCATCCGGCGACCAATCCGGATCCCAGTTGCGCCCGAAATCGGTTATCCGGTGGATCGCCGAGCCGTCGGGATTCATCAGGAAGATTGCCCATGGGGGAGCCGGAGGCGGCGGGGGCGGCGGTGGTGGAGGGGGCGGCGGTGGAGGCGCCGGTGGTGGAGGTGGCGGCGGCGGCCCGAGCAGTACGTCATCGGGCCGCGGAATGTCCGCGCGATCGCTCGCGAAGACGATCTTCCCGTTCGTCGCAGTCGTTTGTGCGCTCGTCGAACCCGAGCCCGCCCCGACGGCGACCGTTGCGAACAGCGCCGCGACGAGAAAGGAGACCCTCCCCATCCCAGCCAGAGGATTCCACCCCGCCCCAACGCGGTCAACAGAGGGCTTACGGAAGCGGAACGGTGCGGCGCCCGACGACCGTGAACTGCGGGTTGCGCCGCCCCTCGAACCGCTGCACGTGGTACTTCACCGTCGTGTCCTCGAAGCCGAGGATGCCGAGCATCTGCTTGATCGCGGCGGGGGTGAAGTGCCACCACGACTCACGGGGCTGGACGCGTCGAAAGTTCGGCAGGAACGCCATGTTGGGCTTGAGCAGGCTTGCCGCCATCTGCGGCAGCGAATAGCGCAGCGAGGGGTTCTCGGTCACGACCACGGTCTCGGTCGTCAGCCGGAGCCCGCGCTCGAGCGCGAGGAACGGGTCGCGAAAGTGCCGCAGCACGTTGCCATACGTGGCAACGTCGACTCGACCGATCTCGTCGGGAATCTCGTAGACGGTCCCGTAGACGACCTTCGCCGACGACTCGAAGGCCCCGTGCGCGAGCCACCAGCTGTTGTTCAGCTTGCGCAGGTGCTCACGTCGCTCGGAGTCGAACGACTCGTGGTCGTACTGCGCGTAGGGCACCACGTCCCAGGACTGCTTGTCCGAGAGGTCGTAGGCGACGACGTCCGCGCCGCGGCCCTCCATCGTGAAGCAGAGAAAGCCGCTCGCCGTGCCGACCTCGAGCACCCGCTTGTCGCGGAGGTCGACCCCGCCGAGGTAGTCGTCGACGCCGCCGCGGAGATCCCACGGGCCCTCGACGAGCCCGTAGCCGGGAATCTCCATCGAATGGTAGAAGTAGCACTCCTCGAGATCCGTGACGGTGCGCGGTTCCGCGTAGACGGAGGCCTCGCGCGGCGCCGTCACGGTTTCCTGCCCGGCCATTGACGGAGCACCCTAGCGAAATGCGCTGGTACAAATTCGGCGTGAAACGCGCCCTGCGGCTCGCGATCCTCCTCGGTGTGCTGGCGCTCCTGGCGCCCGCCGCGGCCTCTGCCTACCCATGGCCGATTCGACCTTTCTACGAGCAGCACGCGGTTCGCGGGTACTTCAACGATCCGCGGCTGTCCGGCCCCGAGCAGGGATTCCACTTCGGCGTCGACATCTCGGCACCGGACGGCACGCCGGTCTACGCGGTCGCCTCCGGGTACGCCCGCGTCCGTGGAACGGCGGTCTCGGTCATCCCCTGGCGACGCGGTGTCCCCCGGCTTTCGTACTGGCACGTCGTGCCGGTCGTGAGCACGCGGCAATACATCCGGAAGTTCGAGTTGGTCGGGTACGTCGCGCCGGGTGCCGGCCACGTCCACCTAGCCGAGTGGAAGAGCGGCACGTACATCAACCCGCTGCGGATCGGGGGCCTCGCGCCGTACATCGACGACACCGTGCCGCGGATCCCGCGGGTCACGTTCTACTCGTCCGGCCAGCCGATCCGGCCGGATGCCGTCCGCGGGATCGTCGACCTCACGGCCGATTCGTTCGACACATCCCCGATGCCGGTTCCGGCCCCCTGGGAGCGAGCGCTCCTCTCACCCGCATTTATTCGCTGGCGGGTCCTCCAAGGCGAGACAACGCTGTGGCACTGGACCAACGCCGTCGACTTCAGACGCTACGTGCTCCCCTTCTCGCTCTACGACTTCGTCTACGCGCCGGGCACGTACCAGAACCGGCCCAACCGTCACGGCCGCTACGAGTACTACCTCGCTCACCAGTTCGACACGCACATCCTCCCGAACGGCTCCTACACCCTGCAGGCGGAAGCCTGGGACGAGCAGGAGAACGTCGGTCAGGCGTCGTTCGCGTTCACCGTCGCGAACTAGGCCGGCCCCCGAGCCTGTAGAGGGTGAAGCGCGAGTCCTCGTAGGCCTTCGGCAGGTCGAGCTTGAGGTCGAACCGGCGGTTCGCGACGACGATCCAACCGGCGTGGAAGCGCCGCGGGATCCCCACGTTTCCGGTGTTCAAGAAGCGGATGACCCGATCGCGGCGCTGCTTCGGATAATTGTCCTTCGTGTCGGCGACGTGTGCCGGCGGAGCTGCTGAGACGTAGACCGGCGCGTAGGCCTCGATCCGGTAGCTCGTCTCGAGGTCGGAGAAGACGACGCTGCCGGGGGGAACCACCGTGCGCAGGGCCTGCACGAGCCCGGGGGTGAGGCGGAACCGGTCCGGGTCGTCCTGCTTGAGGTACGCCAAGCCGGCGAGGCCGACCGGCGCAACGAGGGAGAGCGCGACGGCGGCCGTCCAGATCGGAGGCGCGATGGGAACGCTCCTGCGCATGATCGCGCCGGCCACGAGCGCCACCGCAGCCCCGCCCAGGCCGACCCAGACCGGCCACGGCGGCCCGCCCTCGATCAGGAAGTAGGAGAACTCGCCCGGATAGACGAGTTGAAGGAGGGCGCCGACGCCGAACGCAGCCAGGCAACCCGCGAACCGGTAGCGCCCGAGCACGGCCGCCGCGCCCGCCACCGCGAATGGAAGCGGCAGGAAGGATGCGAGCCGTCGTCCCTGTGAGACCGACACGATGTCCGTCAGGTAGTCGAAGGCCCAGGGCAGGAGGACGAGGCAGAGCACGGCCAGCGAGCCGCCGAGCACGTAGGCTGCCCACCGCTTCGGCGCGGCGAGGCCCGCGATCGGGATGGCGAGCAGCCCGGCGACGGTGATCGCGCCACCCCGCGAGATCGCCTCCGGTGCGAGCCTGAGCAGGCCGTGGAAAACCTCGATCTGGCCGGCGTAGTGGCCGATCACGCGAGCACGCTCGGCCGCGTCCGGCGTGTGCGAGACCGTCTCGTCCACGATAGGCTTCAACCACAACGCAAAGAGGCCGGCCGGCGCAAGCACCGCAGGCAGCGTCGCCGCGATTCTCAGCAACTCCCGCCACCGCCCCGTCGCCAGGATCGCACGCGCGAAGAGGAAGCCCAGGAGCGGAATCGCGACGAAGAAGGCGTACGTCGGGTGGACGAGCGCGAGCGCCAGCGAGGCCGCCGAGATCGAGAGCACCTGCCTCCTCCGACCGCCGCCGACGAACGAGAAGACGAGCGCCAGCAGCGCAGGAGCGATCAGCGCACGGGAGACCGTCGGCGGCAGGGCCATGAAGTCGAACGAGCCGGTTCCCGACCGCGAGAAGCCGAGCAGGCCGACCTGGGCGGCGGCGGTCGCGACTCCCGCACCCGGCGAGCGGAAGAGCGCGGCGCCCGCGGCGTAGGCCAGGACGACCGCCAGCGGCGTCAGGATCGCCGGCAGGTGCAGGAGCGCGGTTGCGGGATCGACGTCGGCGAGCCTCGCGATCAGCGCACAGGCTGAATGCCACACCGGGAACGCGTAGCCGGGATGGAGCCCCCCGTCGCGGAACTCGTTGACGACGCTGATCGACGTCAGGTCGAACGTTTCGAGCTTCCGCACTCGGCCGAGGTGGAAGAGGGCGTCTCCCCAGATCGTGTTCGCCGTCCACCAGACCGCGCCGGCGAACAGCGCGCCGGCCACGGCGACCCCGGCCAGGGTGATCCGCTCGTCCCGCTCCGAAGGGACCGGCGCGCGGAGGAGCGCGGGCACGAGGCAGACGCCGGAGAAGCCCGCGAGCAGCCAGAGCGTCGTTTCGATCGTCCCATCGGTGGCGAAGGTGATCGCCAGCGCTCCCGCCAGCGCGGCGAGACTCCATGCGAACGACGCGGCGATCGTGACACCGAACGTGTGCGGGCGGCTCATCGCGCGGACGAAGATCCCGCCGGGCACGAGCAGCACGCAGGCGGATGCGGCAGCGAGGCGAAGCGCGAGCCCCAGGCCATCTGCCGGCAGCAGCCGGGCGAGGCCGAGGAGCGCCGGCGCGGAGAGCACGAGCGCCAGGAAGAGCATCGAGGAGCCGACCCGTCCGACGCCGGCCCGGTAGATCCGGATCGGCTGGCTCACGACAGCCACGCGCGCGCCTCCTCCGCGAGGGCGCCGGCCTGAAGGCAGACGCCGCCGCGCCGCTGCACCTCTTCGATGAGCCGCCCGTACAGCCGATCCCACCCGGGCAGCAGCGCCGAATCGTACTGCTCCGAGTGCCAGAGCACGGCGAAGCCGCCGCCGTTCTCCGCCGCCCAGTCGAGAAGCCCCTGGAGCCTCTCGTCCGCCTCGCTCGCGCTCAGATCGAGGTAGCGCTCGGCTGAGAGCGTGACGTCCATCGCGGCGAGCGGCACCTCGACGAGCTCGCGCGGCGCCTCCCGCTCGAAGTCCCAGGGACGGAAGGGATGCGCGATGCCGGCCCGGAAGCCGAGGGCGTCGCTGAAGCCGAGCGAGGAGTCGTACGCGAAGCCCGCGGCCTCGAGCTGACCGAGGTTGCGATGCGGGTCGAGTCGGAGGAAGTGGTAGCGCTGCCCCTGCACGGACCCGGCGAGCTGCTCGAGGCTCTCCTTCTCCGCAGAGATCCTGTCGGGATCGCCCGCGGCCGAGTAGCTGCCGTGGAGGCCGACCTCGGCGCCGCCCTCGAGGAGCGTCTGGACTATGCGGGGACGCAGCTCCTCGTACTGCTCGCCCGCGGGCCCGTCGAGCTCATGGGCGTGGTCGGCCATGAGGAAGAAGGTGGACGAGGCGCCCAGACGTCGTTCGTCGGCCAGGATCCGGTCGAAGCTCCAGAAGGGATCGGTGCCGCTCGCCTTGTGGAACGGCGCTCCGGCGAGGCCGCGGAGCTCGCGCAAGCCGGAACGCACCCGGCCTTGTACGAGGTCCGACTTCGCACGTGCGGCGGCGCCCTTCAAACCGAGGCGCGTCCACTTCCAAGGCGTGTCCACGTCGTGCGTGAGGGCGACGGCAAAGCGAGCGCCGCCCCACCGCGGGGCGTTGGCTCCGAGCTCACGGCGAAGGTGCTCGAGCGGCGGGTCGAGCGGGTCGAGGCAGGAGGACGACGCCCGAAAGCGGTCGTGCTCGTCGCGGGCCCCGTTTCGCTCCTCGACGCGTGCGAGGTGGAAGAACGCGGCGGCGAGGTGATCTGCCGGAAGCTCGCCCCGCTCTACCTGCTCCCACGCGTCGGCGTCGTAGGGCACGTCGTCGCCGATGCCGACCTCACGGGCGCCGATCGAATCGAGCACCCAGCGGGCCCGCCGCTCCACGCGCTCCGGGATCACGGGAGAACGCTCCGCGCGACGCGGGCCATGTGCACGAGCCCCGGCCGCAGGTCGTCCTTCGCGAAGACGGCGTCCACGTACGGGGGCCGTGGAACGGCCGGCCGCTCACCGGGCATGACGGAGATCGCCCAGCGCTTGCCCGAGCCGTTCATGGAAGCCGGTGCGACCCGCTCCCCCGTGAGGTCGCGGTACGCGATCAGCGGCAGGTCGACCCCGCAGGCCGCCGCAAGGCCGTGCCACTGCCAGAGCCGCGGGTTGATCTCCATCAGCTTGAAGCGCCCGTCGCGGGGGTCGCGCTTGAACTCGACCTGCGAGATGCCGTGGAAGCCGAGGCCGCCCAGAAACCGCAGGCCCGCGTCGACCACCTCCTGCACCCACAGTGCCTCGCCGACCCGGCACGTGCCGACCTCGGGCGGCACCTGCTTCAGCTTGCGGCCGGAGAAGAGCCCGAGCGGCTCGCCGTCCTCGCGCAGGTAGCTGCCGAGGCTGTAGAGCTCCTCGTCACCGCCCGGAACGAGCTCCTGCACCATCGGGCCGAACGGCTCGGCGCCGGCGTACGCGCGCTCCAGCTCGGCCTTCGTCTCGCAGCGGAACGCCTGCTTCCCGAAGCGGCGCTTGAAGCCGTCGGGATGCTGCGGCTTGACGAGGACCGGCAGCGGCATCCGCGCCGCCTCGGCGGCGCTCGCCGGATAGAGCGTCTCGGGGATGTCGACGCCCGCCGCCTGCGCGGTCTCGAGCTGGTGACGCTTGTCCTGGATCGGCTCCAGCCGGTCCCAGGACGGGAACGGGAAGAGGAACCCGTCGAGGCGGTCGCGATGCCTGGCCAGCGCGTTCAGGGGCGGGTCGTGCGTCGGGAAGAGGACGCCCGGGCCGACCTCGGAGACGGCGGCGACGAAGCCGTCCTCGTCCTCGGCCGGGTCGGGAACGCGAACCGGCTGCGCGTACCGCGAGCGAAACCCGAGCGGGCTCGCCCGGTGATCGAGCGCCACGACGGGGATTCCGGCCCGCCCGAGCGAGCGAATCGCGGCCAGGCCGTTAACCCAGCCGACGTCCAAGACGATCGCCTTCACCGGGGCGATTCTAGGAGCGCTGCTGTGTTGCCTGACCCGAGCCACCGGGCAGTCTCTCGATACGCGCGACCCCGTTCACCGCGGAAGAGCAGGCCGCGGAGCCGAAGACCCCAGAGCATCACGTGCCTCGCGCGCTCGGCCACCCGAGCCCCACGGTGCTTGCGAAGGAACTGCAGATGGCCGCGGACGACGTCCTTGAAGCGCGCCGGGTTGAGCGACGCGCCGACGACGTGGTAGGCCTCCGCGCCCGGGTAGAAGAACACGCTCCACCCGGCCTGGCGGAAGCGGTAGCACCAGTCCGTCTCCTCGCTCATCAGGAAGAAGTCCTCGTCGAAGCCGCCCACCGAATCGACGGCTTCGCGACGCACGAGCAGACAGGCCCCGAAGAGGTAGTCCACTTCGCGCACCGATTCGTGGTCGAAGCCTGCGCCGAAGAGCGAGTTGAGGGCGCGCGACCTGGGAGCCAGCTTGCGCAGGAAGAAGTACTCGGTGGCGATCCGCCAGGGCGTCGGGTACCCGCGGACCGAGCGCTGGAGCGATCCGTCCGGATTCAGCAGGCGCGGGCCGACGACGGCCGCCTGCGGGTGCTCGTCCGCGAAGGCGACGAGCTTCTGGAGGGCTCCGTCGGTGAGCCAGGCATCCGGGTTCAGGAGCAGGAAGTAACGCCCCGACGCGACGCGCATTCCCGCGTTGTTGCCGGCGCCGAAGCCCCGGTTCTCCTGCTCGAGCAGACGCGCCTCCGGGAACCTCCCGCGCACGATGTCGAGCGTCCCGTCCCTCGAACCGTTGTCGACGACGATCACTTCGGCGCCGGTCCCGCGCAGGCTGCCGAGCGAGCGCTCGATCCACGGGGCCGCGTTGTAGGTCACGACGACCGCTGAGACGTCAGGCATCGGCCTGACGAGCTTCGCGTGGCCTACGGAGGCCCTCCCAGGCGAGGATCACAGCGCCGGGGACCGCCATGAGCACGGTGACGACGAAGAAGAGGAAACCTGCGGCAAACGCGCTGTCGCCGTCGACGCCGACGTTCCCGAGGAAGCTGACGAAGAACGCCTCGCGGACCGCGAGCCCGTTGAGCGTGAACGGGACGAGCATCACCAGGAAGAGAAGCGGCCCCATCACGTAGTAGGGCCTCGGCGAGAGTTCGATCCCCACCGCCTCGCCGCTCAGCCAGATCGCGAGCACCCGGACCGCCTGGACGCCCAGCGTGACGGCGAAGACGACGACGAGGACGCCGGCGTGGTCACGGTAGGAGTGCATCGCCTGGTAGACCTGGCTGACGAGGCGATCGAGGCGGACGATTGCGAGCAGCGGCCGGCCGCGCTTGAGCAGGGGACGTGCACGGCGCGAGAAGAGGAGAAAGCCGAAGATGACCGTCGCGACGACGAAGAACGCCTCGATCCAGAGATACGCCCCGACGTCGTAGTGGCCGACGGCGAGCAGGAAGCCGACGGCGGCAAGCAGGAGCGTCGCTGCGCCGCCGATTGCCCGTTCGAGCAGCACGGTAGCTGCCGCTGTGTTTCCGTGACCCGGATGCCGGCGGGCCGTTTCGAAGATGCGAACCGCGTCTCCGCCGACCGAGGTCGGGAGCACCTGGCCGGCGGCGTAGGAGACGAAATATGCTCGCGTCAGCCAGGGAATCCCCTCTTCGACATCCTTCGCGCGGAGCATCAGCTGCCAGCGCCATGCCATCGGGAGGATGGTCACGATCATGATCGCGAGCGCGAGCGCGAAGTAGAGCGGGTCGGCGTTCGCGATCACGTCGATCGTCTTGGCGATGTCGATCTTCCAGAGGACGTACGCCGTGCAGAGCCCCGTGACCAGGAGCGTCAGCGAGACGCGTAGCGTGCGGTTCATCGCAGCGAGTCGTGGACGCGGCGGAGCGCGGCGATCGCGTCGGCGATGTCGGCATCCGAGTGCGCCGGGGAAAGCGGCAGTGAGAGGACCTCGGAGCCGGCTCGTTCGGCGATCGGGAGCGGCACCTGGTCGGGCAAGCGGTTGCGGTAGGCCGTGAGCGTGTGGACGGGCAGGAAGTGGATGCTCGTCGCGAGGTTCTCCTTGGCGAGACGCCGCTGGTACTCGTCACGCGTGCCGCCGGCCCGCTCGGCGTCGATCCGCACCACGTAGAGGTGGTACGCATGCGTGTCACGCGGGTCGCGGGCGAGCGGCTCGACGCCCTCGAGCTCCGCGACGGCCTCGTCGTAGGCGGCGAACTGGCGCCGCCGGATCTTCCCGTGCTGCTCGACTTTGTCGAGCTGGACGAGCGCGATCGCGGCGAGCACGTCGGAGAGGTTCGCCTTGTAGCCGGGGACGACGATGTCGTAGAGCGAGCCGTCGCCTCGGCGCATGAGACGCAGGTTCTCGACCGACTCCGCGATCCTCGGGTCGTTCGTCGAGATGAGCCCGCCTTCGCCGGACGTGATGTTCTTCGTCGCGTAGAGCGAGAAGCACGTCACGTCGGCGATCGAGCCGATCTTGCGGCCGCGGTACTCGCTCTCGGCCGCGTGGGCCGCGTCGTCCACCACCGGAATGCCGTGGCTCATCAGCGGGTCGAGGTCGGCCGGCTGCCCGGCGAGGTCGACGGGCATGATCGCCTTCGTCTTCTCGGTGACGAGCTCGGCGACGCGGTCGGGATCGATATTCAGGTCAGAGTCCCGAACGTCGGCGAAGACCGGGGTCGCGCCGGCATGCACGATCACGTTCGCGGTCGCGGGCCAGGTGATCGGCGTCGTGATCACCTCGTCGCCCGGCTGGACGCCGACCGCGAGCAGCGACAGGTGCAGCGCCGCAGTCCCGGACGCCACGGCGAGCACGTGCTCGGCCTGGACGTACTCGGCAAAGCGCCGCTCGAGCTCGGCCGACCGCGGCCCGGTCGTCAGCCAGCCGGAGCGCAGGGTCTCGGCGACGGCCTCGATCTCCTCGTCGCCGATCGCCGGTGGCTGGAAGCCGAGCATCGTCTCGCGCCTGGATGAGACGCTTTCCATGCGCCGAAGGGTAACGACGCCTCCTTACAGAAAGTTCCATGCGCCGCAACTACTGCATTACGGCTTCGGCTTACGTTTCTGATGTGCGTCGGTTCGTGCTCGCTCTCGCCCTCCTAGTGGCCGTACTCCTCCAGGCTGGCGGTGCGAGCGGCAGAGCGCGCTACAGCGAGTGGCTGACGTTCAACGAAGTCACCTTGGACGGCAAGAGACGCGTCCTTTCCCGGCACAACATCTTCCCCTCCCGCTCTTCGCTTTCGCCAGACCAGCGACAACTGGCGTACGTCCCTTCAGTGTTCGACATCGGCCCGTCGGACGAGCTTTGGGTCGCCGAGGTGCGTAGCAATAGTGAGCGTCTGGTGTTCGACGCGGGCGACTTGATCGGCGACGTGGCATGGGCACCGAGCGGACGCGCCATCGCGATCACGTTCGGCGACGGCATTTGGCTCATTAACCCTGACGGCACGGGCCTTCGCAGGATCGCCGACTCGGGCGACGCGCTCGCCTGGTCCCCCGATTCGAAGTCGCTGGCATTCAGCCGAATCGACGATCGTTTGCGCTGGCACGTCGCAATTCTCTCGCTGGAGACTGGTGAGGAGCGCGTCCTAAGCGCAGGTTTCGACCCTCGATGGTCGCCGGACGCGAGGTTCCTCCTCTTCCAGCAGGCATCTGGCCGGATCGAGCCACCGAAGATCCGACTGGTTCGCGCGACAGGAGGTGCACCCAGGACTGTCGCACGCGGATCCTCTCCATCGTGGTCTCCGGATGGGAGGCGCATCGCATTCCGCCGGGCCGATCGAACGGGACCGCCAATATCACTCTGGGTCATCGACCGCAACGGCTCACATCGGCGACGCATCGCCTCACCGGTTTCAGCTTCCAACTGGAGGCCTGCCTGGTCTCCTCACGCCCGCCAGATCGCATTCGTCAAGGACGGCGCGGGTGGATGTCGATCGAGCGCGTACGTCGTTCCTGTAAAGGGTGGCAGGCCGAATCGACTCGCACGTGAGACGCGAGAGATCTCGCCGCTTGGATGGTTCAGCCGCCGGCGCGTGCTCTATCAGGCGCGGAGGTGCCAGAGCTAGACAGGGGCTCCGGCCTCTCGACATTCCAGCGGATCAGCCCGGCCGCCTCGTCAGCTCGCTCGATAGCTTCGTCGCGGGAGTCGCCCGTCGCGAGCACCGCGCCTGCCCGGTCGGCGCCACGGAGGAAGGGACCGAAGACGTGGCCGGGCTCGCGGTAGATCCGCACGTCGTGGACACCCTCGACCACACGTGCCTCGTCGACCCCCTCGACTTCCTGCAGCACGCCCTCAGGTGGGACAAGGAAGCGGACGATCGCGCCTCCGACCTCGGGCGTCGGTTGGAGCGCGGCCGACCAGATCGACTCGCCGAGCGCGGCTTGGAGCGCGAGCCCGTTGAGGTCGACACCCAGCGCGAGCTTGCAGAGCTCCGCGTCGTGACCGCCGCCGAGGCGGGCGGCGACCTCGATCACCTGCGGGCCGTCGGGCCCGATCCGGAGCTGGGTGTACGTCGGGCCGTTCTCGATCCCGAGGGCACTCACCGCCGACTCGGCGACCTTCGCCGCCTCGCCGCCCGCCTCGCTCGGCCAGACGTGGGCGAGCGCGACCCCGAAGGCCGGTGGCTCCGCCGTGAGCCGGTCGGTCACCGTCAGCGGGTGGAACTCGCCGCGCAGCGAGAACGCGTTCACGGTCACCTCGGGGCCGTCGACGACCTCCTCGACGAGGGCGACGCCGCTGCGCGACTCCTCGATTGCGCGAGCGATCGCCTCAGGCAGCTCCTCCTCGGAGCGGACGAGCGTCAAACCCTTCTGTCCCTGCCGGTCCGGCGCTTTGACGACCGACGGGATCGGCAGCCCGTCCTCCGCCTCGGACGCGAGCTGCCACCGTGGCTGCGCGACTCCGGCCGCCGCGAGCAGCTCGCGCTGCTTCTGCTTCGAGACGGCGAGGCTCGCGACCGCTCCGCCGATCGGATGCGGAAGGCCCATCTTCTCGGCCACGCGAGCGGCGATCCCGACCGGCCAGTCGATGCCGGGCGCGATGACGCCCTCGACCGCTTCGGCAGCCGCGAGGCGCTCGATGCCCTGCTCGTCCTCGGTGGAGATGATCGCCCGCCGGTCCGCGTACCGGAAGCCGACGGCCGCCGGGTCGCGGTCGAGCGCGATCACGAAGAGCCCCCGCTCGCGGGCTGCCGCCAGCAGGCCGAGCTGCGCGGGCCCGGCCCCTAGGACGAGAAGACGTCTGCCGGTCGCCGCTCCGGGGCCCTCCACCAGGCCTCATTGTCGCGGTACCACGAGATGGTGCGCTCGAGCCCGTCCTCGAACGAGGTGCGAGCGC
>DASTYD010000077.1:0-3433 GCA_035765175.1 Gaiellaceae bacterium
TCCCTTGAGCCCGACCAGCTCGAGGAGCTCCTCGATCCGCTGCTTCTGGGTCTTCGGCGGGACGCCGTAGAGCTCGGCGAAGTAGCGCAGGTTGTCGTAGCCCGAGAGCCGTTCGTAGACGCCGCGCTCGCCGCCGAACACATAGCCGATCCGCTTCCGGACCTCGCGGGCGTCCTTGACGACGTCGTAGCCGAGCACTCGCGCCGACCCCGAGGTGGGGATGAGGAGCGTGATCAGCATCTTGATCGTCGTCGTCTTGCCGGCGCCGTTCGGGCCGAGCAGGCCGAAGAGCTCCCCCTTCTGGATCTCGAAGCTGACGCCCTTCACGGCTTCGATCTCCTTCGCCCGGCGCCGGATCGTGCCCGTGTGGGTGCGATAGGTGCGGCGGAGGTCCAGCGCTTCGACGACGGCCATGCGAAGAGAGCCTACCCGCCTCGTGGGTCGGTTCCGAAACCGCCGCCGCCCGGCGTCTCGATGCGAACGACGTCGCCGGCGGCGAGATCCCGTGTCGCCTTCGCAGGCAACTCCTCGGCGTTGAGGAAGTTGCGCCCGGGAGCACCAGGCTCGCCGCCCTGGGCTCCGCGCGGCGCGTGACGGCGCCGCTCCGAGATCACCGAGAGCCGGCAGGCCTCGAGCGCGCGGAGCTCGCGCACGACGCCGTCGCCTCCTCGGTGGCGGCCCGCGCCGCCCGAGCCGAGTCGGAGAGCGTGCCGCTCCACGCGGAGGGGGTAGGCGAGCTCGAGGGCCTCGGCCGGAGTGGTCAGTGTGTTTGACAGTGTCACGTGCACTGCCGACGGGCCGTCCGCGTCGGGGCAGGCGCCCTGGCCTCCCCCGATGGTCTCGTAGTAGGTGAAGCGCTCGTTCCCGAACGTGACGTTGTTCATCGTCCCCTGGCCCTGAGCCGGGACGGGGATCGCGGAACCGAGCGCGGCGAAGACGCAGTCGACGATCCGGCACGACGTCTCGACGTTCCCGGCTGCCACGGCCGCGGGTGGGCCGGCATTGACGAGCGACCCTGCGGGCGCCGTCACCGTCACGGCCGCGAAGGCGCCGCCGGAGGAAGGCAGGTCCGGAGCGGTCAGGCAGCGGGTGACGAAGTAGCAAGCCGACTTCGTGACGGAGAGCGGGCAGTTCAGGTTGCCGTCGTGCTGGGGAGCCGTGCCGGCGAAATCGAAGGCGAGCTCGTCGCCGGCGATCGTGACGGCGACGCGGATCGGCAGGTCGTCCTCGACCGCCTCGAGGACGTCCGTGCCCTCGAAGCGCCCATCGGGGAGGCGCGCGAGCGCTGCTCGGACGACTCGCTCCGAGTAGGCGAACAGCTCGTCCATCGCCGCGACGAGACCGTCCCGCCCATGGCGTTCGCAGAGCTCGGTCAGCCGCCGCTCTGCGAGGTGATGGGCCGCGAGCTGGGCGCGGAAGTCACCGCGACGTTCCTCCGGGTTGCGCATCCGAGAGACGAGATCCGCGAGCACGTGGTCGTCGAGCCGGGTCGGCGGGATCACGACGCCCTCGTCGCCGAGCGTCCTCGAGCCCGCCGGCATGCTCCCCGGCTCGGAGCCGCCGACGTCAGCGTGGTGGGCGCGCGTGACCGCGAAGCCGACGTCGGTCCGCGAGACGAGCGTGACGTCGGGCAGATGGGTGCCACCCGCGTACGGGTCGTTCAGGACGAAGACGTCGTCGCGCCGGGGATCTTCGGCCAGGACCGCTGCGACGGCGTCCGGCATCGCGCCGAGGTGGACGGGAATGTGCTCGGCCTGGGCGATCATGCGGCCGCGCTCGTCGAAGAGGGCGGCCGAGCAGTCGCGGCGCTCCTTGATGTTGGCGGAGAAGGAGGAGCGGACGAGTACGGCGCCCATCTCCTCGGCGACCGAGCGGAGTGCGCTGCCGAGAACTTGGAGCTGAATGTTCACGATCGCGTGAGCCTCCACGTGGCACCATCCCTAGCCCCCACCCACCCAACGGGGAGCCAGCAGGTCGACCCGTCTAGTTCCAGCACGGCCGGGCCGGCTACGTCTTCTTGGGTCGACCCGCGCGGCTCGATTGCCGGGCCCGCGCGGGTCTCCGCCGTGCGGACGGCGACGAGCTCGATCGGGCGGTCTCGGTCGACGTAGCCGTACCGCTCCTCGTGCGCCCGGTGGAAGGATCCGACCAGGTCGTCGCCGAGCGGGACGGTCAGCTCGAAGGACTGCCCCGCGTAGCGCAGCTCCGCCTCGCCGTGCGGCGGCAACTCGCCTGCCTCGTCCAGCGGCACGACGTACGACTGGACGCGGTCCCGGCGCTCCTCGCTTGCGGCGAGGCCGAGCGCCGACAGGACGCCTGCGCTCTCGGGCACGAGCACGGTCTCGATCCCGAGCTCCTCGGCGAGCTCACAGGCATGCAGCGGCCCCGCTCCTCCGAAGGCGACGAGGGCGAAGTCGCGCGGATCGTGTCCCCGCTCGACCGAGACCACGCGCAGGGCGCGCAGCATCTCCGCGTTGACGGCTGCGACGACGGCCGCCGGGTCGATCTCGCCGAGCGCCCGCTCCGCAGCGGCACGATCGAGCGTCAGCCCCCCGGCCAGCCGTTGCGGGAGCCTTCCCAGCAACAGGTTCGCGTCGGTGACCGTCGGCCGCGCCCCGCCCTTCCCGTAGCAGGCCGGACCGGGCTCGGCGCCGGCGCTCTCCGGCCCCACGCGCAGCGCGCCGCCCTCGTCCACCCAGGCGATCGAGCCGCCGCCGGCGCCCACCGTCTGCAGGTCGACGCTCGGCAGGCGCACCGGAAATCCGCCCACGTCGCGCTCGGAGGTGCGCTGGGCCTTTCCGTCCCTGATCAGTGCGACGTCCGTCGAGGTCCCGCCCATGTCCAGGGAAATCGCGTTCTCGACCCCGGCGCTCCCTGCGGCCATCGCGGCCCCGACGACTCCGGCGGCGGGGCCGGAAAGGAGCGCGAAGGCGGGATGGGCCGCGGCCTCCGCGATCGTCGCGACGCCTCCCGAGGAGCGCATCACGAGTGGCTCGGGGAGCCCCGCCTCGGCGCAGCTCGTCGCAAGGCGGTCGAGGTACCCCGCGAGCGTCGGCCCGAGGTAGGCGTCGATCGCAGTCGTCGAGGCACGCTCGTACTCGCGGAACTCCGGTGCGACCTCGTGCGACGCGACGATCCTCGCGTCGGGCAACCGGCGCCTCAACTCGGCGGCGAGCTCGCGCTCGTGGCTCGCATCGCGGAACGAGAAGAGCAGGCAGACGGCGACCGCCTCGGCGTTGATTTTGGGCAGGGAGTCGAGGTCGAGTGGACGCACCACGCCTTCAGGCCCGATGCGCTCGTCGACTCCGACGCAGCGCTCGAGCGGGACGAGCGGCTCGGCGTGGCGCTCGCAGAGCCGGTAGAGGTGAGCCCGGGCTTGGCGCCTCAGGTTGAGGACGTGCTCGAAGCCCTCGGTCGCGACGAAGGCCGTGCG
>DASTYD010000078.1:0-4908 GCA_035765175.1 Gaiellaceae bacterium
ATCAGATGCTGCGAGACGTCCCAGAAGGCGTTCAGATCGCCCGCGAGAAGCGAGTCGATCAGATAGAAGTTCGTCGGGTGCTCGATGTCGATCGTGGCCGAGATCCGGCCCACCGTGGGTAACCATCCGAGCTGCACCGCAAAGACGTACTTGAGCATGATCGCCAGGAAGAAGACAGGGATCGACACTCCTAAGAGCGAGACGAACAAGCTGGCGCTGTCGATGGCCGTCCCGTAGCGCTTTGCCGCCACGAACCCGAGCGGGATTCCGAGCGTGACCGCGAACAGCATCGCCGCAATCGTGAGCTCGATCGTCGCCGGGAAGCGCTGCTTCAGCTCGTCGGTAACCGGCCTGCGCGTCGTGACGCTCGTGCCCAGGTCGCCCTGCGCCGTCGTCCTGACGTACTCCAAGTACTGAACGTAGACGGGCTTGTCGAGCCCGTACTGCTCCCGGATCTGCTCGATCGATTCCTGGTCCGCGCGCTCACCGAGGAGCGCCTCCGCAGGCCCGCCGGGGAGCGCCCTGATCCAGACGAAGACCAGGATCGAAAGCCCGATCAGAACCGGAACCAGAAGCAACAGCCGGCGGACGATGAACTTGAACATCTACGTCCGCCGGCTGTCTATTTCCTCAGCTCACTATTCGATTTCGACGTTCGAGAACTGCTCGAGCGAGACGGGGCTCGGCACGTACCCCTTGACGTCCGCCGCGAACGCCAGCGCGGGCTCCGTGTTGACGTAGGGGACTCCCGGGAGGAACTTCATGATCTGCCGGTTCGCCTCCTGGTAGAGCGCGGTCCGCTTTGCCTCGTCCGTCTCCACCTCGGCCTGGTCGAGCTTGTCGAAGATCGCCTGGTTCTCGAACCCCCACTGGGTGCTCGGCTGCTGGAAGAAGGTCCCGATGAAGTTGTCGGGATCTCCGTAATCGCCGGTCCAGCCGATGAGGTTGAGAGCGCCAGCCTTCCCGTCGTTGACCCGGCCCACGTAGTCCGGGCTCCACGGCGCGCTGTGCGGCACGACCTTGAAGCCGGACTTGTTGAGGCTCGCCGCGAAGGCCTCGAAGTTCCGCTTCGGGTCGGGCATGTACGGCCGTGAGACGTCGGTCGGGTACCAGAAGTCGACCTGGAGCGGCATTTGGACGCCCGCGCTCGCGAGGAGCGCCTTCGCCTTGCGCGGGTTGTACGTGTACTTCATGACGTCGTCCGCGTACCCGAACAGCGACGACGGCATGAACTGCGTCGCCACATCGCCACGCCCGGCGTAGAAGTTGTTCACGACGGCCTCGCGGTCGAGACCGGCGGCGACTGCCTGCCGCACCGCGAGCTTGTCGAAGGGCTTGACCTTCTGATTGATCGTCACGTAGCCGACGTTGAACGCCGGCCGGTCGAGGATCTGAAGATTGTCGTCGCCTTCGATCGTCTGGATGTCCTGCGGCTCGACGAGGTCGTAGCCCTGGATCTCGCCGTTCTGGAGCGCCTGGAGCCTGGCTGCGTTGTCCGAGATCGGCCTGAAGATCAGCTTCTCGATCTTCGCCTTCTCGCCCCAGTAGTCGTCGTTGCGCACCATCACGAGCCTGTCGCCGCGGGTCCACGACTCGAACTTGAACGGGCCGGTGCCCGTCGGGTGCTCGGTGCCGTAGGTGCCCGTCGGCTTGAAGCCGGTCTCCTCGTCCACCGAGCCTTCGTCCGCACCGTACTTCTGGAGCGCGTCGGGGCTCGCGAACGTGAAGTTGGTCAGCGCCAGCGCGCCGAGGAACGAGGCGGACGGCTTCGTCAGGTTGAGGACGACGGTCGTGTCGTCGGTCGCCTCACAGCTCTTGTAGAGGCTCGGCTTCTTCTTGTCGGAGAAGCCGCCGAAGACCGTCTGCCAGTAGTACGTCGCGCTCTCGAGCTGGAATGGACCCTTGAAGTTGTACCAACGGTCGAAGTTGAAGCACACCGCTTCGGCGTTGAAGTCCGTACCGTCGTGGAACTTCACGCCGTCGCGCAGCTTGAAGGTCCATGACGTGCCGTCGGCGTTCGACTCCCACGACTCGGCGAGCCCTGGGACGACCTCGGTGCTGCCCTCCTTCAACGTGACGAGGCCCTCGAACATCTGGTCCAGCGCGCGCAGCGACTCGCCGTCCGACACGAGCGCGCCGTCGAGCACCACTGGATCCGAGGCGGTTCCGAAGACGAGCTCGCCGCCTCCACCGCCTCCGCCACTGTCGTCTCCACCACAGCCCGCCACGAGCACGAGCGCCATCGCGGCAAGCGGGAGGATCCGTACTAGGCGCTTAAGACGCATTCCTGCCTCCCCTCTTCGTTGCAACAACCCGCCTCGTGGCGGATAGAGGAGTCAGTATCCCCGCGCCTGCGCGAGACCGCAAATAGAACTGTTGTGTGGTTACGCGACCAGCCCGGGAGGAACGTCTGTGACCGTGGCGAAGGGTTTCGATTCGGAAGGAGGAAGGCCAGTTACTCTACGAACCGCAAGCCCAGTGTCGTGGTCACGGTCATTCGGGCGGTCGATCGATCGCGAGCAGCTCCGTTCTCGCGTCCTCGCATTCGCGGGGATCTGGTTCCTGCTCGCCGGGTTCTTGTGGGCTCTCGGGCTCGGCGTAGTACTGCTCGTCTCCCTCGTCCTCGCGTTCGTGGGAGGGGTCGTGGCCGGAGCGCTTTGGCTCCAGCGCCGCTACCGGGTCGAACGTGCGTTTCGTGTGGGCGCCGCGTCGATCGAACGGGTCTCCCGGAGCGGAAAGGCGCGCTTGGACGAGCTCGCCCCTCGGGAACACCTGAAGCGGTACGCAAACGGCGCTTCTCGGCGGGCCCATGCCTTCGTGGAGAATCACCACAGAAGACCGGCGCCGGCCGAAGTCGACCGCGGCGGCGAGGCGCACCGACTCAACGAGCTCGGCGCGCAGCTTCGGCGGGAAGGCGCTCACGAACGAGCCGTCGAGCAGCATCGCGCCGCGCTCGCGATCGTGCGTGGCATCGGTGACCGGCGCGCCGAGGCGCTGACGCTCAACAACCTGGCTCTTGCTCTCGTTCACACCGACGGCGGGGTCCCCGTGGCCGTTGAGCACTTCGAGCAGTCGCTCCACCTGCTTCGGGACCTGGGTGACGAGGAGTACGAGGGGCAGGTGATCGCAAACCTCGGCATCGTCCGCCGGCGCCAGGGTCGCGACGAAGATGCCGAAAGCCTGCTCCACGCTGCCCTCGACAAGCTTCCTCCGGAATCGCCCGCCTACCGCCAGGTGGAAGAACAGCTCCGGCGGGCGAGCTGAGCCGGGAAGACTGGTTCAGCCGCTGAAGATCGGGGTCTCCTCGAGGGCGAGGCGGTCCCGGAACGTGCGCTCGCGATAGAGCTCCAAGACGACGCGGTACCGCTTCCGCGGATCCGGGATCGGGACGAACAGGTCCTTCCCGCCGGTCTCGGAGCACGAGTCCGGGGTGACGAGCATCGCGAGGGCGCGGTCCTGGCCGCGGACGACCGCTCCGAGCGTCCCGTCCTTCTCGATCGAGACGAGCGACCACGTGATCGGCAGCTTCGCGCCGCGCAGGTCCTGGGTCCTGTAGCTGAAGCGAACCTCGGCGCCAACGATGTTGGGCTCGTTGCGGATGTCCGCTCGAGAGGCGCCCGAGCGGAAGAGGTGGTCGTGAAAACGGACGTGCGGGAAGACCGGGACGCCGGTGAACTGCGCGTCGGACGCTCCGACGCACGGCTTCAGGCTCGGGCGCAGCGTGTAGACCAGGCCCAAGCCCGCCACGACCAGGGGGACGATGACCGCAAGCGCCTTGACGAACCGCATCGAAGTCGCGTCAGCGGCGTCGGCGGAAGAGGGCCTGAACGGTCTTCGGCGCGGTCACGCGCAGCGTGCACTGCTTCTTCTTGCCCGCGCAGAAGCCGCTCCAGAAGATGAACCGGCCCCGGCGCCCGGGAGTCGCCTTGAGGACGACGGTCGAGCCCTCGGCGAAGAGGCCCTCGCAGTCGAACAGCGTCGTGCGGCCGCAGCGAATCCCTCCTGCTGCTTGAACCATCCCCGGGCCCGAGACGGACACGTTGATGCCGAGTCGCCTCGGCGGCGGTGGCGGCGGCGGGCCTCCGGTGCCCGTGCCGTCGGAGTTGTCGAGGATGATCGCGCACTGGCCGACGACGCCGACGCAGAGCCCGTTCCACTTCGAGATGTTGCCCTGGATCGTCACGAGCGTGCCGGTCGGGAACTCGGCCTCGCAGGTCGGCGGACAGTCGATGCCGGGTGGATTGCTCGTCACGTGCGAGCCGTCGGGGACGACCGTCAACCGCGGCTGGCCCGGATCGGGATCGTCATGACCGAATGCGGCCAAGACGTCGACGTCACCGTCGGCGACCAACGTGCACGGGTTGTTCGCCGCACCTCGGCAGGGCTCGCTCCAGACGCCGAACAGCCCACCCGGGCGCGCCGCGGGGGTCAGCGTGACCTGCGTCCCGGCCGGGAAGTCGGCTGAACATTGGTCTCCGGCCCGGCCGCAGACGATCCCCGGCGGGACGCTCGTCACCGACCCCGGGCCGCTCACGGTGAGCGACAGGTGCGCGGTCGTGCGGACAAAGGTGGCGCTCACGGTTCTTGGCCCATCGACCGCGACGAAGCACCTCGGGGCGCTGCCCACGCAGCGCCCACCCCAGTGGTCGAACGCGAAGAAGGGGTCCGGTGTCGCTCGAAGCGAGACGACCGCCCCGCGCCGGTAGCGGACAGAACAGCGCGGGCCGCAGTCGACTCGTCCATCACGGCTCCCAACCGTGCCCTCGCCCAGCGTGCTCACGCGCAGCCTCGGCTTGGAGTCCGACGCGCCGGCGACCGAAGTCAGCGCGCCGACTGCCACAGTCGCAACGATGAGCCGCAGGAAGAGCACACGCCCCACGTAGGCCTCCTCCTGATCGGTCTCAGTGT
>DASTYD010000079.1:0-9477 GCA_035765175.1 Gaiellaceae bacterium
CGAGCAGCGTGGTCCCGACGCGCACGGCAGCCAGGTCCTTCGGGTTCTTGCCGGGGGTGAGGAGGACGAGGTAGGCGGCGAAGAAGGTCCAGAACGCGTCGCGACCGCCGTCGAGCTGGAAGAGGTACATGAGCGCGGCCAGCGGTATGGCGCGCCGGACGCCGTCGCGCGCGTGCTCGTCGAAGCTCCGCAGGGAGGCCCACATCGCCGAGCCTGGAAGGGGCGCTGGGGCCGCCCGGACCTCGTCAGGCTCCTGTCGCCTGCGCCAGGCCGTGCCGACGAAGACGACGAGCAGGCCGCCGAGGCAGCCCATCGCTAACGCCCGGCGCCTTCGGGCCCCCGCGCGGCGGCGATCGCGTCCAGCTTCTGCTCGAGCTCGTCGAAGCGCCTTTCTATGAGCTCCCGGTCGCTGAGGTCCTCCCTCGCTTGCGCTGCCTCGTGCTCCTGTGCTGCTCGCGCCACGAAGGTCGAGGTGATCAGCGCAGTGACGATCGCGATGAAGGCGATCCCGTAGAGCATCACAGCACCCGCGACGATCCTCCCGCTGACCTCCTTGGGAGTGACGTCGCCGTAGCCCACCGTCGTCACGGTCTGCAACGCCCACCACACGGCGACCCCGAGGTTCGGATACTCCTCCTCGTCGACGAGGGTGATCAGGAAACCTGCGCCGAGGACCACGACGACCGTGGCCGTGACGATCACGCCTGCAGCCTCCCGCACCGAGGGAGGCTCGCTGAGGAACCGCGCGACCCGTCGCTCGAGGAGGTTCCACCGGCCCATCTCTCGACCGGAAAGGAAACCAGGGGCACGCGACGTCGCCGGCTCTACGTTGACAGGCGAAGCCGAGCGCGACATGCTCACTCACGTGCCGCTCGCCGTCCTCGCCCTCGGGAACCTCTGGATCACGTTGATCGCACTCAGCGGGGTCGCTCTCTTCGTGATGGCGGGCTACGCCTTCTGGAAGATGCGCTCGGACGACTTCTGGGAGGAGCAGGACTAGACCTCGGTCGGGCGGAGCCCACCGTCCTGCCTCGCTGCTTAGCTGAGCGCCGTGTCGACTCCGTTGATGCGCTTCGCCGAGCGGCGAATCCAACGCTCGTTCGAGACGGGCCGCATCCTCTGGTTCGTCGTCGCAAGCATCACGACACTCGTCGTCGCCTTCGGCGTCGTGATGTGGCTCGTCGACCGCAAGGACTTCCCGACGGTCGGGCTCGGCCTCTGGTGGGCGGTTTCCACTGTGACGACCGTCGGCTACGGCGACGTGGTGCCAACAACCGCGGGCGGCCGCTTCGTCGCCACCGGGCTCATGATCATCGGTTTCGCGTCACTCTCGCTGCTCACGGGCATCGTCGCCTCGCTGCTCGTCAGCCGACAGACGGCGGCCCAGGCGCACGAGACGATCATCGAAGTCGAGAAGCGGCTGGCCGAGATCGAGCAACTGCTTCGTGCCAAACGAGCCGACTAGACTCGCCTCGAGCGAGACGGAGGTGCGTCGATGCTGATGAACCCGCTCAACGAACGCGCTGAGTTCGGGCGGGCCGACGCCGAGGAGGCGTCACGGAGCTGGTGGATCTTCCTCTTCGCCGGCATCTCGTCGATCGTCTTCGGCGCGCTGATCCTGACCATCGACTGGTCCGTGGACAGCCTCGGGACATTCGTCGGCGTGCTCTTCGTCCTCCAGGGAGCGTGGCTGGCGGTCACGCCGTCGCTCGACGGAAGCGGGCGCTGGTCGAACCTCGGCGCCGGAGTGATCGCGATGGTTGCCGGCGTGGCTCTCATCGCATGGCCCGACAAGGGACTGCAGACGGTCGGCGTCTTCATCGGCATCTTCGTGCTCTCGCTCGGCCTCCTGCACATCGTCGGCGCGATCACGAACCGCCACGTGCCGAACTGGTGGCACATGCTGGTCCTCGGGCTGCTCGAGGTGCCGATCGGCGTCTGGGCGATGAGGCGACCGGGCCAGACGATCGCGCTCCTGGTGACGCTCACCGGGGCCTGGGCGGTCGCCAGCGGGATCTACCAGGTGCTGACGGCGTTCGAGCTCAAGAAGCTGCCGCAGCGCGTCCGCTAGCTGGGAGGGTTTGGCCTCCTACGCGCTGTCGTCCGGGTACTTCTGGGCCAGCCGCCGGTCGTACACCCAGCCGAAGATGAGCAACGCTACGGCCAAGACGAGGAACGCGCCGAACACGCCGAACGCGTAGATCGCGCGACTCCAGATCACGAACCCGATCAGCATGCCGACCCCGATGAGGACGACGATCCCGGCCAGCCATCCGAATCCGTGTTCTTTCATCGCCAGGTCTCCTCTCCGGGTCGTGGGAGCACGGAGTCTTTCATTCCAACGCGCTGATTGCGAATGCGAGCGCGAACCCGAGCGTTGTGAAGACTCCGACGAGCTTGCCGCCCTGCGCGAAGGCCTCCGGCATCATCGTGTCGGCCAGCATCGTCAGGATCGCGCCGCCCGCGAAGGCGCTCATGAACGCGAGGACATCGCCTGATGCGTCTCCGAAGAACGCGTAGCCCGCGAGCGAGGAGAGCCCCGAGACCAGGATCACTCCGCCCCACAGCGCATACAGGTGCGCCGTGCGCCAGCCTGACCGACTAAGCCCGGCCGAGGCTGCCGCCGCCTCGGGCAGGTTCGACAGGAAGACGGCGACGATGACGGCCGCGCTGGGCGCGGATCCCTCGAGCAGTCCGAGCCCGATCACAACCGACTCGGGGATGCCGTCGAGGACGATGCCGAGCACGATCGCAAGCGCGCTGCCGGTCACCTGCTTGCCGCCCGCGTCCTTGCGGTGCTCGCCCCCGAGCCTGTCGATCAACGTGTCGCCAACGAAGAAGACGGCGCTGCCGGCGAACAGTCCAGCCGCGACGCTCACGCCACGGTCGGCTTCCTGCACCGCGTCGCCGACCAGCTCGTAGGCGACGGCGCTGATCAGGACGCCGGAGCCGAACGCCATCACGAGGCCGAGCACACGGCGGCTCATCCCCACGGTCAGGGCCAGGAATCCACCCAGGACGAGCGACGAAGCGCCGACCGCGCCCCACACGAAGGCTTCGCCCGTGGCCTAGTCCTCTTCCTTCTTGCGCTTACGCTCGGCGCGCATCTCGGCAGCCTTCTGTTTCGCGTCGACGTACGACGAGCCGATCAGGAGCCTGCCGCCCGTCCAGCCGAAGAACGCCGCGACCATGATGATCGCGAAGACGATGTTCCAGGCGGTCGTGACGAGCTGCTGGGAGATCGAGTACGCAGTCGCCGTCTCCGGATCGGTGTAGTCCCGGAGCGCGGCTACGTTCGCGGCCTGGGTCACGCCGACGCTCCCAGGCGTCACCGCGGTCACGTTCGCAATCGAGTTCGAGCCCGTGACGGCCATGACGGAGTGAAACGTGACCGGAATGCCGTACGCCGCGAGGAAGACCGCGATCACCGCGAGCCTGGCCGCGTAGCCCGCGGTCTGGGGCAGGAACACCTTCAAGAAGTAGTCCTTCGGCCGGCTGAGGATGACGCCGCCGACCTTCGCCTTCGCCCAGAGGGTCTTCACCCAACGCCAGAAGATCCGGATGAGGATGACGATCAGCAGGATCCCGCCGACGACGATGATCGCCGTCAGGGCCGGCCGGTCGACGGTACCGCCGAGCTCTCGGTCGAACGAGCCCGGCACCGTCAGGAACAGATACAGGTAGACCAGCGCCCCGACCACGGTGAAGAAGATCTTGTGGACGAGGTACCCGGCGAGGATCCCGGGGAACGTCGAGCCGGGCACGATCGCGAGGAACATGACCAGCATGACGAGCGTGCCCATGTTCGCCGGAAGAACGCCGTTCAGCGCGACGTTCGCCGCATAGGCTGCGAGGATCGTCCCGATCTTGACTCCCGCGTCCGGGTACGCGGCGCGGAGGATGTACACCCAGGCCAGTCCGTTGAGGCACGTCTGCGCGGTCTGGAAGAAGCAGCCCGCGATCAGGTACCCGATCGAGATGTCGTTGATCGTGTCCCAGACGTCCTTCAGCCAGTCCCAGACGTCCACGCCGAGCAGCCTGAAGACGCCTCCGACGGCGGCCACGATCACGAGCCAGACGACGATTCGGACGAGGCGCCGCTTCAGAGACGGTTCCGGCGGCGCGGAAACCGAAGCAGCCGTCGTCTCGGCCATCGGTCGCTGACACTACACCGGTCATGGGCCGGAATCGAGTTCCGACCTCGGGTGGTGGCGCTTCCAGGTGGCGCCGGCGAGTAGCCCGAGGACGAGCGTGGGGACGATCGTGAGGAAGCGGTAGGTCAGCACCGAGGTCACGACCTCAGCGTTGTCGCCCCCGAACCCGACGAGCGCCGTCGTCAGTCCGAGCTCGACGATGCCGAGGCCCCCGGGAGTGATCGGGATCGCGCCGAGCAGGCGGACGAGCGCCCACGCGGCGAACGCTTCGACCACGCTCACGTCGGAGCCCGGAACGTCGAAGACGCGAAGACACGTGAGCAAGACGAGGAAGACCGTCAGGTGGCCGGCGAGCGTCGCCGCCGTGAGCACGTGCCAGCGACGGCGGAGGAGCCCGGCCGCTTCGGCGCGGAACTCGGCGAAGGTCTCGCCCGTCCACGAGGCAGGCCCGCGGCGCACGAGCCGCAACGCCCACGTTGCGATCCGCGCGCTGAGGTTGCCCGCCCAGCGCGCGAGCCGGCGGCTCGAGAGCCCGCTGAAGTACGACCCGGCGGCGACCGCGAACACGGCGAGCGCGATGAGGGCGACCGTCTGCAGGAGCGGATGCCTCTCGCCGGCGATCGTGAGGAGCACGAGCGCCACGACCGGAAACCCGAGCAGCGCGAACTGGTTCCAGATGCCGGTCAGCGTGACCGCGAGCGTGACCGATCGCCGCCGGAACCCCCAGGCCCGGAGCATCCCGTACCCGAGCGCGATGCCGACCGCCGGGCCTCCCGGGGCAATGTACGTCGAGGCACTCGTGGACTGCGCCACGACGAAGGCGTTCCTGAAGCTGAGCCCGGGGAGCGCCGCCATCCAGGGTGGTGCGTACGTCGCCAGGTTGAGGACGGTCACGACGAGGAGCACGCCGATCCTCGGCCACGAGAGCTCCGTGACGACGTCCCAGACCTCGCCGTAGTCCGCGATCTGCGGTAGGACGAAGACGAACGTCGCCACGATGACGGCGAGTGCGATCACTCCGCCGCCGATCCGCCGAACGTGACGTGATCTCCAGTTCCAGGTCACCCAGGTGATTGTCGCCCGAGGGTGATGACGGATCACCCGACAACAAGAGACGGTGGAGAGCTCCGGACTACGAGAGGATGGCTTCTGTGACCGCGAACTCCGAGACGGCACCGGCCCCGCGCGCGGGCGGGGCGACGCTGGTCTTGCTGACGCTGGCGGCGGGCCAGTTCCTGATGACGCTCGACAGCTCGGTGATGAACGTCTCGATCGCGACGGTCGCCGAGGACGTCGGCACGACCGTGACCGGGATTCAGGGGGCGATCACCGCGTACACGCTCGTGATGGCGTCGCTGATGATCGTCGGCGCGAAGATCGGAGCGATGATCGGGCGCAAGCGCGCCTTCGCCCTCGGCTGCGTCATCTACGGGTGCGGGTCGTTCACGACCTCGATCTCGCAGAGCCTGCCCGTCCTTCTGTTCGGCTGGTCCTTCCTGGAGGGCGTCGGCGCGGCGCTGATCATGCCGGCGATCGTCGCCCTCGTAGCCGGGAACTTCCCGCAGGCGCGGCGCCCCGCCGCCTACGGGATGGTGGCAGCGGCCGGCGCCGTTGCGGTCGCGGTCGGGCCCCTCATCGGAGGCTTCTGCACGACGTACTTCTCGTGGCGCTGGGTGTTCGCCGGGGAAGTCGTCGTCGTCCTCGGCATCCTCCTCCTCACCCGGAGGATCGCGGACGCGCCGGTCGAGAAGCGTCCCAAACTCGACCTCGTCGGCGCCGTGCTCTCCGCCCTCGGGCTCGGGCTGTTCGTCTTCGGCGTCCTCCGCACCAGCGAGTGGGGCTGGATCGCCCCGAAGCCCGACGGCCCTTCGTGGGCCAACCTCTCGCCGTCGATCTGGCTGATCCTGGCCGGCCTGTTCGTGATCTGGGTCTTCTTCCGCTGGCAGGCCCGGATGGAGAAGAGCGGTCGAGAGCCGCTCATTCGTCCCGCCATGCTCCGCAACAAGCAGCTCAGCGGCGGGCTGCTCATGTTCTTCTTCCAGTTCCTGATCCAGGCGGGCGTCTTCTTCGTCGTGCCGCTTTACCTCTCGGTCTGCCTCGGTCTCTCGGCGCTCGACACCGGGGTGCGCCTGCTGCCGCTCTCGCTGACGCTCCTCGTCGCCGCGCTGGGGATCCCGCGCGTGTTCCCGAACATCTCGCCCCGCCTCGTCGTGCGGCTCGGCCTCTTCGCCCTGCTGCTGGGCGCGGTCGTGCTGCTCGCGGGCCTCGACCCCGATGCCGGCCCCGAGATCGTCTTCGTGCCCATGCTCCTGATCGGGCTCGGGATCGGCGCCCTCGCCTCGCAGCTCGGAGCGGTGACCGTCTCCGCGGTGCCGGACGACGAGAGCCCGGAGGTGGGCGGGATCCAGAACACTGCGACGAACCTCGGCGCCTCGCTCGGCACCGCGCTGGCAGGCTCGTTCCTCTTCGCAACCCTCGCGACCTCGTTCGCGACGAACATCCAACAGAGCTCGGCGATTCCGGACCGGGTGAAGGCGGAGGCGCAGGTCGAGCTCGCCGGCGGCGTGCCGTTCATCTCGGATGCCGACCTGAAGGAGGCGCTCGACGAGGCCGGCGCTCGCTCGTCGACGGCCGACGCGGCGCTCGAGGCGTACCAGGAAGCCAGGATCGTGGGCCTTCGCTCGGCCCTCGCGATCCTCGCCCTGATCGCACTCCTCGCGCTCTTCCTCGCTCAGCGCATCCCGAAAACCCAGCCGCACGCGGCGCCCACGTAGCTAGGCGGGCCGGACGACGCAGCGGAACCCGATGTGTCCAGTGGACGTGTCGATTGCCTCGCCCTGTCGTGCCGCCGGGCGGTAGCGCAGGCAGTAATTGGGAGCACAGAGGTGTGAACCGCCCTTGATCACGCGTCGCGGAAAGGTCTCACCCGGCAGCACCTGGGGGGCGCAGCACGCATTCGTCTCCCCGCGGTCGTGCGGCGCGAAGAAGTCCGTCGTCCACTCCCAGACGTTTCCCGTCATGTCGCGGAGCCCGAAGCCGTTCGGCGGGAACGAGCCGACAGGAGACGTGCCCTCGTGCCCGTCGAGCTTCAGGTTCTGCCAGGGGAACTCTCCTTGCCACGTGTTCGCCATCGCCCTTCCGTCCGGGAAGTGCTCGTCGCCCCAGGCGAACACGGCGCCCTCGAGCCCACCGCGCGCCGCGTACTCCCACTCGGCCTCCGTCGGCAGCTCCTTGCCGGCCCAGGTTGCGTACGCCTCGGCGTCCTCGAACGAGACCTGGACGACCGGGTGGCGGTCGCGCCCGTTGATCGTGCTGCCCGGCCCCTCGGGGCGCTTCCAGTAGGCCCCGGGCACGTACTCCCACCAGTTCCTGAAATCGCGGAGGTCGACCGGGCCAGGGGTCTTGCGGAAGACGAGCGAGCCCGGGACGAGGAGATCGGGATCCGCGTCCGGATAGTCGGCGGGGTCGAGCGGCCGCTCGCAGTAGGTCACGTACTTCGTCTCGCGCACGAACCGGCGGAAGTCGGCGGCAGTGACCGGATATTCGTCCATCCAGAAGCCTCCGACCTGGACTTTGCGAACAGGGCCCTCTTCGGGATAGAAGTCCTCGGAGCCCATCAGGAACTCGGCCGGCGGGACCCAACGCATGTTCTCCGGCCCGTTGCTCTCTCCCAGGCTCGAAACGCTCCTCTGGGTTGGTGTCACGACGTCTCCGAGTGTAGGCGGATTGCTCTCCTCACCCGGATGAACCTCCCGGCGAGGTGTTGACGGTTCACCCCAAGGCCCGGGATGATCGAGGGTCCCACACGAACCCTAAGGAGCTCGCTCACATGCCTGAGGATCTTCCCCGCCGAGTCCTGCCGATCCCCGATCCCGAGCAGAAGCCCGCGACGATCCTCGATGCGAAGGATCCTGCCGCGACGTTTCCTCCGATCGACGAACTGCGACCGCCGGCCGGCGCCCCGAATGTTCTCATCGTTCTGATCGACGATGCGGGGTTTGGATCCTCGAGCGCGTTCGGCGGCCCGTGCAACACGCCGGCGGCGGAGCGGCTCGCGGATGCCGGACTCCGGTTCAACCGTTTCCACACGACCGCCCTCTGCTCGCCGACACGACAGGCGCTCCTCACTGGGCGGAATCACCACACGGTGGGCATGGGCGGCATCACCGAGCTCGCGACGTCCGCGCCCGGCTACAACTCGATCCGTCCGAAGTCCTGCGCTCCGATCGCTGAGACGCTCAAACTGAACGGGTACGCGACGGCGCAGTTCGGCAAGTGCCACGAGGTCCCGGTCTGGCAGACGAGCCCGATGGGACCGTTCGAGGGCTGGCCGAGCGGCGGCGGCGGGTTCGAGTACTTCTACGGCTTCATCGGCGGCGAGGCGAACCAATACTTCCCGGCGCTCTACGAGGGGACGACTCCCGTGGAGCCCGACCGGACGCCCGAGGAGGGCTACCACCTCACCGAGGACATCGCCGACCGCGCGATCTCGTGGATGCGCCAGCAGAAGGCGCTGATGCCGGACAAGCCGTTCTTCGTCTACTTCGCGCCGGGCGCGACGCATGCCCCCCACCATGTGCCGGAAGAGTGGTCCGACAAGTACAAGGGCGCCTTCGACGAAGGCTGGGACCGGCTGCGAGAGCAGATCTTTGCCCGCCAGAAGGAGCTCGGGGTCATCCCGGAGGACGCCGAGCTGACCGAGCGCCCCGAAGAGATCCCCGCCTGGGATGACATGCCCGAGGACCTCAAGCCCGTGCTCGCGCGACAGATGGAGGTGTACGCGGGCTTCATGGAGCACACCGATCACCAGGTCGGCAGGCTCATCGACGCGCTCGAGGACCTCGGCGTCCTCGGGGACACGCTCGTCTACTACATCGTCGGCGACAACGGGGCGAGCGCCGAGGGGACCATCAACGGGACGTTCAACGAGTACTTCACGCTGAACGGCGCCATGGCGATGGAGACGGTCGAGATGATGGCCGGCAACATCGAAGCCTTCGGCGGCCCGCATGCCTACAACCACTACGCGGTGGGCTGGGCGCACGCGATGGACACCCCGTACCAGTGGACGAAGCAAGTGGCGTCGCACTGGGGCGGCACGCGGAACGGGACGATCGTGCACTGGCCGAGCGGATTCGAGGCGAAGGGCGAGGTGCGCTCGCAATTCCACCACGTGATCGACGTCGCCCCGACCGTGCTCGAGGTAGCGGGGCTTCCCGAGCCGACCCACGTCCACGGGATCGAGCAGAAGCCGATCGAAGGCGTGAGCATGGCCTACTCCTTCGGCGACGCGACCGCTTCCGAGCAGCGCACGACGCAGTAC
>DASTYD010000080.1:0-30708 GCA_035765175.1 Gaiellaceae bacterium
CCGAACGCATCGCCCTCCCGCAGACCGAGCTCGAGCCTGAGCCGGAGTCGCTCGAGAAGCCCGAGCTCGTCAACGTTCGGCCGGAGCGAACGGTCGCCCCCCAGCGGCCGGAAGCTCCGGTCCGAACGCCGCCGTTGCGGAAAGTCGGGATCGCCCTGTTCCGAAAGGTCCAGGCCCCGCTGCTGCGGAAGGTTCACCGCCGAACGCGTTCTCACCCGGCGGCTCGGGCTCCCCGGGCGTCGATCGACGTCTCGCGTGTGACGGCCAAGCACGGCGTCCCCCACGAGCTCGACAATCCGTCTCGGCGCCTCAGCTCGCCCGCAGGCCCGCCGGCCGCTGAGGCCGACCGTCAGCGCTCGGTCGGCGAGACTGGGCGGACGCCTGCCCCGTCGCCGAACGTCGCTGAAGAGCCCGAGCGCTCTTCAGAGTCGCCGCCGACCGCCGAGCGCGAGCGCCTCCCGGGGCGGTCCGAGGTCGTCGAGCACGATGTGACCGTGCAGCGTCGAACTCCCCGATTGGCACCGACGGCAAGCCACGATGCGCCGATCGAGGCCGGCGCCCCGCCGGCGGCGAAGAACGTCCCTCAGGCCGAGCTCACGGTCGCCGAGATCAGGAGCGAGCGCATGCGGGAGCGCGTTGTGCGCTCTCCGGCGCCGAGACGGGACGCCCCCGAGCGCCTGCGTGAGCCGGGGCTTTCTCCCCCAACCTCGCGGCAGGAATCGCCCGTTGCACCCGCTCCACCCCCTCGTCGTCGCGCCGAGCCCCTCTCCGAGGTCGACGTCCATCCCTGGCCCGAGCTGCCGCCACCGCTCGACCAGCCCGACAGCGACGTCGAGGCGGCGCTGCGCGCCTGGGAGCATCAGCGGCGACTCGACCACGAGCAGACCCGGCTCTGATGGAACGCGTGACCTTCGTCGTGGAGTCCACCGGCGAGCGACTGGGGTGTCTGCTGAATCCCGAGAGCCTGCAGGTCACTCGCAACGCCGGCGTCCGTCGGCGGCGCACGGCGACCGGCCTGCTTGCCGGCGCGGGCATCTCCGACGACCCCCTGCTGTACGCCGGCGGCGGTCAGACCGATCTCGTGCTCGATCTCCTGTTCGACATCGGCATCGCCGGCTCGACGATCCAGACGAGCGACGTCCGCGACCTGACCAGGCCGCTCTGGGACCTCGCCGAAAGCACCGCCGCTTCCGCCGGCGCGAGCCCGCCCGTCGTGCGCTTCCTGTGGGGGAAGTCGTGGAACATCCCGGGCGTCATCACCGCAGTCGCCGAGCGGCTCGAGCACTTCACGCCCGACGGAGCACCGACGAGATCGTGGCTGCGAATGCGCTTCGTCCGCGTCAACGAGTCGGCCGCCGCCGAGGCCTCGACGCCGCAGGCGGGCATGCCTTCGCTCACGCCCGGCGGAGGCCCCGAGACCGAGACCGTGCACCAGGTCGTCGGTGGCGGTAGTGACGCGCCGGCCTCGGGAGAGCGCCTCGAGGACATCGCGTTCCTCTACTACGGAGACCCATCCGTCTGGCGGGTGATCGCCGAGGCCAACGACATCGTCGATCCCGCGAGCGTTCCGCCGGGGACGGTCCTGACCATCCCGGCGTCGGCGGAGGCAGGAGGCGGCCTGTGAAGTCCGTGATCGCGCTTCCGCAGGTCCTCGTTGAGATCGACGGCTCGCCGCTCGAGGAAGCAGCGATCAACGAGCTCGCTTCCCTCCGCGTCCGTCAGCGGCTCGCCGCACCGGCCCAGTGCGAGCTGACGTTCCACGGCCCGGTCGAGACTGACCTGCCCAAGGCGGGAAACGACCTGCGCGTCGCCGTTGCGGGTCACGATACGCGCCTGTTCGAGGGCCAGGTCACGGCCGTCGAGCACGTGTTCGGGCCGGACCGGGACTACTCGCTCGTCGTCCGCTCCTACGACGCGCTGCATCGCCTCCGCAAGCGTCAGCAGGCCCGCGCATTCGTGCAGATGACCGTCGACAGCATCGCGAGCGAGTTGGCTCACGATCTCGGACTGGACTCGCAGGCTGCCGAGTCGGGGCCGGTCTGGCAGAACGTCGTCCAGCACAACGAGACCGATCTCGAGCTGCTGGTGGTTCTCGCCGCGCGCTGCGGCCTCTATCCCGTGATTCGCGACGGCGTGCTCCACCTGATCACACTCGAGGGAGAGGGGGACGCCGTCGAGCTCGCCTTGGGGGAGGAGCTGCTCGAGGCGCGCGTCGAGCTCAACGGCGAGCAGGCCGCACGCTCGGTGAGCGCGGCGGGCTGGGACCCGCTGCGAGCAGAGGCCCATCATGCCGAGGCCCGCTCCCCACGAACCGGACGAGACGTCGGCGCCGAGGTCGCGCCGACAGACGTCGGCGGCACGGGCGAGGTGGGGCTGTTCGGCGAGTACGCCTCGGACGAGGCCCATGTGGCTGCGCTCGCGCAGGCCGAGCTCGATGCACGGGCAGCGGGCGAGATCACAGTCTGGGGCGTTGCGGAAGGCGACCCCCGGCTCCAGGCTGGAACCCCGGTCGTGCTCTCCGGGCTTCGCGACGAGCTCGACGGCAGGTACGTGCTCACGGACGTCACGCACACGGTCGACGGCATCCGCGGCTACCTGACCGAGCTGTCGAGCGCGCCGCCGGATGTTCGCCGCCGCCGCAGTGCGGTCGCAGCCGCGCTCGGTGAGGTCACGAGCGTCGACGATCCCGACGGGCGTGGCCGGGTTCGGGTCAGCTTTCCGGCGCACGGCGACGTCGAAAGCGACTGGCTCGGCGTCGTCGTCCCGGGCGCGGGCGGCGACAGAGGCATCGTCGCGCTTCCCGACGTCGGCGACCGCGTGCTCGTCGCCTTCGCGCACGAAGACCCGGCCACCGGCCTCGTCGTGGGCGGCCTCTACGGTACGGGCGGCCCTCCCGACCCCGGCGTGGCGGACGCAGCCGTGCGTCGGTTCAGCGTGCGGACCTCGGGCGGTCAGTGGATCACGCTCGACGACGAGCACCAGAAGCTTCGTCTCGAAGACGTGACGGGGAGCTCGGTCGAGCTTTCACCGGACCAGGTCACACTTCACAGCGCGGTCGACCTCACGATCGAAGCCCCGGGTCGGGCGGTCGTCGTGCGGGCCAAGACCGTCGACTTCGAGCAGGGCTGATGAGGTTCTTGATCGACAAATCCAGCCTGAAGTGCCTGCACAAGGGCGTCGTGCGCAACAAGCCGAGCCAGGGATGGGTCACGATCGAGAAGGACCCCGTGCTCGTCGCCAAGGACCCAGAGGGTCGGGACATCGACCGCTGCCCGAACCGGGGACCGCACGGCATCAAGCCGTGCGGCAAGACGCTGCCGGTACGGCTGGGCTACTCGGTGTTCATCCGCATCGACGGCCACGCAGTGTGTCTCGACAACCTCTGGGGCTTCACGGACGGCACGCCGCCCGGGATCGTGAAGTACAACGTCGTCGACCCTGCTCAGCAGTTCGTGTCAGGAGTCGCATGAGACCGCGCTCGAGGAGCTGGCGCTTCCGCGTCCCTCGCCTGGACGCGCCGCCGGGCGAGCCCGTCGGCCTCGTCATCGACCCCGCCGGAGCGATCGACACGGTCGCCGACGACGAGGCGGTTCGGCAGTCGCTGCTGATGCTGATCTCGACGAGGCCCGGGGAGCGCGTGATGCGGCCGGAGTACGGGTGCGACCTGCATCGGCTCGTCTTCTCGCCGAACGACGACACGACCGCGGGTCTCGCAATCCATTTCGTGCGTCAGGCGGTCGAACGCTGGGAGCCGCGCGTGGAGATCCTCCGGGTCGACGCAAACCGCGATCCGTACGAGGCGACGCGCCTCGCGATCGTTCTCGACTACCGCGTCCGCGCGACGCTGCAAGCCGACAGCCTCGAGGTGAACGTCGACCTCCAGGAGGGGGTGGCGCCGTGACGATCCCGGTCCCGCAGCTCGACGACCGCACCTGGAACGATCTCGTCGCCGAGGCGAAGACGTTTCTCAAGGACAAGACCGAGGCGTGGACCGACCTCTCGCCGAGCGATCCCGGGATCGTGCTCGTCGAGCTGTTCGCGCACCTCACCGAGCTGATGATCTACCGGCTCAATCGCGTTCCCGAGAAGGCGTTCGTGGAGTACCTGCGCCTGATCGGCCTCGCGCTACGGCCGCCGGCGGCCGCGGCCGTCAAGCTCGAGTTCCGGTCCGACCAGCCGGCGACGGCTCCGATTCCCATCCCGCGCGGAGTGCGTGTCAGCGTCAGCCGCGTCTCGGGCGGAACGGAGCCGCCCGTGTTCAGCACCGACGATCCGGCTTCGATCGAGGTCGGGCAGCAGTCCGTCACCGTCTTGGCCCATCACTGCGACTTCGTCGAGGGAGAGCTCATCGGCACAGGCACGGGCGAGCCTGCCCAGGCGGTCGTGGTCGGACAGCCCCCCATCATCGCCTCGACCGGCAACGAACTCGACCTCGTCGTGGGCGTCGAGGCAACTCCGGGCGAACTGGGCGAACGCGTGCCGGCGCGCAAGCACGACGGGAGATCGTTCCGCATCTGGCAAGAAGTGGACAGCTTCGTCAACAGGTCGGGCGAAACCGTCTACGTCGCGGATCGCTTCACCGGCCGCATCGTGTTCGCCCCAGCGTTGCACCAGCCCGGAGACGATCCGAATGCAGCGGCCACTCCGCTGGCCGCGGTTCCGGCTGCGGGTCGCGAGATCCGCGCCTGGTACCGCCGCGGCGGCGGTTCGGCGGGGAACCTCCCCGCGGGAACGATCTCCGTCCTCAAGGACACCGTGCCCGGAGTGCGGAAGGTCACCAACCCCGAGGCCGCGACGGGTGGCCGGCCGCCCGAGCTGCTCGAGGAAGCGCTGATCCGCGGGCCGCAGGAGTTGCATGCCGTCGAGCGGGCAGTCACCGCGGACGACTACGAGGCCATCGCGCTCAAGGCCGGCGGGGCGGTCGTACGTGCGCGGGCGTTCACGAAGGCGGCGATCTGGGAGCACGCGTTGCCCGGCACGGTCGAGATGCTCCTCGTTCCGTACGTCGACGAGCAGGAGTTGAGCGGCGGCCGAGTCACGCCCGAGGTCCTGCACGCGCACGAGACCGAGACGGCGAAGACGCAGATCCAGCTCGCGATCGACCAGCGGCGCCCGCTCGGCACGACCTTCCAGGTCAACTGGGCGAGCTACAAGACGGTTCGCGTGAAGGCCGGCGTGGTCGTCCGCCGGGAGGAGAATCTCGAAGCGGTGCGCCAGCGCCTGGATCAGCGCCTCTACGCGACCATCAATCCGCTCCCCTCGCACCGCGACCGTTCAGCGGGGTGGCCGTTCGGCCAAGCGCTTCGCGCCTCACACGTCTACGACATCCTCCTCAAGGAGCCCGGGGTGCGTTTCGTCGACGGGGTGCGGATGTTCGTCGAGAGCGCTCCGGACACGAACGTGCTCTCCATCGCGCGCGACGAGTTTCAGCCCGGCACCTGGTACGCGGCCTCCGGCGAGAGGGTCTTTCGCTCGCTCAACGACGCGGCGAGCTGGGAGCCCGTCGCGACCTTCGCCGGCGAAACCGTGCGCAGAATCGAAAGCAACCCCGAGCTCTCCGGCCAGGTCGCGGTCGTCACCGCCGTCGCCGGTGGCTCACGGTTGCACCTATCGCTCGACACCGGCGAGAGCTGGGACGCGCAGCCGCTCCGAAAGCCCGAGTTCGTCGTCAACGACGTCGCGTGGAGCAAGCAGGGCGAGGCGCCGACGTTGCTGCTCGCCTCCGATGTCGGCCTGTACGAGATCGGGCTCGATTCGGGCGCGACGTTCGTCCAGATCCTCGTCACGCCGCAACAGACGCGTGGCTTCTACGCGGTCGCCGTCTCGCTCGACGCTCTGGGCCATCGCAACGTCGCTGTCGCCGCCCAGGCCGGCGGCGGGGTGTGGCTCTCGAGCGAGGGCGGAGCGCCCGAGACGTTTCGCGATACCAAGACGCTCGCTCGCGAGGACATCCGCGTGCTCGCGATCCAGCGCGAGGGACCGCGCGCCTGGCTCTGGGCCGGAGCCGCGGCCGCCGGCAGCGACGATCCCGGCAAGGGCGCCTGGCGCTGGGAGCTACGCGGCGGCGACGACCCCGCCGAGGGCTGGGTCCCGTTCGGACGCGACTGGAAAGCGGGAAGCTGCTGGGGTCTCGCGTTTCACGAGGGCACGGTCTATGCGGCGACCCACCACGGCGGAGTCCCGCAGCTCGACGCACGGCGCGCGGACTCCGCGTGGAAGACCCCGAACGTCAACTCGGGTCTGAAGCTGCGCGATCCCACGCAGTTCCTGTTCGAGCAGCTCGACACGGTGGCCGCGGGTGGCGGGCTCGTGCTCGCGGGGGGCGACTTCGGCGTCTTCGCGAGCACGGACGGCGGCGTGAACTGGAGGCCCAAGTCGCAGACGGAGTTCACGGAGACCGTCGAGCTCCCGAGCACGTGGCTGTTCGTCTCCGGAACGCACGAGCTCTCCGTCGAAAGCGAAGGAGGGCCGTCCTCGTGAAGCGGGAGGCGATCGTCGAGCGGCTGCCCGATGTCTTCAAGCAGGCCGCGACGGGGGAGAAGAACCCGCTCGCCGCCCTCCTCGGCGTCATGGAGGAGCTCCACGCGCGCGACGAGGACATCCTCGCGAACTTCGGCCGCTACGTCGATCCCCGCCGGACGACGGACGAGTTCGTTCCGTACCTCGCGGCCTGGGTCGACTATGCGTGGCTCCTCCTCGATCCGCCCGACAACCCCTACTCCGCAGTCCAGCGGCCGTTCACCGGTGGCCTCGGCCGGTTGCGCGAGCTCGTCGCGTGGGCCGCTGCCGAATCGAAGTGGCGCGGAACTTCAGCCGGGCTGGTCAGGATGCTCGAGCGTGCGACGGGCGTCCGGGGCTATCGCGTCGAGGAGACCGTGACCAACAACGAGGGGCAAACGCTCCCGTTCTGCATTCGGGTCATCGTTCCCCGCCAGGCCGAGCGCTATCTCGACGTCGTCAAGCGAATCGTCGAGCACGAGAAGCCGGCCCATGTCATCGCCGAAGCTCGGCTCGAACCGGCGGGATCGTGAGTGAGCGCCGTGAAAGCCAGCCCGGTCTTCACGGTCACCACGCCGTCGGTGACCGTGGAGCTTGCCGAGAACCGCATCGGCGAGGTGCCTTTCACCGTCACGAACGTCAGCAGCCGCAAGCTGCGAGCACGGGCTCGGATCACGCCGGCCGCCGGGGCGCCCGCGGACTGGTTCTCGGTCGTCGGCGATTCGGAGCAGGACTTCGAGGTCGGAGCGGCGCGCCAGTTCGTCGTACGCGTCGACCCGCCGCTGGGCGCGCCGGCCGGGACCTACGCCTTCCGCCTCGATGCGATCGGCATCGAGAATCCCGACGACGACTACACCGAAGGGCCGAGCTGCCAGGTCACCCTCACGGAATCCACTTCAAGGCCGCGCCTGACGACGCCGCGCGGTTACCTGACGACGATCTTGGGTGCACTCCTCGGCGGCATCGTCCTCGACGTCATCGTCGTGGTCCTGGCCCTGACCCACGAAACCGACACCAGCTGCGAGGGCGGCTTCTGGGAATGCCTGTTCACGGTCTTCTTCCGAGAGCTCTTCTTCTGGGTCGCTCTGGTGGTGCTCGGCTGGGGGCTGATGCTCCTCGGCGCCTCGTTGGGGTCGGCGATTGCGCTCCGCATTCGCCGTTTCCGCGGCCACAAGCTCACCGGGACGTTCCTGGCGCTTCTCATGCTGCCCTGGACCGCGCTCATGTTCCTCACGGTCTTCCGGTTCCTGGACAGCCTCATCGTCGTCGCGGCGATCTCCCCGATCGTGCTGCTGGTCGTGCCGGCAGTCCTCGCACGTGCGGCCGTCCTGCTGATCCGAACCCACCACATCTGATTGGAGGCGAGCCGCGTTGCCGAGCTTCACAGTCACCGCCGCCGGACAGAGAGTGAACCTCGGTATCTCCGGGGCCGCCCAAGCGTCGTTCACGGTCACGAACACGAGCACGCAGACGCTCAAGGGACGGATGCTGACCAGGCCGAGCGACCCGGCGAAGCCCGAGTGGTTTTCGGTCGTCGGCGAGTCGGTCCGGGACTTCGCCCCGAACGCCGCCGAGCAGGTCGTCGTTCAGCTCAGCGTCCCACAGACCGCTCCGCCCGGGGCGTACTCGTTCAGGCTCGACGCGGTCTCGGAAGTCGATCCTGACGAAGACTTCACCGAGGGACCGTCGGTCGCATTCGACGTGGTGGAGCAGGCCCCGCCGAAGAAGAAGTTTCCGTGGGTTCCGTGGTGGATCCTCGCCATCATCGGCGCGGTCGTCCTGGCCATCATCATCGGCGTCGTCATCTGGCTGCTCGTCCGAGACGGCGGCTCCGAGGCGACCGTCGTCACGTCCGGAACCGGAACGCTCCGGGGCACCTGGCTCTGGGACGCCGATGCCGGAGCGGAGGTGAACACGGGTCCCCCGGCGGACATGTGGTGGGAGCAACAGACGGCTGTCTTGCGCCGGATGACTCCGCGGAACAACGCGACGCTCGTCAATCTCGGGGTCGTCGACTTCGACGCGGTCGACGCAGATCAGCTCTCGAAGCTGACCTATACGGCGACGCCGATCCCGGGGAACGCGGACGCGTCGAACCAGCTCGTCAACGGCGACGTCTTCGCCGTCCACTCAACCGACGGCAACTTCGCGAAGTTCAAGGTGCTCACGTACGGTTACAACCTCGGCATCCAGTGGGTCACCTACCGGATCTCAGGCTGACCGATGTCTGGACGTCCGTCGAGCTTCACAGTCACCTCCGCCGGCGACAAGGTACGCCTCGATTCAGCCGGAGCCGCGCGAGCGGCGTTCACGGTCACGAACACGAGTGGGCAGACGCTCAAGGGCCGCCTGCTGACGCGCCCGGCCGACCCTGCCAAGCCGGAGTGGTTCTCGATCGCAGGCGAGTCGGTCCGGGACTTCGCCTCGAACGCCGCCGAGCAGGTCGTCGTTCAGCTCGCCGTCCCACCCGGGAGCACACCGGGGTCGTACTCGTTCCGCCTCGACGCCGTTTCGCAGGCCGATCCCGACGAAGACTTCACCGAAGGGCCCTGGGTCGCGTTCGAGGTGGCGCCGCCGCCGGCGAAGAAGCCGTTCCCGTGGTGGATCGTCGCCGTGGCGGCCGGCATCGTCCTGCTGATCGTGATCGGCATCGTCGTCTTCCTCCTCGTCCGGGACGGTGACTCGAAGGAGACGGTGGTGTCGTCCGGAACCGGCACGATCCCCGGCACGTTCCTCTTCGACGTCGACAGCGGGGCTGTGACGCAGACCGGGGCTGATCTGTTCTGGCGCCAGAGGACCGAGGTCCTTCGGCAGATGGAGCCCCAGGGAACAGCAACGCTCGTCAACCTCGGCGTCCGCGACTTCGACTCGCTCACCGGCGACCAGCTCTCGAAGCTGACCTACACGTCGACGCCGATCCCGGGGAACGCGGATCGGTCGAACCAGCTCGTCAACGGCGACGTCTTCGCGGTGCGCTCGACCGACGGCAACTTCGCGAAGGTCAAGGTGGTCTCGTACGGTCGTGACATCGGCGTCCAATGGGTCACCTTTCGGGTGGGAGGCTGATCTCCGTGCCGAAACGAGCACCGAGCTTCACGATCACCGCTGCCGGCGACAGGGTGAAGCTCGACGACGGGGGCGAAGCCCGGGCGCCGTTCACGGTCACGAACACGAGCTCAGACGCCCTCCAGGGTCAGCTCTTGGCGCGGCCACGCGAGCCGGCGAAGCCGGAGTGGTTCTCGGTCGTCGGCGAATCGATGCGAGAGTTCGCGCCCAACGCGGCGGAGCAGGTCATCGTCCAGCTCGAGGTCCCGCGTGGCAGCCCACCGGGGTCCTACTCGTTCCGCCTTGACGCCGTGTCGGAAGACGATCCCGACGAGGACTTCACGGAGGGGCCGTCCGTCGCCTTCGAGGTCCCGGAGCCGCCGAAGAAGAAGCCGTTCCCCTGGTGGATCGTCGCCGTGGCCGCCGGCATCGTCCTGCTGATCGTCATCGGCGTCGTCGTCTGGCTCCTGGTCAGGGACAGCGGGACGGCGACGGTCCCGGGGGTCGTCGGCCAGCCCGAGCCCGCCGCGCAAACGATGCTCGAGGACGCCGGCTTCGGCGTGAAGTCCGTTCAGGTCCCCGTCAGCGACCAAGCGCAAAACGGCGTCGTCCAGACCCAGGATCCGGCCGCCGGCACCGAGCAGCCGAAGAAGACGGATGTAACGATCAACGTCGGCCACATGGTCCGCGTCCCGAGGGTGACGGGCCAACCCGAGGCGAGGGCGAAAACCGAGCTCGCCGAGGCGAATCTGCAGGCCGACGTTCGCGAGGTCGGCGCTCCGGATCCGCGACAGGACGGGATCGTGGTGAACCAGAATCCAGCCGAGGGAACACTTCTACGGCCAGGAGCAGCCGTCACGATCTCGGTGGGTCGCACCGTCGTCGTTCCCAATGTCCTCGGTCGCGATTCTGGGGAGGCTGTGCTCGTGCTCCAAAGGGAAGGGCTCAACCCGCTCCCGGTCAGAGTCCACGTGCCAGTGCCCATCAACCTAGGCATCGTGCACAGCCAGGTCCCTGGGGGTGGAGCACGCGTCCCGCTCGGAGAACGCGTCAGGATCAGCTTCAACGTCTTCCCGTGAGTGCTCAAAGAATCCTGATCATCGTGCTCGTCGTCCTGGTGGTGATCTTCGTGATCACCGTCGGGATCGGAGGCTGCCACGGCGGGGGAGACAGCGACGACCCGGGTGCCGTCAAGGCGCTGAAGGGATTGCAGGGGAACCGCTTTCTCGAGATCGGTGACAAGGCGAGCGTGAACCCACCCACCTGTGGGCTCCCCGGCGCGCAGGCATTGACGGCCAACCCTACGTGCGTCGTCACTTTCGAAAAGCGCGCGTTCTTCAGAAGGTCGACACGCGTCGTGTTCCAGTCCAACAGGCCGATGCGAGTGGTCGTCAACCCGAAGGACGGGCCACTGCAGGACGAGACGATCGGCGCCTCCGAGTGCTTTGCGACGGCGGTCAACCACTCCGGCGGGACGGTGACGCTGACCTCGCTGATCGGCGTCGCGACGGTCACCCTTCTTCGACAGGCATGTCCCGAATGAGCACGTTGCCGGGACTGAGCGCGACCCGTGACTTCGGCGAGCTCCGCAAGCTCCCGCTCATCATCGCGCTCGCGCTGATCCTCGTCTGCGTGGCGCTCGAGCTCGGCGCGGCGGCCTTCCTGCACACCGCCGGTGACGCAGCGGACGCCGTGCAAAGCGTGCAGCAATCGCAAGCCTTCAAAGACATGACTCCGGCGCAGCAGAGCAGGACGCTCCAGTCGGTGCAGAGCGCTGCCGGGCAGGATGAGCCGCCGGGGCTCGGCATCCCCTACCTCGCCCTGGTCGACGGCATCCTCGCGTACAGCCTCGCGCTCATGGTCCTCGCCCTCGTCCTGCCCGAGAACCTTCAGGCGAAGCTGCAAGGGATCGTCAGCGTGATCCTCATGTTCTTCCTGGCGCTCGCGTCCATCGTGCTGATCTTCGTCGCGCTCGCGCAGCTGCTGCTGATGATCGGTCTGTTCTTCGCGATCCCGTTCGGGACGATCGCGTACTTAGTCATGTGGGGCGACTTCCCGAAGACAGCGGCCGCGATCATCCTGTCGCTCCTGATCGCGTTGAAGATCGGTGCGTCCATCTGCCTGCCGATCGCGCATCAGCGGTTCCTCAAAGACATCGGGCTCATCTTGCTGATCCTGACGTCGTTCCTGGCGACGATCATCGTCAGCTTCCTGCACGGGCTCGTCCCGGGCCCGCTCGTCAGCATCACCGACGCGCTGGCAGCGATCATCGTCGGCATCCTCGCCCTGATCTGGGCGATCGTGGTTCTGATCGGATCGATCATCGCCGTCGTGTTCGCGCTCACGACCAGCGCCGACATCAGGTCCAGCTCACGACAAGCCCAATCGTGATCGCGACCGCTCCGAGAATCCAAAGCGCCATGAAGATGAACGACCAGGGCGACGCGATGACCAGATCGTCAGTGTCGTGACGGGAGCCGTTGTGCGTCGCGTACGCCATGATCTCGTAGGGATTGTTGAAGTAGCTCATCCTCGTCACCGCGACCTCGAGGTCCATCTTCTTCAGCAGCCCCGCGGCCACGCCGATGCCTGCGCCGATCAAATCCCAGATGCCGTGTGAGACGACGTAGATCGGCCCGAGCACGAAGTGCTGGCCGACGTGAATCGCCTCGTGCCTCTCGAGATCCCCGCCTCGATCGCAGCACATCACCCAGCCCTGCGTGAAGGCGAAACGGTTTCCCGTCTCCACCTTCAACGTCAGGCCGCGCTTGTAGAGCGTGTACGCCTTCCGGTTGTTGCGGTTCGGATCACCGTCGTTCGCCCAGCAGAGATAGGAGCCGAGGTGCGTGCCCAGGCCGAGGATGTTGCCGAGGAATCCCCACGAGCTGTTGAGGAACACGAGCGCCCAGCCGGCGGCCCAGTGCGGGCCGCGCAGCAGGGCGGCGACGATGCCGTCGAGCGCGCCGAGGAGGCCGAGCGAGATCGCTACGACGTTGAGGTAGGTCTCGTACTCGTCGCCGGCGGGGCCGCTGTTCGGCACGACGTACGCAAAGATGGCAAGCATCACCCCGAGCGCTGCAAGCAGCGCCCCCAGCACGACGGCCGCGGCTCTGCCTCCCGTCCCACCGTCGCCCTTCGCCGCTCCTCTGATCGCGAAGAAGAGCGCGACCAATCCGACGAGCCCGAAGATGGTTCCCAGCAGATACGGCGGAACGACCTCGGCGACGACCAGGCCGAAGCCGGACCCGGCGAACATCCCGATCGCAGCGTAGAGCGCGCCCTCGATCGTGTTGCCGACCACCGTCCCGGCATCCGCGCCCGCCCGCTGACGCGCCGCCAGGAGCCAGAACAACCCGACCAGAAGGACCAGGATCAACAAGACGATCTCGACGGTGCTGAGCCCGAACGCCTGACCGAAGTCCTGGCAGTTCGCCCGCAGCTGGCCGAGCGTCATCGAGTTCAAGTCTCCGCCGCCGCCGCAGATGTCGTCCAGCTCGTTCATCGCGCCTCCCTCGTCGTTTCAGCGGGAACGGATCGTCGACGTCGATCTCAGTCGAGCCCTGGCGGCCTCCCTTCGTCGTAGGCCTCTTCGGCCACTGCGTCTTCGAGATCGTCCCAGATTCTGAGCGCCGTTGACAAGCGTCGGCGATCGTCGTAGCGTGAGCGTCGCTGCGGCCGTCAGCCAGGGAAGTGGAGGGGCTACGCCGAGCGAAATCAACATCGATCCCGACTACGCGTCGCGGCGCGGGTACGACAGCGAGTTCCTCGGCAGCGGAGAGAGTGCCGTGCCGCTGCCGGTGTTGCCGGACGAGCTGGTTCCGCTCGCTGCGACGAACAGTCTCGCGACGAGTGAGCCGAAGTACCTCCTGCCTTACCACCACTTCACCGTCGTGCTGCACAAGGAGCGGAGGCTTGCGATCTTCACCGCCGTGAACATCGACGGCAAGCTCCGGCAGAAGCCGAAGCGTGAGGACGACCGCTGGTTCTTCGATCCGCGTGTCCCGAAGGAGGAGCAGACCGGCAACGCCGTGTATGAGAAGAACCCGCTCGACCTCGGCCACCTCGTCCGCCGGCTCGACCCCGCCTGGGGCAGCTCCAAGAAGACGGCGAAGCTCGCCAACGACGATACGTTCCACTTCACCAACTGCACCCCTCAGCACAAGGACTTCAACCGCAACAAGACGAGCTGGGCGGGCCTCGAGGATTACATCCTCACGAACGCAGCGAACCTGCATTTCAAGGCCAACGTCTTCACGGGGCCGGTGCTCGCAGAGGACGATGACGCCTACGAGGGGGTCCAGCTTCCGCGCCAGTTCTGGAAGGTCGTCACCATGGTGAAGACGGATGGCCAGCTCTCGGCCACGGCGTACCTTCTGAGCCAGAAACACCTCATCGAGGGGCTTCGGCCCCGCGAGGCGTTCGCATACGGCGCCTACAAGACGTATCAGGTGCGCCTGAGCAAGGTGGAGAAGCTCAGCCGCCTCTCGTTCGACCTCTCCCACGCGGATCCACTCGCGACTCGTGACATCGGGGTGACGGAGAAGGAGCTCGACATGCCTGCGGACATGGTCCTGTGAAACGACCATGGAGTTGCCACTCGTGAAAACAGCGTCCACGTTCGGACGCTCCAACTGAGAGGAGTTCACATGCCGCAGGGACTCTCGATCCACATCGGCCTCAACAGCGTCGACCCGAACCACTACAACGGCTGGGCCGGCAAGCTGCAAGCCTGCGAGGCCGACGCAAAGGACATGGCGCGGATCGCATCCGACAAGGACTTCGAGGGGACGACGATCCTCACCGCCAAGGCGACGGCCGACGCGGTCAAGAGCGCGATCGGCGACGCAGCCGGGAAGCTGGAGAAGGGCGACATCCTGTTCCTCTCCTATTCCGGCCACGGCGGTCAGGTGCCCGACAGGAACGGCGACGAGGCGGACACGAAGGACGAGACGTGGGTTCTGTACGACCGCCAGCTCGTCGACGACGAGATCTACGCCCTCTATTCCCAGTTCGAAAAGGGAACGCGGATCCTGGTGTTCTCCGACAGCTGCCACAGCGGCACCGTGAACCGCGACATCTTCAACGCTGCCGTTCCGCACGTCGTCGAAGCAGCGATGGTCGACGACGACGAGCCGCGCACGAAGGACCTGCCTCGCGACGTCGCCGACAGCACGTACGAGCAGAACAAGGATCTGTACGACGGCATTCAGAAGAGCCATCCGGCCGCCGAAGAAGCCGAGATCGGCGCAACCGTGCTCCTGATCTCGGGCTGCCAGGACAATCAGCTGTCGCTGGACGGCACCCGGAACGGCCTCTTCACACAACAGCTCCTCTCCGTCTGGAACGACGGCAAGTGGCGCGGCTCGCATCGGAGGTTCCACAAGGCCATCGGCGCAAAGATGCCGCCGACGCAGAGTCCCAACTACAACGCGATAGGCGCAACGAACGGACGGTTCGAGCGACAGAAACCGCTGACGATCTGACAAAGCGCCGCAGGTTGCGTTCCGTGGATCCGGCAGCCGGCAGTAGTGTCGAGAACTGGGCGCTCGTCGTCGGGATCGACAAGTACTGGTCCGACCAGGCGACGCTGCGTGGCGGCGTCCGTGACGCGCTGCAGATGCGCGAGTGGCTGCTCGACGGCGCAGGCGGCGGCGTTCCGGCCGAGCACCTGGTGCTGGTGCTCGCACCGCGTGACGACGACCATCCCGACCCGCCGTTCGTCGAGGCGACGAAGGACAAGATCATGATCGCCATCAACGACCTGCTCACGCTGAGCGGCGGCAAGGGCGAGCGCCTCTACTTCTTCTACGCCGGACACGGCCTGACCGCGCGCGTCGACAATCGCGACGAGAACGCGCTCGTCGCCTCCGACTTCAACGCCGTCAACACCGACAACTCGATTGCGCTCAGGTCGCTCTGGGAGTTCTTCGAGACGACCCAGTTCCGCGACCAGTTCTTCTTCGTCGACGCTTGCCGCAACATCCCGTGGGAGAACCGTGAGTTCGAGATCGGTCGCTGGACGCTTCCACGCGCGCGAGACCCGGGTCTCGATCCTGTCCAGCAGTTCATCCTCTACGCGACTTCACCGGGGCTGACGGCGGCCGAGTCGGGGGAGTTCGGCAACGAGCAAGGCGCCTTCACCGGTGCCCTCCTCGCCGGCCTCGCCGGCACGGATTTCGCGAAAGCGTGGTCGTGGGAGCGCTCGTGCTACGAAGTGCGCTGGGAGCGGCTCGCCGACTACGTCAAGCAGAAGCTCGAGAGCGAGAAGCGTCCAGCGGGCGGAGCACCGGGCGTGCCGCTGATCCAGGTCCCACAGGATGCCGGGAGCCGCGGCGTCGCCGGGCGCGATCGCGACCCCGTCGTCGCGTCGTTTCCCGCGGAGCGCTTCGAAAAGGTCGTGCTCGAGGTCGAGCTCGAGCCGGACGACGTGTACGACATCGGACGCGTACGCGTGCTCAACGGCATCGGCGACACGGTCGAGGAGGTCGAGGCGAAGACCGGCGGCCGCCCCGTGCGTTTCGAGCTCGACCCGAGGACGTACGCCCTGCGAGCCGTCGCGGAGGGCTACGAGGAGGGGCGTACCGAGCAGCCGGTCGACTTGTACGCGAGCGACAAGCGAAAGATCTCGCTGCGGAGCCATGACGGGTCGGCCCCGGCCGAGCCCGCAGCGCGCGCAACTGCGGACTCCGTCGCGCCGGCTCCTTCCTCGACACCTGCCGAGCAGGAGTCGTTCGGCGCCGTTCCGCCGCGACCGGGCGTGATGCCCACGGGTCATGTCGTCGCCGAGGCTCCCGACCGGCTGGCGTTCGTCGAGGTACGCGACAACACCGGGGCGCTTGCGGCGGAAGCGCTGCACCGGATCGACCAGGAGCTCGACCCCGGCTTCTACCAGCTTCGCATCGTGACACCAGGGGCGCCCGGAAAACAGCTGTCGATCGCGCTCGCGCCGGGCGAAGACGAAGCGCCGTCGCTCGAGCCGCCCCCACTTGCGGACGATGTCCGCCCGCTGGCCGAGGCCGCCGGCGCGGAAATCGATCCCGACGGAGTCGTCACTCTGAACGGTGAGAAGCTGATCGCTCCGCGGCGTACGACGGTGCTGGCGCTCGCGGCTGCGGCGGCGCACCACGGCGACGCGAGCGGGGCATGGCTCGGGCTCGACCTGCCACAGCCGAAGGGCGGCAGCGTTCCGCCTTACATCGTCGTCCTGCTCGACGGGCCGGACGTCGAACGAACGACGGTCCGCGTCTGGCCCGGGGGCGATCCTGTTCCGGGGAAGACGATCCCTCCGCGGCTCGCGGCCGAGGATGTCGCGACGATCGTGGCGCCGGTCGCCGACGACGGGAGCCATTGGCTCTCGATCGAGCCTGGTGACGACGCGCCGATGGTCTTCGCGCTCACACTCCTGCACGGGTTGCCGTCGCTCGTAGTTGCCCACCTCGAACGGGAGCGAACAAGGATCTTCCAGTTCCTGCTGACGGGACAGGTCGACGTCCTTCGGACGGCGGAGCAGGCGCAGCGCATGCTGCTCGCCGGCCGCCTCGCGGCGATCGAGCCGGTCGCCCGCCAACTCGCCGACCACGCAACGCAAGACCCGCTCGCCGCATGTCTCGCCGGGTACTCGCTGCTGCGACTCGGACACGCGGCCGACGCCGGCGAGATCGCCGATGCCGTGATCGCCGTCGCGCCCACGATCGCAGACGGGTACATCCTTCGCGGGGAGGCGGACGCAGCCGCAGGCAACGACGCACGGTCGCGACAGGCCTTCACCGACGCGATCGGAGCCGGAGTCCCGCTCTTCGGCGAAGGGCTCACGCGGCTCGTGGAGGGGCTCCGCGCGTGGAATTTCCTCCACCCGCGCGCGGCGATCGTCCGGCACGTCTTCCAGCGGCACCTCCGCGGGACGATGTGGTCGGTGTTCGTCCCGCGCCCTCGCGGCGGTGAGCGGAGGCTCGAGCCTGGTCGACTGGTGATCACCGGCGCGGATACCGGCTTCGAAGCCTGAGGAGCACCGCGCGGGCCCGGCTTACGCCTATTGACAAGCGAGTGGACTTGGTGCCAGTATCGATTCACGATTCCCTGCGGCGGATCGATCGTTTGCAGGCGAATTGAGGGAGGTGCCTTATGTCTGTCCCGCTATTGAGGCCGGGCCAGACGGATCCCGCGGTCCCCAGGTTGAAGAAGGCTCTCGTCCGCGCGCTCCTCGAGCGAGACCACGAGAAGGCTGCGTCCGTGATCAACCCGAGCGCGAAGACCTACGGCCCGCGGGCCGTGCACGGTGTCAAGATCTTCCAGCGCGACAAGAAGCTGACGGCGGACGGTGTCGTCGGCGAGCGCACGTGGCATGCGCTCGGCATCAAGGAGAACGTCGTCGACACGCGTCCGCCCGTGCTGCACGGCGTCCCCTGGGAGCCCGGCGTGATCGCGATCGACGGCAACTGGGTCGACAAGCAGCTCGGTGAACAGCTGCTCGCCCAGCGGAAGGCCGGCCGGTGGACTGGCCGCGTCAACAGCGGCTACCGCCCGCCCTGGTACCAGAAGCGCCTGTTCGACGCGGCCGTCAAGAAGTACGGCAGCGAGGCGGCCGCCCGCAAGTGGGTCGCGCCGCCCGGCAAGTCGAGACACGGCAAGAAAGGCGGACAGGGCGCGGTGGACGTCTCTCTGGGAGGCCAACTCGACGCCTCCACCGATCGTCTGTACCGTCCGATGAGCTGGGAGGAGTGGCACGTACAGCTCACCGGGACGCGAGAACTCGAGGTCGAGCCGGAGCTCGACCCGCGGGAGATGGAGGTGCCTGAGGATCTCGAGCAACAGGGCGTGGCACTCGAGGACGTCGACGCGTCGATCGACAAGCTGCTCGAGCAGATGGAGCGCCCGAATGACGACCTGGACGAAGCAGAGAAGGACGCCATCGACGAGGGTTACGACCCCGAGGAGGCAAAGACGCCGACCCCAGAGGGAGCGACGGGATGAGCGACACGGAACTCACCGATACGCCGGAGCTAGAGATCGAGGAGACAACCGATCTCGCCACGCTCGAGGGCTCCAACGCGGCCCCGGATAGCCCGAAGGACGGCACCGTCGACGACGCCGAGCCGGAAGGCGAGGATGACGATGACGAGACGCGCGGGCCCCCGCCGCGCCTGAGTCAGCGCGGAGCGGGATTCATCGCCCGTTTCGAGGGTTGTGTCCTGCGCATGTACAACGACCCCACGAACAATGCGACGATCGGTGTCGGGCACCTGATCCACATGGGCCCGATCAACGGGCGCGAGCCTCTGGAGTTCCGACGCGGGATCACTCGCAAGCGCGCGCTCGCGCTGTTGATGAGTGACGCCGACAAGGCTGCGCGCGCGGTCCGCCGCCTGATCAAGGTGCCGCTGAACCAGCAGCAGCTCGACGCCCTGATCAGCTTCACGTTCAACTGCGGGGAAGGTGCCCTCGCGTCATCGACGCTGCGCAAGCGTCTGAACCGCCGCGAGTACGCGGCCGTGCCGCAGGAGTTGAACAAGTGGGTCATGTCCGGCGGCAGGCGCCTCGAGGGGCTCGTTCGGAGGCGAAAATCCGAAGGCGTGCTCTTCCGCAACGGAAACTACAAGTGAGGGGGTCGCCGCTCGTCTCGCTCGCGGGCTGACCCGCCTGGACGAGTCTTGCCTTTCCCGGTCGGCACCATAGACTTGCAGCCGAAGCGGCGTGGAGACCCTCGGCTCACGATTCGGGACCTGCGCCTGCGGAGGGGCGTTCCAAGAACGCGTCGTTGCGGTCACGGCGCCACGGAGGGGCAGGAAGAAGGCCGCCCGGCTGCTCGACGTCGAAGAGGGGGTCTGTCCCATCTGCAAGAGCCGCGTCTACAAGACGCGGTCGCTGCAATCCGTGGAGGCCACCTTCCGGGCGCTGCAGCTCGCGCCCCGGTAGCGCGGGCGCGTACTACTCGATCGGGATCCGAGCGAGTGGCTGCACGTTGACGTCCGGCCGCAGCTCTGCGTACGAGATCACGGGCAGATCGGGAAGCTCGGGCTCGAGCAGCCTGCGAACGCTGGCCCGGACATTCTCTGTCGTCAGAATCACCTGGCCCCCGGCCGGGACGTGCCCGCCGTGGCCAAGCTGCTGCCAGACGGCATCGCGGAACGCTTCCGCCTCCTCTTCCGGGAGCGGGTGGGCCGGGATGCCGTGTGTCCGCTGAATGCCAGTCGCCAACCGGGCCTCGAGCTCCGGCTCGAGCAGATAGGCGACCACGGTGTTCCCGGCCCTCGCGAAGCGATGGCTGATGTACGACCGGAGCCCGCGCCGCAGCGACGCGTAGGTCGCCTGCCAGCCGTCGAACGTGCCCGGGAGGACCGGCAAGCGGTCGTCGAGCACGATCGCCGCCGAGTCGGACGAAACCGTGTCGTACTCCAGCAGTCGCTCGAGGATGCTCGGCAAGTTGTGGATCGAGAGCCCCTCCGAGATCATCGCTCGGAGCACGCGCGTCAGGTCTCCGAGCGAGTAACGGGCAAGCACGGTGTCGACGAGCGCCGGGTGCGTCCCCTCGACCACGTGGTCGCCGTTGTCGAGCCGGACCAGCTGGTACCTGAGGCGGGCGAGCTGGTACTCGACGTCTTCGAGGCCGAACAGCTGGCCGGCATGCGACGCCGCCTCGGAGAAGACGCTGACCACGACCCACTCCATCGGTCTCCAGGTCACGTAACCGGCGTCCTCGAGCCGGCGCTCCGCCGAGCCATCGACGATCGCTCGGGCGGCCCCCGTGACCAGGTGAACAGCCGTGCCCAGAGAGGGCTCCGGCAGCCCGTCCGGCTGGGCATCGACGATCAGCTGTCCTCCGAGGACGAGCGGAATGGGAAGACCGGTCCACTCCTCGAGCTTCACCGAGAGCATTCCCTCCGGGATCGACGGCGTCGGCACCCACGTGAGCTCCGGAAGCTGGAAGCCGAACTGGACGAAGAACATCTGCTCGAGCTCGCCGAACGCCGAACGCACGTGTTCGGGCAGCACGGGCGCGTGCACCGAGAGCGGCTCCTCCGGCGACAAGCCTTCCAGGAGCTCGCCGAGCGTGCGCGGATGGATGCGAAGCTCGGCGGCGTGCGACCGCAGCTGCGCAAAGGCCGCCTCGACGGTGTCCTCGCGCGGCCGTTGCAGCTCCTCACCCTCGCCGACGACTTCGGCGACGACGTCCCGTTCGCGAACGGAGACCCCGAGGTCGAGCAGTCGCCGGAGCGCCGGCGCCACCGCTCGCGGGGGCAGCGACGTGGCCCGCGCGTAGGCCCTCACCTGACCGTCCCCGAGCAGGCGCGACGGCCTCTCGAGCACGACCGCCAGCGTCAGTCGCCGGACGACCGCCGCGACGAGCGACCAGCCTGCCGTGTCGGAGTCGTCGAGCTCCTTGACGTACTCGGCAAGCCAGGCACTCGGATAGCTCGGAGACGCTTGCTTCGTCACTGCGGCGCGGGCACGGAGCTCCGGCGGCGCCACTGCGAGCCACGCGCGCCGGACGAGGGCCGGCGGATAGGGCTGGACCCCACCGTTGACCCGGAGGCGCAGCGGCCTCGTCGTCTCACCCGACCGGAGCTCGACCTGCGCGTGTCCGGAAAGCCCGAGCGCGCGCATCGCGCCCTCGATATCCGCCTCGATCGCGCGCCTCAGCGCCGCACCGGCGTCCGGGCGCCCCAGCGGCTCGAGCGCGTCGCCGAGCTCGATCACGAGTCGCAGCGCAGGCGAGCGGGGCCGGCGCCCGTTGGCCGACATCGTCACGCGACCGCCTCCACCGACGGTGTCGCGGCCAAGACCGGCGCCTCGACGTTCAGCTGGACGTCCGGCGGAAGCTCGGTGAAGGCCAGGACGGTGACCGCCGGATGATCGAGCTCGACGACTCGCCGGACGAAGCGCCGTAGGCCGCGCGGCCTGACGACGAGCGCCGCGCCGGGCTCCAGGCTCGCGACCTGCTCGTCGACCATGCGGCGCAGCTCGGCGAGCTTCGCACCCGGGACGGCGACGAACTCCTTGCCGTCCCGGCGCTGCGTCCACCGTGCGACCTCGTCTTCGATGTCGTGGCGAACGGACACCAGCGTGCGCGAGCCGTCCGCACCGGGAAGCGCCTGCGCAAGCGTCGCTCGCACCCGTTCGACGAGCGCCGGCAGCTCGACCGCGCCGGCGTCGGGCTTCTCGACTTCCCTCGCAATCGCCTTCGGGTCGGTCAGGGGCACGCCCTCGCGCAGAAGCGCGCGCGAGACCGCGGCCATGCGCACGAGCGATTCCGGGGTCGAGGCGATGGAAGCTTTCGCGAAGACGGCCGAGGCCTGCTTGATTCCGAAGAAGAGATCGAGGTTCCGCAGCAGCACGGCTTCGACGTGCCTGAGCATGTACTCGTAGCGGTCGATGATCTCGAGCTCGGCCGGAGGATCGGCGTCAGGCGCAAGCCACAGGCCGCCCGGCTGGGTCTCGTCGAGCGGATCGACATCTTCGCGGCCGTCGAGACCATGCCGGCGGCACGCCTCGAGATCCGTAGCGAACAGCGACTCCGATCCAAGCCTCCCGGTCGCGACGATCGAGCCGTCGAGAATCACGTTGTACCGTCCGGGCCCAACGCTGGGGCCCGAGAGAAGCTGCATGGCCGGGACCTCGATCCCCATCTGCGCCTCGATCCGCTTCCGCATCCGCGCGATGTCGCCGTCGGGCGCCAGCATCTGCTGAACGCGCGGCGTCTCCGCATCTTCCGGGAAGAACGAGTCTTCGTCGGCCTCGAGGACCACGGGCGGCACGGTGGGCGACATCGCGTTCGTGATGCTCACTGCCGCCTCGGGCTCGAGCGTTCGCCGCTCCAGCTGGTGATACCGCAACAGGCCGAGACGGAGCAGGGCAGTGCTCGCATCCCGCCGCACGTGCTCGTCGGAGCGATGAGCGGTCAGCACGCGCCCCAGCCAGTCCTTCAGCAGCCTGTAGGCCTTGGACGTCGTGACTGCGTCGCAGTCGACGAGGTCGGTGATGAGCTTGTCCCGCCACGGCTCGACCCGATCGTTCTTGTCGTCCCGCGCCACCTCGGCCTCGTCGATCTGCGTCAACTCGGCCAGCGCCTCCTTGTACTGACCGAGCTTCCAGCGAGGAACGGCCATCGCTCGCCGATACGTGGTCGCCGGATGGGTCTCGTACTCCTCTTCCTTGTCGATCTCCTCCGCCGCGCGGTACGCGTCGAGTGCGGCGCGATCGTCTCCGCGTGCGAGCAGGACGTCGCCGAGCTTGAACAGCACCGAGGCATCGGCGAGCGCGCTCTGGCGAATCCGGCGATGACAATTCACGGCTTCGCTTCGGCAGTCCTCCGCGCACTCTTTCGCTTCCAGGCGGGCTTCTGGCGCATCGGCCGTTTTCGCCTCCTCCTCGAGCAAGCCCGCGAGGCGGTCGAGCTGTCCGGCGACCCAGAGGAAGAGACCGTCGGGCAGCGTTCGGTCGGTGCGTGCGACGCGGATGAGGACCTTGGCCGCTTGGGCCGGCTCGAAGAGCGTGCCGTCGGTGACCCGCCGGAGAGACCACCACGCGTGCTCTCCCTCGACCCAGTCTTTGACGACCTCGCGCAGCTCCTCGGCGTCGTCACCTCCCCTGACGAGCTTCGAGCGTTCGGTCAAGACGTCGTAGTCGCTCGGGAGGAAGTGGTCGCGCACGAACTCGAGGACGCGCGCTCGGTCGCTCGCATCGGCGGACTCGGGGAGACGGCACCACATGACGAGTGCCCGCACGTGAACGTCGTCGAGCTCCCGCTCCCAGCGCCGTGTCCGTAGGAACTCGGGATTGTCCAACGCGGAGAGGTCGAGCTCGTCACGAGGCTCGCCGGTCTCGGGATCGAGCACCTGCTTCCAGAGCCAGCCGTGCGGCAACAGCTCCCGCACGACGCGAAGCGCGTCCCGTTCCCGGTCCTCGGCGACCGCGCGCTCGGTCTGCGCGCGCTCGCGCAGCTCGTCAGCACGCTGGTGAATCGTCTCGGCCTCCTGGTCGAGCTGACGTGCGGCGACCTGGTCCTCGAGTGGTGTCGTCAGCGGGAGGGGAAGCTCGAGCTCGGGAGCGGCATTCGGTTCGGGAGCGGCTCGTGTCTCCGGGTGATCGCCACCATGCCAGCCGATGCCGGGTTCAGCACCGCTCCCGGCGGGGCCGGCGCTTCCTTCGATCGCTCCCGACCGCAGGAGCGAGAGCAAGTGCCCCGCGCCCTGCTCACGTTTCTCGAAGAGCGCGCTCTGCCCCTTCTCCCGGCGCACCACGGCCTGAGCGCGGTGCCGCTTCGCTTTCCCGCCGAGCCCTTCCGCCTCCCGCTCGAGCTGCGCCGCGCGTCTTGATCCCTTGCTCGCAGCGTCGAGATACCACAGTGACCGCTCGAGGTTGCCGTCGACCCAGTCGGGCTGCAGCTCGACGACCCGCTCGATGAAGTCTCCGGCACGCTCCGAATCTGCGTGCTTGTCGATGGAAAGAATGCGGTGGAGGTTGAAGTAGATCATCGGGTAGTTGGCCTTGAGCTCACGCTCGGCGTACTCGAGCTCGTGCCTTGCCTTCTTGAGGTAACGCCGGTTGGCGGAACGGAGGAAGTAGTTGAGGCACGCCTCGGCGTAGTCGTTGAGAACGAATGCGTAGACGGCGTTCCGGACCCGCTCTGAAGGGTCCTTCGCATTGGATTCGTCGAGCTCCTCCCACTTCTCCCGGACCCTGTCGCGATACGTCTCGAAGCGGCGCACGACGGCACGCGTCACGCGCGCGAACTGGTAATCGGTGTAGCCCGGATCGTGCGCGACGCCCTGACCGAAGCGCGCTCCGGCCGCGTCGATGTAGCGCCGGTAGGCCTCGTTGAAATCGCCTCGCTCCGCGGCGATCCTGGCCAGCCCGTAGTCGAGCTCCGAGACGAAGGTCTCGCGCTTGATCTCCTTGTACTCGCGTCCGCGCTCGAAGACGCGCGCCGCCTGCTCGAGATCCTCCTTCTCGCCGAGCAGCCAGTCGATGTAGCCGAGGTTTCCCCAGGCGCTGATGTTCCCGGGGTTCACCGTCAGCACGCGCTCGTACTCGTCGCGAACGACCTCGGCGACGTCCCGCTCCAGCGTCGTCCGCGCGCGCCACATCATCTCGAGCGCGCTGGCGAGGTCGTATTGCGCCACGTCGGACGTCGAATCGAGCTCGACGGCGCGGTGCAGATCGACGACCGAACGGCGTGACTCGACGATCTGCCCGTGGACGTGCAGGAACCGCGAGTCGGTCTGCGCGCGCCCCGGGTCGAGCTCTTTCGCATCGTCCAAGTACTTCGCCGCACGCTCCGCCGAGCCGAGCTGCGCGTTCGATGCGGCAAGCGTCACGTTTGCCTCGAACCAGGCGTCCGCATAGCCCGGCGTGTCGTCCGCCAGCTCGCCGAGGCGCGCGAGCGCGCTCTCGGCGACGGGACGGGCCTCGAAGACCGAGTTCAAGCGCTGGCCCGACATGCCGGCGAGCGTGCGCCGGTTGAGCACCATGCTGGCGTACCCGATCTCCGCACGGGCGACCATCAGCTGCGCCCGTGCGAACGGGGGCCAGAAGCGGGCCGCCCTCGCCCGCACCTTCATCGTGACGCGCAGCCACCACGCGCCGAGGCGCTGGAACGAGCGGCGAACTCGCGAGCCAGAGAAGTGCCACCACGACGGTTCGTAGAGCCGGATGACCTCTGCATAGAGCTCGCGTGCCTGCTCGTAGGCATCGAGCGTGTTCGAGCGCGCGTAGTCGGCTGCTTCGTGGAAGTAGGCGCTCGCGCGGAAGTAGCGCTTGGGCAGCAGGTTGATCTTGCGAGCGACGTCGACGCGAATCTGGCCGTAGAGGTGCGACGCGACGCTGAAGTAGAGGCGTTCGAGGAGCTTCTCGTACGCCTCGGGGGTGAGCGTCTGGCCGGGACCGAGGGTGAACTTGACCAAGTGTGCGACGGTCGCCGGTGACTCCTTGCGACCGATTCGCACCCGCGGCAAGACCTCGACGTTCCAGACGCCCTGCGCGTTCTCGCGCACGCCGTACGTCCCCTCGATGTGGATGTGCGACTGCGCCGTGGTCTCGTTCGAGAGGTCCTCGGAGAGCCACGACAAGCGGCCGATCCGGCGACTGAGCCGGTCGGTGAGATCCTGGACGAACCAGGCCAGTGGCGTCGCGCCGCCCATGTCCGCTGACCCGTCCGTATAAGTCGCATCGCCCCCGTCTGTGTACTCCGAGTCATCGCGAGTCCCGGCCTCGTCGCCAGCCGGTGTCTCCTCGGACTCGCCGGTCTCCGACTCTGCGCTCCCAGACATCTCGTCGATGCCCTCCTCCGGCGGTAGAGCGGATTCGTCCGTGGTGCCGTCCGCCGGCTCTCCACCCGCGTCCGTTCCGTCTGTCCAGGTCGGGTCGGGCGACCGGGGAAGGCTCTCGCTGCCGGGAATCGGCTGGAACGGCGCGATCGAGTACGTGTATCGGAACGACTTTCGCGACGCTCGGACCCAGATCCGCGTCCAGTTGATGAGCATCACGATGACGACGATGACGGCAACCGAGATGATCACCGGCCAGAACGCGATCGTGCCGTTGAGGAACGCGACGCTATCCCGGTTGTTCAAAGCCCAGACGACCACCGATCCCGCCGAAACGACGAACGCTCCCCACCCCGCCTTTTCGACGCTCTTACCGCGCTTGAGCCCCGCCTCGACGCCTTGCACGCGTTCGAGCAGGTCCTTTGGAGGGACGAGCTGCGGCAGTTTCACGCGCACGGCTCCGAGCGCCCGTCCGCACAGGCCGAAGTCCGCAGCCGGCGTCCTGCCGCAGCAGTCACGCAAGCCTCCTTGCTCGGATCCGTCTCGACACTAGCGCGGTGTTCGTCAACGGTCAACGCTTCACCCGGCGTGGCGATCAGGCTCAGCTGTCGAGCCGTACGGTGACGGCGTCGCCGGCGTTTCCGCCCTGCGAGAACGCGGTGACGCGGACCTCGTACGGGCGAGGCTCGAGGTCGAGCGGGTGCTCGACAGACCCCTCGAGGCCGGTCACTGGGAAGTTGTAGGTCGCGGGCGGCAACTCGTCGTCGGGTGCGTCGACGCTGACGACGATTCCGACGGGAGGTGGCTGGCCGCCGGTCGGTTTCTTGAAGCGGTAGTCGATCACCGCATGGCCGCCGTCCCGATGGACCGCGATCGTCGGTGGCGGCGCAACGGCCTCACTCGGCTGCGCCCGCGTAACGCGCTGCGGAGCCGGTCGCGACGTGGCATGGAAGCGGGCCGGCTCGCGCCACTGCCACTTCTGACGTGGGCCGCGCGGGCTGTCGCTCTCGAAGTAGTTGCGTCTCGGTGTGCTTCCCCAGCGACCCGGCCAGCGAACCCACGCCGGCGAGTTGTCGGAGATGACGACCATCCTGGGTCGAATGCGCGGCCCTTTGGCGTCGCAGTAGTCCGGGACGACGGGCGCCTCCTTGTAGACCCCGGGCCGGAAGTAGCAGGCGTGCGCGCCACGGGCGGAATAGACGACGGGCACGGGCCCGTCGGGTGTCTTCGCCTTTTCGGTGTTCGCCCAGGTTGCGCGCGCACCCTCCCGATGCTGCGAGTACGTGAGGACGTTCGGCCTGTTCTGCCGGTCGAGGCGAATCTGGATCACCTCCCAGTCGCCTTCGTGCAGGCCGATGCCCATGAACGCCTTGTCGTTGTAGTAGTAGAAGAAGTAGTACTGCAGATAGAGCCGTCCCTGCTCGTCCTGCACGGCGTGGCCGTAGATCTCGTTTCGATACTGCGGCAGGGCGTGCATCTGGCGAGCGTCCGCGACGTAGTCGCGGCCCGTGGCGTCTATGTAGTCGTCGCGCGCAGCGGCGCTGCCGTTCGCATACTTCATGCGCAGGAAGGCGAGGTTCAGCAGCTGCTGTCCGGCCTGCGGCTTGGCCGAGGCGATGATCTTGCCGGCCGCGTTCTTGAGCACGTTGCAGTGCCCACCCCGGCCCCTCGGAGCGACCAGATCGGTCATCGTCGCGACCGAGTCGGCGTAGAAGCTCTCCTGCGAGTCGTACTGGATGACGGGCCGGTAGCGCCTGAGTAGCGCCGCTGCGTCCGGGGTGCTCACGGCTGCTCGATCCTGCGGCCACCGAGCGTCTTGGTCAGGAATCCTTTCCTCATCACCGAACCCTCCCTGACGGTGTGATCACGGACTCTGGCCGCAGGCTGCTTAGGACATAAGTCTCTAATTTCCCTGGCAGAAGTCAAGTAACGGCGCGTCCAATCGGACATCCAGCACGGTCGACGCCGCGCTGCTTACCGAAAGAGGGTGAGCTCGGGCTCGCGCTCGCCCCGTAGGACAGCGAGGTCGACCTCGACGCAGCGGATGGCACGCGACTCGGCGAGCGCCACCGCCTGCGGCTTGATCGACTGCGCCGCGAGCACGCCGCGGCAGCCGGCCTTCGCCGGGTCCTCGCGGATGAACCCGAGATACCGCGTCAGCTGCTCGACGGCCTCGATCGTCCCGATGCGCTTGATCTCGACCGCGACCCACTCACCGTTCTCGTCCTTGCACATGAGGTCGACCGGCCCGACCTCCGTCGCCCACTCCCGTCTCACGAGCGTCAGCTCCTCGCCGAGCGCCGACGGCGCGGCCGCGAGCAGCTCCTGCAGGTCGCGCTCGGCGCCGTCCTTCTGGAGCGCCGCCGACTCCCCCATGTCGTGGACGACGTCGCTCAGCACCTCGCAGAGACGGATCTCGAGCACGTCGTCCGTCTTCGCCTTCCGCACGACGAGCACGTCGCCGAGCTCCTCGACGAACGTCGGCCCCGTCATCCAGTTCAGCGGCTTGTAGCCGCCCGCGTCGTCGTGGACGAGGACGGAGCCGTCGACCTTGAGGATGAGCAGCCGCACGGCCTCGGGCAACACCGCCGTCAGGCGGCCGGAGTAGCGAACCTCACAGCGGGCGACGAGCAGGCGCACGGGTGCCCACCCTATTGGCCCTTTCGGACACGTCCAACGCGTCGCCCGCGAGCTCGGCCCTCAGCTCACCGCCTTCTTCACGAGCGCGGCGATCTTCGCCTCGTCGGCTTCTGTCAGCTCCTTCAGCGCGAAGGAGGTCGGCCACATTGCGCCCTTGTCGAGGTTCGCCTCGTCGCTGAAGCCGAACGTCGCGTACCTCGAGTTGAACTTCGCCGCGCTCTGGAAGAAGCAGACGATCTTTCCGTCTCTGGCGTACGCGGGCATCCCGTACCAGGTCTTCGGCTCGAGGTCCGGTGCCGTGGCTTTGACGATCGCGTGGATCCGCTCGCCCAGGGCGCGATCCGGTTTCGGCATCTCGGCGAGCTTCGCGAGCAGCGAGCTCTCTCCGTCCGCCTTGCGCGCTTCCGCCTTCAGCTCTTGAGCACGCTCCCTCATGGCGGCGCGCTCCTCGGCCGAGAATCGGGTCGACTTCTTGGCCCGCGCGGGAGTGCTCTTGGGCTTCTGCGTCGTCTTCTTTGCGCTCATCGTTCCCTCCTGTGCAGTGTGGCTTGCGAACTGGATGGTTTGTAGCACAAACGATTTACTGAAGCAAATCATTTGCGTGACTGAGGATTCTGTGCGAGAATGCTGCGAGCATGGCGACGCGCCCGTCTCCCGAGCCACCGGTCACAGAGTTCGCCGGGCAGCTCCTCTTCCGGCTCTGGCGCGCGAACCACACGCGCGCCGCCGAGCTGCTTGGCTCCGTCGGCCTCACGACTGCCCTGTTCGCACTGCTGAACGTCATCAACGCTCGCGAGGGTGCCATTCAGCAGGAGCTCGGCTCGGTCCTGGGCATCGATCGCAGCACGATGGTCTCGCTGATCGACCAGCTCGAGAGCGCAGGGCTGGCCAGGCGCCGGCCGTCTGCCACGGACCGCCGGGCGAGAGAGATCGTGATCACGGCCAAGGGCCGGCGGCTCCTGAAGCAGGCTCGGAGGATGATTTCCCAGGTCGAAGATGACGTTCTCGGTGGGCTGAGCGCAGGCGAGCGGCGCCAACTGCTGACACTGCTTCGGCGCGCGCTCGACTCCGCACCCGCTCAGCCGCTCTGGAGCGCTGAGGAGGAGGACTAGCGGCGGCGTCCGCGTCGACCTACGCCCCGGACACCTTCACAGAGTCTTTACGGTCCGGCGCTACTACGAGTATGGGAGGTGGGTAAACGAGCCAAGGGGGCCGTGCGCGAAGCGGGGACTTTGCTGCACGGCCCTTCCTTGGCTCCAATCGCTCCACTCGGGCCAAACGGACCTCGGGGAGGCCCTTGCGGAGGTTTCCACTGGGCTTGCCGCAGGGGCCAAGGCTACGCGCCCATCGAACTCGCTGCAGGCAAATCGCTGATTCTCACGAACTTCGGTCCCGGTGCGCCTTAACAGGGCCTGGCCCCGTAAACCTTTACAGGGCCTGGCCCTGTTAATTCCTATGCAGCCTGCGCGACCCCGTACGTCGCCGGGAACCCTTGCCGCCAGCTCGGATACCGGAGCGTCCAGCCGAGCTCCTGCTTCGCCTTCCTGTTCGAGATTCCCCGGATCTGCGTCATGACGATGACGCCGATCTCTCCCGCGAACAGCTTCGCGAGCCAGGCAGGCACCTTCCGCGGAGGCGGCGCACCGAGTGCCTCCGCCATGACGGGGAGCACCTCACGCACCGGTGCCGGCTCGTCATCCGCGACGTTGTAGACACCCGATGCGCCCCGCTCGAGCGCGAGCACGGTCGCCGCGGCCGCGTCGGCGACGTGGACGAGCGACCACACGCCGTTCCCCTCTCCGACGATGGGCACCTTTCGCCCGCGCACGGCGTCGCGCATCGGGTCGATCGCGGCGCCGTAGAAGGAGCCGTACCGAAGAGCGATGCCCCCTGCGTCGAGGACCGCCGTTTCCTGGCGCTTGACGGCCTCGACGGTCGCCCGCATCGCATCGGGCAGGCTCTCGTCGAGCGGGTCGTCTTCGGTCTTCACCGGCCCACCGACTCGCGCGTACGTCATGACGCCGTAGCTCTGGGCGACGAATCGCGCGACGCCGACCTCGTTCGCGGCGGCGAGGAGGTTTTCGGTGCCCTCCGTCCGGAGCCGGTTCGTCGGCGCCAACCCCTCGGCGAAGCGCTTGAAGTCGACGCCGCCCGCCAGGGCGGTGGCCTCGTGGACGAGTGCGTCCGGCCGGGTCTCGAGCACCAGACGCCGCACAGCCTCCCGGTCGAGCAGGTCGAGCTCGGCCGGCTCGGCGCGGAGCCC
>DASTYD010000081.1:0-3526 GCA_035765175.1 Gaiellaceae bacterium
GGCCTCGACTGGGAGCCGCTCGTGACCTCGACCGTCGTCGAGACCGGCGACGAAGTCGCGCTCATCGATCCGCTTGCGCCGCCCAGGGATGCGTCCGAGATCTGGGATCGCCTCGACGCGAAGCCGCCGACGATGGCCGTCATCCTCAAGCCCGATCACGTCCGCGACGTCGATCTGTTCGCGCGCCGCTACGAGATCCGCGGCTTCGGGCCGTACCTCTTCTGGGGCGGCGACGCTCCCGAGACCGAGCTCGAGGGGCTCGAGCCGGAGCGCGAGCTTCCGGGCGGGCTCGTCACGCTGTACGACGGCCGCGGCCGCAACGAGACACCACTCTGGCTTCCGGAGCAGCGCGCGCTCGTCTTCGCCGACGCCCTCACGGCGCCCGGCGGCGAGCTCCGCGTCTGGGGGACTCCATGGCACGAGAAACGCGTGCTACCTGCGCTCCGTGAGCTGCTGGAGTTGCCTTTCGAGCACGTAATCGTCTCGCACGGGGAGCCGGTTCACGACCGCGCGGCCTTCGAAAATGCCCTAGAAAGGCCGCCTTGGGCAGGTTGATGTTTGAAGTGCTCGCCGATCGGTAATACTTCCGGCCGATGCGGAGACGATCGCTGCTGCTCATCGTTTCGCTTGCCGGCGCCCTCGCGGTTGCCGGAATGGCCTTCGGAGCCAAGCCGCCACCCAAGAAGCCGAAGAAGCCGGGCAGCCCGGCAGCACCGCACGCCTTCTCCTGGCACGACACGCCGACCGGCTCGACGGCGAGCCTTCGCGGGCTCTCGGCGGTGAGCGCGAACGTCGCCTGGGCGAGCGGCAGCGCAGGCACCGTCCTGCGCACGACCGATCGCGGCGCAACCTGGCAGTCCGTCGGCCCGCCGGGGACCTCGACGCTCCAGTTCCGCGACATCGAAGCCTTCGGGCCTAACCGCGCACTCATCATGGCAGCCGGCACGGGGACCGATTCGCGGATCTACCGGACGACGGACGGCGGGCAAACGTGGACGCTCGTCTTCCAGAACACCGACGCGACCGCGTTCTACGACTGCATGACCTTCTTCAACAAGAAGGTCGGGCTCGCGCTCTCCGACCCACCCGACGGCGTCAAGTTCCGGATCCTCAAGACGACCGACAACGGCCGCACGTGGAACGTCGTCGATCCGGCCGGGATGCCTCCGGCGCTAACGGGCGAGTTCGCCTTCGCCGCCAGCGGCCAGTGCATCACGAGCAACCACGGTCGGAGCGCCTGGTTCGGAACCGGCGGGTCCGCGCAGGCCCGCGTCTTCACCTCTCGCAACCGCGGCCGGACCTGGAGCGTGAGCGCGACGCCGATGAACAGCGGGCCGACCACAGGGATCAACGCGCTCGCCTTCCGCAGCCAGCAGCACGGCATCGCGGTCGGCGGCGACTTCGCCGCGCCGGCGACCTCGCCCAACAATTTCGCGGCTACCCGCGACGGCGGCGCCACGTGGGCACTGCTCACGGGCGCGCCGGCCGAGTACCGATCTGGTGCAACCTGGGTCAACGGCAACACGGCGATCGCGGTCGGGCTTACCGGCAGCGACTTCACTCGGAACAAGGGCCGGACCTGGACCGGTTTCGACGACGGCAGCCTCCACACCGTCGACTGCGCGAACCCGAACGCCTGTTGGGCCTCGGGCGCGAACGGCCGCGTCGCGTACCTCGTCCGCTAGCCCGCAGCCGCTGCGACGCTGGTCGCGACCCGAGAAGGACGTTCAGAAGCGCCGATAGCAACGGCTGTTCGTTAGCCTGCGCGCCACGATGCCGTCGGCATGGCTGGAGCTCGACACCGATCTGAGGGAGCGGCTCCGGGACGTGTTGGGCGAGCCGCGACGCCCCGTCACGGAGGCCGAGTTGCGGAAGCTCTCGGACGAGGGTCGGGCATGCAGGCTCCTCCTCGGCGCGGAGCTCGAGCGTCTCGAAGCGCGGCTCGGCAGGGCCGACGGTGACCCGCACAGCTCGTTGGGAGAGATCGCGGAGGCCTACCGCCGCGTCCACGATTTTCGCGAGCACGTCGAGGAGCTGGACGGGCTCCTGGCAGCGCTCGAGCAGCGGGCGCGGGAAGTGCGCTCGTCCTGGGGACGGAGCGCGACGGCCAGGCCGACCTGAGCCGCCCTCGCGGACCACCCACCCGCAGCCACTTGGCCGAGTGGCCGGAACACGACATACTGGCCTGCCCCGACCCTGGAAGGAGTGCCATGAGCGACGTGCTGGACCTCGAATCGAGAGACGTGCCGGGCTCAGTGTCCCTGGCCGGGATGATCGGCATCGCCAAGGCGATCTTCGAGGGAGGCTTCGGCCTGATTGGGCTCGCGATCGCACACAGCGTCGACGACTCCTTCGGGGGCGGCCTGCTTCTGTTCGGGATCGTCTACGCGATCGCCTCCCTCCTGCTTCTGCGCGGGAGCCGAGTCGGCTACTACCTCACGCTCGCCTTGTCGGCGGTCGGCCTCGTCATCGGGCTCGTCTACCTCTTCGATGCGGACCAAGCGACTCTCGGCGCGGCGATCATGATTGTGTTCTTCAACGCGCTCGTCCTCTACCTCCTGCTCGGCCGGCAGAGCGCCCGGGACTTCTTCAGCCGGGCTTAGGCTCGAGTCACGAGCGCTCGACGAGCTCGACCCTGTAGCCGTCCGGATCGCGGACAGCGGAGAGGTGGTCACGAGCGCGCGATACCCAACACGTACGGCGCGCAGGGAGTCGTGAGCAGGGACGACGAGTGGAAGCCATGCTCGAGCGCGACGAACTCGAACTTGGCTGCGCGAATAGCGCTCTCGGTGTCCCGGGTCGTTTCGCAGCCACCGAGCGCCTTCGTCCAGAAGAGCGAGTCGATCGCGCGCTGGAACGCGTAGAAGAGGGCGTTCCGAGACCGCACGTGCTCCCAGAAGCGGAGCTCGCCGCCGGGCACCAAGACGCGCCGTAGCTCCTGAAGCGCCGCGGCCGCGTTGGGGACGCTGCAGAGGACCCCCATCACGACTGCGGCATCGAACGATTCGTCTCCGGCGGGAAGCGCCTCCGCGACGCCCCCGACGACCTCGATCGGCCCGCGCGCGCTTCGGGCCCGTTCCTCCGCCACTGCGCGTGCCGTCGGGTCGGGCTCAACGGCAAGGATGCCGTTCACGGCGGGCGGATAGAACTCGAACGAGCGCCCGTCACCGGAGCCGACTTCGATGACCCGGCCGCGCAGCCCTCCGAGCAGCCGCCGCCTTAGCTCACGCGCCACTAGGTCGGGCCGGCGACGCTCGCGGCGCTCCAGATACCGGGCAAAGCGCGATTGCCCGGGCCCATAGAGCGTTGCCGGATTCGCGGTGACGGCTTGTCTACTCCGGCTCTTCGACCATTGCGCTTCCTCCGCCGCGACGCTGTGGCTCCGCAGCCGCGAGCACGCGGCCGCCGCCGAGGAACTCGATACCGGTCGCGGCGCCGATCTCGGCCGTCGTCGAGAACCCGTGACCGAACCGAGCGATCAGCTCTTGACCTTCCGGCGAGCTGATGAACGCCGGCTCCGCTGCGG
>DASTYD010000082.1:0-7712 GCA_035765175.1 Gaiellaceae bacterium
TCGCCCATCTCGAACGTGAACGCCGGTGCGCCGGCCAGGCCGAGCCGCTCGAGCGAGCGCGGCCCCTGGACTGCGAGCAGTGCGTAGTCGTCGGAAACGTCGCGCACGTCCGAGCCCCGGTGCTCGCGATCCTTGATCCACCCGAAGTCGCCCTCGCGGTTCGCCGCGTTGACCACGAGGAGATAGCGGCCGCCCTCGACGCGATAGACGATCAGGTCGTCGACGATCCCGCCCTGCTCGTTGGTCAGGAGCGTGTACTGCGCACCGCCGACGTCGACCTTCTCGATGTCGTTTGCGAGCAGCGACTGGAGGAGCTGGCGGGCCGTCGGGCCCTCGACGTCGAACTCTCCCATGTGCGAGACGTCGAAGACGCCGCAGTCCTCACGCACCGCCCGGTGCTCGGCGATGACTCCTTCGTACTGCACGGGCATCTCCCACCCCGCGAACGGCACCATCCGTGCGCCCAGCGCGACGTGGCGCTCGAAGAGCGGAGTCCGGAGCAGCGTTTGCATGCGCGACGGATGCTAATGAAGCCTTTGCAGGCCGGTGAGCTGCTCCGAACGTGAGCGAGCGACCTACGAGTCGCGCAGGAACGACGGCACTTCGAGCACGTCCTCGGGAACCTCGAATGTGCCCTCGTCAGGAGTCCGGGTCCGTCGGCCTTCGCCCTCTTCCTCGGGGCGCTGCTCACGGCGGCGGCGCCGGTAGCGCTCTGGGCCGAATCCCGTCGCGATCACCGTCACCCGCACCTCGTCCTTGAGGCCTTGGTCGATGACGGCGCCGAAGATGACGTTCGCGTTCTGGTCGGCCGCTCCGGTCACGACCTCGGCCGCCTCGTTCACCTCGAAGAGGCCCATGTCGGGGCCGCCCGTGACGTTGAGGAGAATGCCGGTCGCGCCCTCGATCGACGCCTCGAGGAGCGGCGACGAGACAGCCATCCGCGCCGCCTCGCCCGCGCGGTTCTCGCCGGAGGCGATGCCGATCCCCATCAGCGCGGAGCCGGCGTCGCGCATGATCGTCCGCACGTCGGCGAAGTCGAGGTTGACGAGGCCCGGAATCGTGATCAGGTCGGTGAGGCCCTGCACCCCCTGGCGCAGGACGTCGTCGGCCATCCGGAACGCGTCGACGATCGACGTGTCCTTGTCGACCACCTGCAGCAGGCGGTCGTTCTCGATCACGATCAGCGTGTCGACGTTCTCGCGCAGGTCACGGATCCCGAGCTCGGCCTGCTCCGCGCGCTTGCGGCCCTCGAACGAGAACGGCCGAGTGACGACGCCGACCGTGATCGCCTCGAGCTCACGGGCGAGCTCGGCCACCGTCGGCGCGCCGCCGGTCCCGGTGCCGCCGCCCTCGCCCGCGGTGACGAAGACCATGTCGGCGCCCTTCAGCGCCTCCTTCAGCTCGTCGCGACTCTCGTGCGCGGCGAGCTTCCCGACCTCCGGGTTGGCGCCGGCGCCGAGCCCACGTGTGGAGTCGGAGCCGATCTGCAGCTTCACGTCGGCGTCGGTCATCAGCAACGCCTGCGCGTCGGTGTTGACAGCGATGAACTCGCAGCCGGTGAGGCCTGCGTCGACCATGCGGTTGACGGCGTTCGAGCCGCCGCCGCCGACGCCGACGACCTTCAGGACTGCGAGGAATTTCTGGGACGGGTCTCGCATGTTCACGATGTCTTGAACCTCAACCTTTGGTGGAGCGTAGGGTACGGGCCGGACGAAAGCTGCCCCAGAGTACGCCCCGCGAACCCGCATGTCAACGGCGGATTGCGGAGAAGACTCTAAGGCTCAACTTGAGAGTTGAGACTTATTTCACGACTGCTCTCTCGGAAACGCTGACGTCCACGTATTGGGGATCCGCCCCGATCTGGTCGAGCACCCGACTGGCGACCGCCAGTTTCAGGGCCAGGTCGTCGCCCGCTCCGAGCCTGATCTCCGTGCCGGTTCCGAGCACGAGGACGAGCTGGCCTTCCACCGCCCGTGCCTCCTTCACGCGCTGGAACAAGCCACGGTCGGCCGAAAGGACCCGGCCGAGCAGGAGCGCCGGCGCAAGCCCTTCGTCAGCGTCCAGGACGTCCCCGTTCCCCGGCACGGCAGCGTCCGCGATCCAGATCCGCGGTAGCGACCAGCCGGACGGGTCGTCGAGCTGTTCGAGGACACGCCCGCGGTCGGTCACGAGCCAGGCCTGCGGGCCTTTGCGCAGTACCGCGACCGGGCGCTCCGCCGAGACGACGATCTTCGCCGTGTGCGGAAACGCGCGGTCGTAGGAGACGAGACGCACGTCGGGAAGTCCTTCGAGGCGGCGATCGATCGCAGCGGCGTCCAGCGAGACCAGGCTGGTGCCCTCGATCGGCGTGAGCGCCGCCTCCACGCGCGCGAGCACCGAGGGCCTCGCTCCCGTGACGTCGATCTGGTTGACGGCGAACATCGAGGTCGTGCGGGCGGCGACGTATGCGCCCACGGTGAGGGCGACGATCGCGAAGGCGACGACCAGCGAGCGACCGGACGGGAGAAGCCGCGACAGCGGCAGCGCAATCGGCGCCCTGCTCGGGAGCGCGAGGACGGCGGAGTGCGACGTGGGCTTGCGGGCCGCAGGCACCCAGCCCTGTTCGGCGCGCGGGCCGGAAGCCCTACAGCGCCTCGCCGGCCGGCGGTAGCTCGAGCCCACCGAGCAGCCGGACCTCGTGCTCGAGCTCGACGCCGAACTCCTCGAGCGCCCTCCGTCGGGCCTCCGCCATCAGCGCCAGCGCATCGATCGCCCGGGCTTCGCCCGCGTTCTCGATGAAGTTCGCGTGTCGGGGCGAGATCTGCGCGCCGCCGATGCGATGGCCCTTCAGCCCACATGCCTCGAGCATCCGTCCCGCGGAGAGCTCGTGCTCGGGGTTCTTGAAGACGCTGCCGAAGGTGCGCTTGTTCGTCGGCTGCGCGGCCTTCCTGCGCGCCTGGAGGTCGGCGACGGTCGCTTTGATCTCCTCCGGCGGCTTCGGCTCGAGGCGGAACTCCGCTTTCGCGACCACCTCGCCGGGCTGGAGGGCCGAGCGGCGGTACTCGAGGCCGAGCTCGTCGCCGGTGCGCCAGCCGGAGCCGTCGGCCGAGACGACGAGCGCGCGCTCGAGGATTGCCGCCCAGTCGCTCCCGTACGCACCCGCGTTCATCTGCACGCCGCCGCCGACCGTCCCAGGGATCGCGCAGGCGAACTCGAACCCGCCCAGGCCGGCGGCCCGGGCCCGGTGCAAGCAGACCGCGTTCGTCGCGCCGCCGCCGGCGACGAGCAGCCCGTCCGCGGTCACTGCACTCGCCAGGTCGCCCTCCAGCCGGAGGGCGAGCGCATCCACGCCCTCGTCGGCGATCAGCAAATTCGACCCAAGGCCGATCGTGACCACAGCGAGCCCTTCGCCGGCCGCCCAGGCCACCGTCTCCTCGAGCTCGACGAGGGTCTGGGGCCGAGCGAAGTGCTTCGCAGGCCCGCCGATCCCCACCGTCGTCAGCCGGCCGAGCGCGACGTTCTGGTCGATCTTCACGAGAGTCTTTCGAGGATCAAATGAACCGCGCGGTCGACGTCGCCGGCGCCGACAGTCAGCGCCACGTCGCCGGGACGCGCGCGTGTAGCGAGGAACGCCGCTCCCTGCTCGACGCTCGGCGTCCAGCCCACCGTGACCCCGGGCCGCACTTCCGTCAGCGCGTCGACGACGAGCTTGCCGGTCACTCCCTCCACCGGCTCTTCGCGGGCGCGGTAGATCTCGGTCACGGCGACGACGTCCGCCTTCGATAGCGCGCCTGCAAGCTCACGTGCGAGGTGCCGCGTGCGCGAGTACAGGTGCGGCTGGAAGAGCACGAGGACCCGCCCGCCGTCACGCACCGCGTCGATCGTCGCTGCGATCTCGGCCGGGTGGTGCGCGTAGTCGTCCACGACGCTCACGCCCCCCGCCTCCCCGCGCGACTCGAGGCGACGGCCGGCTCCGGAGAACTCTCCGAGGTGCCGGCGCGATTCGTCCGGTTCGACGCCGGCCAGCTCGAGCGCCGCGAGCGCCGCGGCCGCGTTCCGCCTGTTGTGCTCGCCTGGGACCGCGAGCTCGAAGTCCACCGGCTCGAGCTCGTCCGCCCGCACGACCTGGGGCACTTCCACGAGCCAGCGCTCGAAGAGCTCCTCGACCTCCGCCCGCGACCCGAACTCCGAGTGGTGGTCGAGATCGACGTTCGTGACGACCGCGATCTTCGGCCGCAGCTGCTCGATCGTGCGATCCGACTCGTCGCCCTCCACGACGAGCCAGCCGGAGCCGGCGCGCGCGTTCGCGCCGAGCTGCGGGATCTCGCCGCCGATCAGGAACGACGGGTCGTGGCCGGAGCGGTCGAGGACGAAAGCGATCATCCCGGCCGTCGTCGTCTTCCCGTGCGCGCCGGCGACGACGATCGAGTCCTGCAGCGAGACAAGCTCAGCGAGAAACTCGGCACGGCTCTTCTGGACCGGTCCGAGGGACCGTCCCTCGGACACGTACGCGGTGGACACGACGGGTTCGAAGCCGTCCGGTGGGGACTCGAGCTCGTCGGACACCGTAACGGGGATGCCGGCAACGCGGACGTGCGCGAGGTACGGCGTCTCGTGGCGGTCCCAGCCGGCGACCTCGGCGCCCCACGCCTTCGCCAGCATCGCGTAGCCCGAGAGCCCCGCGCCGCCGATTCCGACGAACCAGAGCTTGCGATCAACCAGGTGGCGCCGACTTGGCGGCGCCGCTTTCAGGTCGGGCGGGCTTTGCCCGCGCGACCGTCGGAAATGACCGGTCGACTCCTCTGAATTCACTCCAACCGCCCTAGGGCAAGCAGTTCCTCCGCGATCTCCTCCGCGGCGTCGGGCCGGGCGACTCGCTTCATCGCCTCCCCCATCTCCTTCAGCCGGTCGGGATCGCCGATGAGCGACCGCGCCAGGTCGGCGACGCGGCCCAGCTCGGTTTCGGGCACCGTGATGGCGCCGCCCGTCCGTTCGAAGAACCGCGCGTTCTTCGCCTGGTGGTCTGCGGTCGCGAACGGGTAGGGGACGAGGATCGCGGGCTTGCCGGCCGCGGCGATCTCCCAGACCGCGCCGCCCGAGCGCGAGAGGACGAGATCGGCGGCACCAAGGGCAGCCCCGAACTCGTCGGTGAACGCCACGAGCTCGTAGTCGTCGCGGGTCATCCGGTCCTTCAGCCGCTCGTACTCGCGCTCGCCCGTGAGATGCAAGATCGCGGGGCCTGCTGCTCCGAAGCTCTCGACGACGACGTCGTTGAGGCTCGCCGCTCCCTGGCTCCCGCCGTGCACGAGCAGGACGCGCGCTCGCGGGGGCAGATCGAAGACACGTCGTCCCTCGGCCTTCGACGTCGCGCGGTTCCGCGCCGGGATCGGCCGGCCCGTGACCCTGTACTTGGCCCCTCCGCGGCCCTCGATCGGGAACGAGAGGAAGACGCGCTCCGCGAACGGCGCGGCGAGCCGGTTCGCGAGACCGAGGTGCGCATCGGCCTCCATCAGCGCCGCCGGGATACCGAGCCGCGACGCCGCATAGACCATCGGCCCGGCCACGTAGCCTCCGCCTCCGAGCACGACATCAGGCTGACGCTCGCGCAGGATCCGCTTGCAGGCCCGCGGCGCACGCATCGCGCGACCGAGCGCGGCCAGCTGCGCAGGGCCGGGCCGCCGCGGCAGCCCGGAGACCCGAAACGTGTCGAGCTCGAAGCCCGCCTCAGGAACGAGCCGCGCCTCGGCGCGATCCGGCGACCCGGCGAAGGTCACGGTCACTCCGCGCGCGACGAGCGCCTCCGCGACCGCGAGCGACGGCAGCACGTGACCGGCCGTCCCCCCGGCTGCGATCAGGCACTTGAGCTCTCGCTGCTCCACCATGCCCTGCGATGTTAAGGAGGACGCCCACCGAAGCGAGCGATACGACGAGGCTCGACCCGCCGTAGGACACGAACGGGAGCGTGATCCCGGTCAGCGGAGCCACCCCGAGCACGGCTGCGAGGTTGATCAGCGCCTGGCCGCAGACGAGTGTCGTGAGCCCCGCCGCCAGCCGCTTCCCGAACGGATCGCGGCACCGGAGCGCAACTCGCAGCCCCGCGTAGGCGAACGCGGCATACGCGCCGATGATCAGCGTCGCGCCGAGGAGGCCGAGTTCCTCGCCGATCGTCGCGAAGATCATGTCCGTGTGCGCTTCGGGCAGGTAGTTGTTCTTGAGCACGCCCTGGCCGATGCCGGTGCCGAGCCAGCCGCCGGAGCCGATGCCCATGAGCCCCTGAAGTGTCTGGTAACCGGCGCCCTGGGGATCCTGCCCGGGATCGAGGAAGCTGAAGAACCGCGCGCGTCGATAGGGCTCGAACCAGATCGCGGCCATCGCCAGGACGAAGGCGATCGTCCCGCCGCCGACGAGGACACGGAGCGGGACGCCCGACACGACGAGGATCGCACCGAGGACGAAGCAGATCGCGATCACCGTGCCCAGGTCGGGCTCGAGCAGGATGAGCCCGGCGAAGAGCCCCGTCGTGATCCCGATCGGCCGCCAGAGCTCGCTCAGCGTCTTCGGCGCCGGCCGCCGTGCGAGGTAGGAGGCCGCCCAGATCGCGAGGCTCAGCTTCGCGAGCTCCGACGGCTGGAAGCTCAGCGAGCCCACGCCCAGCCAGCGGCGGGCGCCGTTCACCTCCTGGCCGACGACGAGCACCGCCGCGCAGAGCGCGAGGCTCGTCAGCATGAGCACGGGAGCGAAGTACCGGAGCGCGCGGTAGTCCACGCGCGACCCGACCATCAGGAGGGCGACGCCGATCGCGGCGTAGATCGACTCGCGCTTGAGGTAGAAGACCGGGTCGCCGCCGCCGAGCGCGGCCGGCGCCGAGGTCGCGCTGTAGACCATGACGAGCCCGAAGGCGGTCAGGCCGAGCGTGACGAGGACGAGGATGTGCGAGTCGAGCTGGCCCTTCTTCACGAGGCCACCTCCGCGACGATCCTGCGGAAGGCCTCGCCTCGCGCCTCGAAGTCGTGGAACTGGTCGTAGCTCGCGCAGGCCGGCGCGAGCAACACGATCTCGCCCGGCTGCGCGTTCCTCGCGGCCGAGCGCACGGCGGTCTCGAGGTCGCCGCTCAGCTCGTGGTCGACGCCGACCAGCTCGAGCGCCGTGCCGATCTCCTTCGCGGTCTCGCCGATGAGGTACGCGCGCCGCACGCGGCCCGCCATGTCGAGCGCGAGCTCGGTGTAGGTCTCGCCTTTGTTGCTGCCGCCGAGGATCATGTGGAGCGGCTCGTCGTACGTGGCAACCGCCCGCCGAGCCGCAGCGGTGTTCGTCGCCTTCGAGTCGTTGACGAAGCGCACGCCGCCGGCCTCGGCGACCGGCTCGAGCCGGTGCGCCACGCCCGGGAAAGTCTCCAGCGCGTCGGCGATCCGCACGTCGGCGATGCCCAGCGCCCGCGCCGCCGCCGTCGCGGCCGCCGCGTTCTCACGGTTGTGCGCGCCGGGAATCAGCGGCTCCGCGGGCAGCTCGTCACTCGGCTCGAACTCGACGCGGCGCCCCCGGCCGGGAACGTCGTCGAAGCCGACGGGCACCACCGCCACGTCGCTTTCGCCCTGGTTCTCGAAGATCCGGAGCTTCGCTGTGCGGTAGGCGTCGATCGAGCCGTGCCGGTCGAGGTGGTCCGGCTCGAGGTTGAGGAGCACGGCGACGTGCGGGCGGAACTCGTGGATGTCCTCGAGCTGGAAGCTCGAGAC
>DASTYD010000083.1:0-3319 GCA_035765175.1 Gaiellaceae bacterium
CGTGACGTCGCCGAGCTCGTCGAGCTTCCTACGCCGCCGCCTGACGTCGCGGACGAGCCGCGACGGGAGGTTGCCCTCGAACGACTCCCACGGGCCGTCGAGCTCGAGGAAGAGCCGGTAAGCAAGCGGCCTCGTCAGGACGACACAGCCTGCGTCTCGGGCGGCATTGCGGAGCATCGTCGCCGCGGCGGCGTCGAGGTAGCCGATCGAGACCCGGCCGCCGAGCGAGAAGAGTCGGCCGGCCAGCTCTTGCGCCGCGGCCCAGTCCTCGGCGAGCAGCCCCGGCTCGGGGGTATGCGGGTTCGTCGCCGAGCGGACACCCTCGGCCGTCCTGACGTAGGGCAGAACACCGCTCAGGCCTCCGTCAACCTCGGTTGTGAGCAGCTCGATCGGCTCGGCGAAGGCCTCGGCCCAGGCCTCGAACCAGCCGGGCCGGAGGAAGGGCGCCGCGCCCATTCGCTCGGCGAGCTCCTCCCAGGCGGTCACGGTGGCGGTCGAGATCGGCACGCGCGGATTCTTCTAGACGATCAGGCGGCGCACCCTGCGCCGGGCTGTCCGGGCGGCGAGCGCGGCGCGCCCGAGGACACTCGTCGCCCGGCCCACGGTCACGACACCCGGGTCGTCGGTTGCGAAGCGCTGCTTGTAGCCCTCGCCGCCGCGCAGGAACCGGTACTCCTCGATCCCGTCGGCGAGCGCCTCGCGCATCGTGTGCGCGAGCAGGACGATGCCCACAGATGCCTTGTCCCAGGCCGGGTCGCGTCCCGACTGGTAGTGCGACTCGACCCCGGCGAACCGATAGCCGAGCCAGCCCGCCGCGGCCTTCCCGTCGAGCTCGAGAAACCAGAGCCGGAGCCAGCCACGCTCGAGTGCGACCGCGGCGAACTCCTGGTGGAAGTCCCGTGCGGGAGCGAACCACGGGCTCTCGCCCCAGCGCGCGGCATGGAGGGCGAAGAGCGTGTCGAGGTCGGCCACGAGCCGGTCGGAATCGGTCGCGAGCCGGTACTCGAGGCCGTGTGGCGCAAGCGCTCGCTCGTAGTAGCGGAGCCGGCGCCGCAGCTTCGTGCTCCGAGCGCCGACGAAGTCGTCCCAGCTTTCGCCGTCGAACCGGGCGACCGGGCTCTCGGTGCGCTCGAGGTCACGCCCACGCAGGCGGCCGGCCCAGTCGAAGTCACCGGGGAGGTCGTCGCCGATGAAGAGGTCGGTCTTGCCGGATTCGATCGCCTGCCTGAGCGCGGCCGCCGCAGCCTCGCGCTCCGCAGGCGCGCAGACCGGCCCGAGCTCGTCGCTGTGCCCGTGGCCGAGGAAGCGGAGCAGCCTGACCGGCCCGGACGACGAGCTGTAGAGCGGGAGCACGGCACGCAGCTTGCCGTTGTCTCGGCAGGCAACGATGCGGAGCGGCCGCTCGGCGGCGAAGTGCGCCCGCCACAGGGACAGCCACTCGGGAGTCGCAAAGATGTTCCGGCTCGCTTCCGCGCACGCCGTCCAGCCCGCGCCGAGCGCCTCGAGCCCTGAGACCTCCTCGAGCTCGAATGGCGCGCTCAGCTCTTCGCCTTCCGCGGGATGAGCGGTCTCGCCAGCGCGAAGCCCGCCGAGCCGAGTCGGGAGCGCCGCCAGCGGATGTAGCGCCCGGACGTCTTGACCGCATAGACGATCCTCCCGTCGAGGGGGCTGATGCCGACCCGCTCGAACGCATGCGGGCCCCCGTGGTGCTCGTCGATCCCAAACGACGCGTCGAAGTGCCGCGCCGCGGCAGCCCGTGCGACGTCGGAGTGGCTCCCGTACGGATAGGCGAAGTACCGCGGCTTGTGGCCGACCACCTGCTCGAGGAGTTGCGTCGACCGGGCCAGGTCCTCCTCGGCCTCGGTCGCCGAGGCCGCTCCGAGGTCGATGTGGCCGTGCCCGTGGCTCTCGACCTGGATCCCGATCCGCTCGGCCTCGCGCAACTCGTCCGGCGTCATGATCGTTGCGTCACAGCCGGGCGGCCGGTACCAGCCGCTCTCCTGGCCCAGCCACAGCGTCGGGACGAAGACCGTCGCGGGAAAGCCGTACCGCTCGAGTGACGGGCCCGCCTCGTGGAGGACGCCGCGATAGCCGTCGTCGAACGTGATCGCGACGGCCGGCTTGCCGCGCCTCGGGAACGTCCCTTCGACGATGTCCCGGAGTGAGACAACGTTGCGCTTCCGCGCGAGGTACGCCATCTGCTCCTCGAAGACCCTCGTTGCGATGAACAGGTTGTTCGGGTCGGAGGCGCGGGCGCACGAGCCGACCGTGTGGTAGGCGATGACCGTCCCCTCGTCGGCGGGCCGGGCCCTCGGTCGCGGAAGCCGCCGCGGCCGCTCTCCCAGGTCCCGCTGCACGAGCTCGCGCAGCATCCGCAGGTCGTCTGCGGCCAGGACGTAACCGCTGAGGGCGAGCAGGAGCGGATACGTGACGAGGGCGAAGGCGATCGCCTCGGCGTCCCGCGCTCCTATGAGCACCAGCAGGACGGCCATCGCCACGGAGGCGGTGACCGGGATCGTGAGGATCTTCCTGAAGCGCGGCGTCTCGGCGATGCGGACGAACAGCCCGAAGAGCAGGATCGCGCCGAGGATCTCGGTTGCGAGCGTCGTCCAGGCCGCGCCCTGGAAGCTGTAGAGCGGGATCGCCACCGCGTTGGCCGCGATGTTGAACACGAGCGCCGCGCCGGTGATCCAGGCGATCTCCGTCCGGTGACCGAGCGCGATCGCGGTCATCCTCCCGAGCACCTCGATCGCGTAGAAGAGCGCTGCGGCGGTCAGCACGGGGACGATGGCGCCGGCCGCCTCGTATTGCGACCCGAAGAGCGTGACGACGATCCAATCGGCTGCGAAGGGTGCCCCGATCGCGACCGGTAGGTAGAAGGCGAGAATCGAGGCTGACGCGAGCTCGACGATCCGCGCCGTCTCGGAGCGATCCCGGGCGAGCGAGATCCGTGGCAGCGCGACGTTCGCGAGCGCCCAGGCCACGAAGAGCAGCGACTCGAAGAACCGGTACGCGACGCCGTAGATCGCGAGCGGGACCGGCCCCTTGATCACGCCGAGGAGGACGGCGTCGATCCGGTAGACCGCCGTGCTCAGGAAGCCGGCGAACCCGAGCGGAAGGCCGATCCGGAAGAGGTCGCGCACGGTCGAGCGGCGAACCGAGCGCAGCGTGATCCGCGGGAAGTACCTCCCGAGCGCGACGAAGCCGAAAAGGAGGCCGCCGACCGAGCCGGCCAGGTAGGCGAGGCAGATTGGGACCAGCCCCGCGCCGGCGAGCAGCGCGGCAAGGGAAAGGATCGTCGAGAGCACGCGGTTCGTGA
>DASTYD010000084.1:0-4839 GCA_035765175.1 Gaiellaceae bacterium
CTCCTCGCCCGCACCTACGACGCGCTCAAGGAGGTCAACTCGGAGATCAAGGTCTACGGCGGCAACCTCGCCCCTCGCGGCTTCGACGACGCCGACTCTCCTCGGCCGACGCACTCGCCGACGACGTTCATCCGCGACATGGGCCAGGCCTACCGAGCGAGCGGCCGCACGAAGCCGGTCATGGACATCTTCGCGCTCCATCCCTACCAGACGCGATCCTCGATTCCGCCTGGGGAGCCCCACACGGGCACCTCGCTCGGCTTCGGCGACTACGACAAGCTCGTCGATCTGCTCGGTGAGGCGTTCGACGGGACCGCGCAGCCCGGCTCGGAGCTCCCGATCGCCTACACGGAGTACGGCGTCCAGTCGGAGATCCCCGAGAGCGCGCAGGAGCCGTACACGAACCTTCAGTCGCCGCTCGGCCGCGACGCGGTGAGCGAGGAGACGCAGGCGGAGTACTACCGCCAGGCGTTCGAGCTCGGCGCGTGCCAGCCGACGGTGGTCGCCGTCTACATCTTCCACCTCTTCGACGAGGCCGATCTCAACCGGTGGCAGTCAGGGCCGTACTACGCCGACGCGAAGCCGAAGACGAGCTTGCCCGCGATCCGTGACGCCGCGAACGAGGCACGCGAGGGCAAGCTCGACGACTGTTCGTAAGATTTCGGCCGTGGAGGGTCAGTACGTCGCCTACAGGTTCTTCCGCGTCGACCCGGCGTGGCGGCGCCTGCCCGTGGAGAAGCGCGCCGCGGGCAAAGACGCTTTCGCCGAGGTCGTCGAGGACTGGGCCGGCCGGATGGCGACGCTGCGCACGTACTCCGTGACCGGAGTGCGGCCCGACAGCGACTTCTTCCTCTGGGCGATCACCGACCGCTACGAGGACCTCGGCGAGCTCGGTGCGACGCTGAACGGGACGCCGATCGCCGGCTGGCTCGAGACGCCGTACTCGTACCTCGCGACGACGAAGGCCTCGGAGTACACCCAGGCAAGGAAGCCACGGAAGGTGACCCCGCGCGGCTCGCCCTACCTCGTCGTCTACCCGTTCGTGAAGCTCCGCTCGTGGTATTCGCTCCCGGCCGAGGACCGCCAGCGCGCGATGGACGAGCACATGCGCGTCGGCCACGAGTTCCGGACGATCGTGAATCACACGACGTACTCGTTCGGGATCGACGACCAGGAGTTCATGACCGCGTTCGAGTGCGACGAGCCGGCGGACTTCATGCACCTGATGCTCACGCTCCGCGAGAGCGAGGCGAGCCGGTACACGGAGCGCGATACGCCGATCTTCGTCGGCAAGCACGTCGACATCCGTGCGGCCCTGGACGCCCTCGACGGCGCGTCGACGAGGATCGAGGCCGACGTCTAGCGCGGGATGAGCGTGCGCGAGGACGAGTGCGTGTTCTGCAACCTGGAGATGCTGCGCGCGGCCGACGTCTACATCGAGAACGACCTCTGCGTCTACGCCTCGACGCGCGATCCCCGTGACCCGCCCGACGTGCTTCCGGGCTGCGGGATCATCACGCCGATCGCGCATCGATCCTCTCCGTTCGACTTCACGGACGAGGAGTGGGCGGCTACGCATGGGCTGCTCTTGCAGGCGAAGGCGGCTCAGGACGACCGGCTGGCGCCGGACGGCTACACACTGGTCTGGAACTGCTGGCCGGAGATCGGCCACGCTCACCTGCACGTGATTCCGCGCTTCGACGACGAGCCGCTGGCCGAGCTCGGCGGCCGCTCGGCGATCAAGGCGCCGGAGAACCGACGGCCCGATCCGTTTCGTCCCGGCAGCGGCCGGGCGAAAGCCTTTGGGCCCCTAGCGCGTCGAGGCTAGTACCCGTACGTGTGCTGGTCGCGCCAGGCGCGGAACATCGCGAAGCCCGAGCAGGCGATCACGAAAACACACGCCAGAGCATCGAGACCCGACGCGCCCTGGAAGACGACGAGGAGCAGCGCCACCATGATGAGCGCAGCGCCGCCGTAGAAGGCGAACTTGGAGCGTGCGGGCCAGACCTCGAAGTCGCCGCGCCGCTCTCGCCACATGAGGAAGAGGAAGTAGGCGATCGCCAGCGGGAAGACGATCGACGCGATCAGGAAGAGCGCCGTCAGCGTCAGCTGGAGCTGAAGCACGACGACGATCCCCGCGATCAGCGCGACGACCAGCATTCCGCGGACGAATGGGTTCATGTCGGAGAAGAGCTTCTTCATCAGGCGGTCGTGTACGCGCGCACGGCGAGCGCGCAGGCGATCAGTGTTGCAACCGAGAACCAGAGCAGGCGTCGTCGCGGCTCCTTTGGCGCGTAGAACCAGGGCGCGAGGACGGCGAGGAGCGCGAACGTCCCGTACGCGTAGTGGAGTTCCTCCGGAGCGCGGCGGTCGTCGGACAGAAGCAGCAGCCCGAGCCCGACCTGAGCGACGAGCAGCGTCTGGCTGAGCGTGAGCAGGTGCGCGAGGAGCCCGCCCGAGGCCCCGGGCCGGAAGTAGGCGATGCCGCCCCAGACGGCAGACACGAGCGTCACTCCGAGAACAAAGTATGCGACCGAATGGTGGACGGTTAGCATCGGCACCTCATGGAGCGGTAGCTTTTCATTCGATTGGGTCGACCGGTCATTTGCGACGGACGCACGGCGAAGCGCGAGCGTCCTGATCAGGTGCATTTGGGGGAGCGTTGATAGTCGAAGAGGGCTGGCAAGCCGGCACCGGACATCGAGCTGACAACAGGCCCGGGCGAGAGCGTGAAGCTGTATGACCGTCCCGGAGGCTGAGCTGAAGAGGACGGACGCCGGGCTCATTCCCCAGGGCGAGGGCTGGTTCGTGCTCAACGCGCGCGACGCATCGTGGATCCGAAGCGAGGAGCGCGGGCAGGACACGGACTTCGAAGGGGGGCAGGAGTGGACCGACCTCGGGTTCCGCATCCAGATTTTCTCGCCCGGTCAGCGCGGCCTGTACCACGGCGAGCGGGGCCAGGAGGACTTCCTCGTCGTCTCCGGCGAGTGTGTGCTCGTGATCGAGGGTGAGGAGCGCAACCTGAAGGCCTGGGACTTCGTTCACTGCCCGCCGTGGACGAAGCACGTCTTCGTCGGCGCTGGTGACGGGCCTTGCGTGATCGTCATGGCAGGCAGCCGAGCGGGCGGCTTCGAAGTCGTATATGCCGTGGACGACGCGGCGGCGAAGCACGGTGCGAGCGTGCTCGAGGAGACGTCGAATCCGGACGAGGCCCACACCCGCTTCGGGCCGGAGGAGCGGTCGGCGTACCGCGAGGGATGGCTGCCGTCTTGAACGACCCCGACGGCCCGACGAATGGCGGCACCCTTGGTCGAGGAAGGTAGTCCAGCTCCGAATTTCACGCTCACGTCGGACTCCGGCGAGCAGGTCTCGCTCGAGTCTTTCCGCGGACAGCCGGTCGTCCTCTACTTCTATCCCAAGGACGACACGCCTGGCTGCACGGTCGAGGCGGAGGGCTTCCGCGACAGCTACTCGGAGTTCGAGAAGCGCGGCGCGGTCGTCCTCGGCGTCAGCCCCGACGACGAGGCGTCGCACGTGAAGTTCAAGGAGAAGTACTCACTCCCCTTCACGCTGCTCGCCGACCCCGAGCACGAGGCCGCCGAGCTCTACGGCGTCTGGGGCGAGAAGAAGTTCGGCGGCAAGACCTACTGGGGCGTCAAGCGCTCCACGTTCGTGATCGACGCGGAGGGCAACGTCGTCAAGGTCATGCGCAACGTGAAGCCCGACGGGCACCCCGACCAGGTGCTCGCAGCCCTCCCGGAGTGATCGGCTCTACGTCCAGGGCTTGACCGTCATCAGGAAGACGATCACCACGAGCGTGGCGAGCAGAGCCCGCGACGTCCAGACGAGATTTCTGATCGTCAGCATGAGCGGCGGGCTCGGCCCCTCTGCCTCGAGCCGGGCGCCGGCCCGTGCCATCGCACGGCCCAAGAATCCGAAGGCGACGAGCGCGACGATCAACCACAGGATGATTCCCACGGTGACGAACGTTTCGTCGTAGTCCCAGAACCCGGTCTCGACGAGCCCGACGCCGGAGATGAACACGACCACCGCGGCCGGCAGGAAGACGCGCATCACGAGCCAGGACACGTTGCGGATGAAGAACACCGTCTTCGCCGGGTCGGCCGCCCGCTTCGTGAGCACTCCGAAGACCTGAATCGCGATCGCACCGCCGATCCACGTGATCGCACCGAGCACGTGCAGGAAGAGCCAGAGCTCGAACCACGTCATGGCGGCGCGACTGTACTACGTTGGCGCGCGCCGCCTCACGACTCCCGCACGAACTCGGCCAGGTCTGCGGCGGCCTCGTCGGCGGCGCGTCGCTGCTGATCTGCCTCCGAACGAGCCTTCTCGGCCGCCTCCTCGGCCTCGTCGGCACGCTCCTCCGCCAGCTTCGCGCGAGCCTCCAGGTCGCGTGCCGTCTGCTCGAGCCTGCGACGCTCGCGCTCACGCTCCGCCTTCTTCCGCCGCCGCTCGGCGAGCTCGTCCCGTGGCTGGCCCTTCTTCGGTACCGGCTCGATTCCGGCCAACGCGTCGAAGCCGGACATCTCCACCTCGTCCGTCAGGCGGCCCGCTTTCAGGTCGGCGCGAGTCGTCTCCGCCAGCGCCGCCGCGCCGAGTGTCGAACGGATGCGCTCGATCACGGTCCGGCTCGCGGGCCGACCCGCCTCCTCGAGGATTGCGCCGGCCCGCTGCGTTAGGTCGCGAAGCGCGTCGCGCTCCTGTGCCTGCGCCGCGCGCAGCGCATCCGAGTCGCCTCCCGCGAGCGCACGCTCCTGGGCCTTCCTGAGCTTGGCGGCGGCATCGAGCAGCGCCTTCATCGGCGCCTTCTCCCGCCGC
>DASTYD010000085.1:0-42620 GCA_035765175.1 Gaiellaceae bacterium
GCTGGGGACGATCGTCGCCGCGATTCGCGAGGGGAGGCGGATCTACGACAACATCACGAAGTTCGTCGCCTTCCTGCTGTCGGCGAACCTCGGTGAGGTCGTCCTGTTCGCGACCGCGATCCTCGCCGGCCTCGGAGCGCCGATGACGATCGTCCAGGTTCTGGTCATCAACCTGATCACGGACGGGCTGCCCGCGGTCGCGCTCGCACGTGACCCCGCCGTGCCCGGGCACGAGCGGCTGCTGCAGGCCCGGAACCGAGCTCTCCTCTCGCCACGTGTCTGGGGAGCCCTCGCCGCAGTCGGCCTGCTCGTGGGCGCCGCGGCGTTCGCAGCCTTCATGGTCGGCCGAGCCCTCGGTGGTGATGTCGCGCAGACGATGGCCTTCGTCACCGTAGGCGTCGCGGAGCTCGGCTTCGTCTTCAGCTGCCGCTCGGTCCTCCGGCCCGCGTGGCGCGTCCCGGTCAACCCGTTCCTGGTCGGAGGCGTTGCCGCCTCGTTGCTCGTGCTCGGCCTGGCCGTCTATGCGCCGGTGCACGGGGCGTTCGAAACCGTCCCGCTCGGCCCGGTGGAGTTGATCACCGCCCTCGGGCTTGCTCTCGTGCCCGTGACGGTGATCGAGCTGGCGAAGGCCGTGGGTCGGCGCTTCGGACGTGCGTCCTAACTCTGCGGATGCTCGGCAGCGACTGCGTCCGCCTTCGTGCGGTGCACGGTGCCGTCAGGGTGCTCCGGCGGCGAGTAGAGGGAGTAGACCTTGAGCTGGCCGTCGCCGGTGTTGACCACGTTGTGCCAGATCCCGGCCGGGACGATGATTGCCCAATCGGCCTGCGCGTCATGTGTCTCCTCGACCTCGTCCTCGGTGCGAGAAAGCTCGACCCGCGCCGTTCCCTGCTCGATCCTGATGAACTGGTCGCGATCGTGATGAACCTCGCGCCCGATGTCGTCTCCCGGCTCGATGCTCATCACGGTGAGCTGCGTGTGCTCACCGGTGAACACCACCGTGCGAAACGTTGCGTTGTCGAGTGTCTCGCGCTCGATGTCTCCGATCCAACCCAGCATTACCGCTCCTCCTGTCTGCGGAAAACCCACACGAACGGTCGGCATCAGCCCCGAAGTGTCGGCAACATGCGTTCGACACGATTCTCGCAGGAGTGAACGTGCAAATGACACGCGACTTCGTGATCACGCTCGACGGGCTCGGCGAGCTCGTCGCTGGGCTGCGCAACCGGGGCTACCAGGTCGTCGGGCCGTCGCTCCGCGACGGAGCGATCGTCTACGACGAGCTCGAATCCGCCGACGAGCTGCCCGCGGGCTGGACCGAGATTCACGACCCGGGCGCCTACCGGGTCGAGCGCCGCGGGGACGAGGCACGCTTCGGCTTCACGGTCGGGCCCCACTCGTGGAAGCAGTTCCTGCTGCCGTCGCGGGTGCGCCTGTGGCGCGCCAGGAAGAACGGCGAGGTGACGGAGCTCGAGGAGGAGCCTCCGCCGGAGAAGCCGTTCGCCTTCTTCGGCGTTCGCAGCTGCGACCTGTCCGCCGTCGCGATCCAGGATCGCGTGCTCACGGGCGGCCGCTACGTCGACCGCGACTACGCCGCTCGCCGCGAGGGCATCTTCGTGGTCGTCGTCGACTGCGCGGAGCCCGGCCGGCTCTGCTTCTGCACCTCGATGGGCACCGGGCCGGCGGCGGAGAGCGGGTACGACCTTGCGCTCACCGAGCTCCTCGACGGCGAGCACCGGTTCCTCGTCCGGGTCGGGAGCGAGCGCGGCGCCGAGGTGATGCGCGACGTCCCACATGAAGCTGCGAGCGGCGCCGACAACGAGACCGCCGAGGCGCTCGTCGAGACGGCACGCTCGAGCATGGGCCGCGAGCTCGACACCGAAGGGCTGAAGGAGGACGTCCTCGCGAACCTCGAGCACCCGCGCTGGGACGAGGTCGCAGACCGTTGCCTCTCATGCGGCAACTGCACCCTCGTCTGCCCGACCTGCTTCTGCGTCGGAGTCGAGGACACCGCCGATCTCACCGGTGAGGTCGTGGAGCGCGAACGTGTCTGGAACAGCTGCTTCTCCCTCGATCACTCCTACGTCCACGGCGGCGCCGTACGGCAGAGCGGCCGGTCGCGCTACCGCCAGTGGCTGACCCACAAGCTCGTCACGTGGCACGACCAGTTCGGAACGAGCGGCTGCGTCGGCTGCGGCCGCTGCATCGCGTGGTGCCCGGTCGGCATCGACATCACCGAGGAAGCCGCCGCCATTCGCAACGGCAAGGAAGGAGTGAGCGATGAAGGCTCTTGACCAGGTCGTGCTCGAGTCGGCGGTCTTCGCGGGCCTCGACGACGTCTACGCCGAACAACTCGCGGGCTGCTCCCAGACCGCCGGCTTCGACGCCGGCGACACGCTCTTCCGCGAGGGGGAGCCCGCCGACACCTTCTACGTCCTGCGACGCGGGCGGGTAGCGCTCGAGCTGTACGTGCCCGGCCGCGGCCCGCTGACGATCGAGACCATCGACCCCGGGCAGGTCGTCGGCTGGTCGTGGCTGTTTCCGCCGCACGTCTGGCACTTCGACGCCAGGGCCGTCGCGCCGGTGCGCGCGGTCGCCGTCGACGGCGCCTGCATCCGCGGCAAGTGCGAGAGCGACCCCGCGCTCGGCTACCAGCTGATGCAGCGCTTTTCCGCGGTGCTCCTCGAACGGCTGAACGCCACCAGACTGCGGCTCGCGGACCTCTATGGAGGGAACAGTGGTCGCTGAGCCCGGCCACCTCGAAGCGGGCCCGATGGTGCCGCAGCCACACGTGGTCCGGCGTCGTTCCCGGGACACCGCCGACACGTGGACGCTCGAGCTGGAGCCCGCAGGCGGTGCCGGGATCGACCCGCAGCCGGGACAGTTCGCCATGCTCACCGTCTACGGCGTCGGCGAGGTGCCGATCTCGTTCAGCCGGATCGGAACCGACGGCTCACTCGTGCACACGATTCGCGACGTCGGCGCGGTCACGGCCGAGCTCTGTCGCACGCCGCGCGGCGGCACGGTCGGCGTCCGGGGCCCGTTCGGCACCACCTGGCCGGTCGACGACGCGGCCGGCGCCGACGTCGTGGTCGCTGCGGGCGGGCTCGGGATGGCTCCGTTGAGACCCGCCGTCGAGGCCCTCCTCGACCGCCGCGATGCCTACGGGCGCCTCACCCTGCTCTACGGCGCCCGCACTCCCGGTGACCTCCTCTACCCGGAAGAGCTCGAGGAGTGGCGCGGACGAGGCCTCGACGTCCACCTCACGGTCGACGCGGGAACGCGCTCCTGGCTCGAACGAGTGGGGTTCGTCTCCGAGCTCCTGAAGGACGTGGCCTTCGACGCTGAATCGACCGTCGCCTTCGTCTGCGGTCCCGAGGTGATGATGCGGGTCACCGTCGGCGCCCTTGTCGAACGTGGCGTGACGGCCGACTGCACGTACGTCTCGCTCGAGCGCAGCATGAGCTGCGGCGTCGGCCATTGCGGCCACTGCCAGCTGGGGCCGATACTCGTCTGCCGCGACGGGCCCGTGTTCCCCTGGAACGAGGTCAGCGGCTGGCTCGCCGTGAGGGAGCTCTGAGATGGAGTCCCGTCCCACACTCGCCGTCTGGAAGTTCACGTCCTGCGACGGGTGCCAGCTGAGCCTGCTCGACGCGGAGGACGAGCTGCTCGCGATCGCGGACCGCGTCCAGATCGCGCACTTCCTCGAGGCCTCGAGCGCGACGGTCGCAGGCCCGTACGACGTCTCCCTCGTCGAGGGGTCGGTCACGACCCCTGAGGAAGCCGAGCGGATCAAGGAGGTCCGGGCCGCCTCGCACACGCTCGTGACGATCGGGGCCTGCGCGACCGCCGGCGGCATCCAGGCGCTCCGCAACTACGCGGAGATCGAGGACTACGTGGCGGCGGTCTACGCGAGCCCCGAATACATCTCGACGCTCGCGACGTCGACGGCGATCTCCGATCACGTCGACGTCGACTTCGAGCTGCGTGGCTGCCCGATCAACAAGAGCCAGCTGCTCGAGCTCGTGACGGCGATGCTCCAGAGGCGGCGGCCGAACATCGCGACGCACTCCGTCTGCGTCGAGTGCAAGAGCCGCGGCATCCCATGCGTGATGGTGTCCCAGGGCATCCCGTGCCTCGGCCCGGTCACCCAGGCGGGCTGCGGCGCGCTCTGCCCAGCGTACAACCGAGGCTGCTTCGGTTGCTTCGGGCCGGCGGAGACGCCGAACCTGGAATCGCTCGCGGCCTGGTGGCGGCAGCTCGGCGTCGACGAGCAGGGGCTGCAGCGTGCCCTGGCGACCTTTAACGTGGAAGCGTTCCGGAGGGAGCGTGAGCACGCCGAAGCGACGCACGATCAAGACTGACTATCTCGCTCGCGTCGAAGGCGAGGGAGCGATGTCGGTCCGGCTTGTCGACGGGAAGGTCGACGAGGTGGAGCTGCGGATCTTCGAGCCGCCGCGGTTCTTCGAGGCACTCCTTCGCGGCCGCTCCTTCCTCGAGGCGCCCGACATCACGTCCCGAATCTGCGGGATCTGCCCGGTCGCGTACCAGATGAGCGCCGTCAACGCGATGGAGGACGTCTGCGGCGTCGAGGTGAGCGAGCCGATCCGGCTCCTGCGGCGGCTCCTGTACTGCGGCGAGTGGATCGAGAGCCACGCGCTTCACGTCTACATGCTCCACGCGCCCGACTTCCTCGGCTACGAGGGCGCTGTCGAGATGGCGCGCGAGCACCCTGACGTCGTGCAGCGGGGGCTCTCGCTGAAGAAGACGGGCAACGAGCTGATGATCGTCATCGGCGGCCGCGAGATCCATCCCGTGAACGTGAAGGTCGGCGGCTTCTACCGCGCGCCGACGCGCAAGGAGCTGGGCACGCTCGTGGAGCCACTCGAGCGCGCACGGGAGGCCGCCGTCGAGACCGTCCGCTGGACGGCTGGGTTCGAGTTCCCCGAGCGCGCGGTGGACTGCGAGCTCGTCGCGCTCACCGAGCCGGACGCGTACGCGATCGAGGATGGGCGCGTCGCCTCCGACCGAGGCCTGGACGTTGCCGTCGACGAGTACGAGCAGCACTTCTACGAGGAGCACGTCGCCCGCTCGAACGCGCTCCACTCGAGGCGGACGGGGGGCGGGACGTACCTCTGCGGCCCGCTGGCCCGGTACGCGCTCGGCGCCGAGCGGCTCTCGCCGCTCGCACGAGAGGTTGCCGGCGAGGTCGGCCTCGAGGTGCCGTGCCGCGACGCGTTCCGGAGCATCGTCGTGCGCGGCGTCGAGCTCGTCTATGCGTGCGACGAGGCGCTGAGGCTGATCGCCGAGTACGAGGAGCCGGACGCGCCCGCGGCCGATCTCGAGCCACGCGCCGGTGTCGGCCACGGGGCGACCGAGGCGCCGCGCGGGCTTCTCTACCACCGCTACGAGCTCGACGCGGAGGGCACGATCATCGATGCGAAGATCGTCCCGCCGACGGCCCAGAACCAGCTCGCGATCGAGGAGGACCTCCGTCAGGTCGTCGACCGCTACCACGAGCTCTCCGACGACGAGCTCCGTCACGTCTGCGAGCAGGCCATCCGCAACTACGACCCGTGCATCTCGTGCGCCACGCACTTTCTCGACCTGGAGATCGTGCGCGCGTGACCCGGACCGTCGTGATCGGCGTCGGCAACTCCTTCCGGGGTGACGACGCGGCGGGGCGCGAGGTGGCGAGACGAGTGCGTGAGCGTGTCTCCGACGAGCTCGAGGTCGTCGTCTGCGAGCTGGAGCCGACCCGGCTCATCGACGCGTGGGACGGAGCCGGCCTCGCGCTCGTCGTCGACGCGGTCGCATCCGACGCAGAGCCCGGCACGGTTCATCGGTTCGACGCTACGAGCGATGCGCTGCCGAGTCGCGAGTTCCGCTCCTCGACCCATGCTCTCGGCATCGGCGAGACGATCGAGCTCGCGCGGGCAATCGGAAAGCTGCCGGCGCGTATCGTCGTCCTCGGGATCGAAGGCGAGACCTTCGGGTCGGGTACCGAGCTGAGCGCCGCGGCACAGGAAGGCGTCGAGCGCGCGGTCGAGGTGGTGCTCGAGGAGGCGGGATGCACGAGCAGGCGCTGATGCGCGACGTGATCGACCGGATCGTCGACTTGGCCGAGCGTGAGGGTGCGATCGGCGTGACGAGGGTGTCGGTGCGGCTGGGCGCCCTCTCTCACTTCACTTCCGAGCACTTTCGCGAGCACTACGTCGACGCCGCGCGGGGCACTCTGGCCGAAGGCGCGATCGTCGAGGCGACGCTCGACGAGGACATCATGGCTTCCAACGCGCAGGGGGTCTTCGTCGAAAGCATCGAGCTGGAGGAATCGGCCTGATGTGCCTCGGGTCGATCGACGTGCTCGAAGAGTTCTGGGCGGACGGCGAGGCGCGCACGGGCCGGCTCGGCTGCGGCAAGGTCGTCTCGCTCGCGTTCGTTCCCGAGGCTCGCGAAGGCGATTACATGCTCGTCCACCTCGGCATCCCCGTGGAGGTTCTCGACCCTCAGGCGGCAAAGGACGCTCTCGCGCTGCGCGCGGAGGAAGGAGGTTCGGCATGAGCTCGACCCGGGCTACCGGCATCGCGCTGGCATTCGTGACAGCTCTGATCAGCGGCGTGGCGATCTTCGTGAACGGCCATGCGGTCAAGCACTTCGGCGACGCGACCGTCTACACGACGGCGAAGAACGCGGTCGCCGGCCTCCTGCTGCTCGCGCTGGCTCTGCCCCTTCTGATGCCATCCGGCTCTGCCGCCTCGCGACTGCCGAGAACGACGAATCAGAAGCTCGGGGTGCTCGCCGTCGCGATCGTCGGCGGAAGCATCCCGTTCGTCCTCTTCTTCGAGGGCCTCTCTCGCGCCGAGGCCACGCAGGCAGCGTTCATCCAGAAGACGCTCGTCGTCTGGGTCGCGATCCTCGCCGTCCCGTTGCTGCACGAGCGGCTCGGATTTCTCCAGTTCGCGGCCATCGGGCTCCTCGTCGTGGGGCAGGCGTGGCTCACGGGTGACGCCGGCACCGTGGTCTTCGGCACGGGTGAGGCTCTGATCCTGGTCGCGACCCTGTTCTGGGCGGTCGAGGTGATCGTCGCAAAGCGGCTCCTCACGAGCATCGACCCGCGGGCGCTCGGTGCGGCGAGGATGGCGCTCGGCACTCTGATCCTGCTCGGCTGGGTCCTCGTCTCGGGCAGGGCCGACGAGCTCCTCTCGCTCTCCGGCGACCAGTGGGGCTGGGCACTCCTGACAGGGCTCATCCTGTGCGGATACGTCGCCACGTGGTATGCCGCGCTGGCCAGGGCGCAGGCGGTCGACGTCACCGCCGTCCTCGTCTTCGGCGCGGTGATCACCGCCTTGCTCTCGCGTGCCGCCGACGGAGTCGCCTTCGATCTCGGCGGCGTCATCCTCGTCACCGCCGGCGCGGTCCTGGTCGCGCTCACCGGCCGACGCCGTCCGGCGCCGCAGGCGGCATGACACCCGGGCCCCTCCTCTTCGCCCACTACGCATATGCGCCGAACGCGCTCGGCTACTGCGGCGCGGACGAGCCTCGAACGCTACTCGAGTACGGCGACGCGAAGGAGTCGGACCTCGGCCTCGCGGAGCTGGCACGCACCTTCGAGGGCGCCTGGCCGTATCTCCAGCTGATCGCGTCGGCGAACCGCATCGACGACCCACTCGATCCGCGCGTCGTCGACGCCTACTGGGTGGGGAACGGCCTCCTCGACCGCATCGGCCCGGAGGCACTGGCCCGGCACGTCGAGGACCGCTTCCGCGGCCGTGTCGGCCGCGGCTGGCGAGACGTCCTCGACGCGGTCGCCGCCGGCGCAGTGCCGCACCACTCGTTCCACGTCTTCGCCGTCTATCCCTGGCTTGGCCTCATGCGTACCGGCGTCCTCGACGAGCCACTCCGGGTGCTCGACCAGTGCCGGACGACGCCCGCGCTCGTCCGGTCGGTCGACGGGGACAGGGCGGAAGTCCTCGCGCCGCTGCTCGTCTGGAACGGGCGCGACCTCACGCTCGGCCCGTGGGCTCCGCGGGAGGTGCATTGGCGTGCGGACGGCCTTGGGTTCGCGAACCGGCTCCGCCCGGGCGAGTGGGTCTCGCTCCATTGGGACTTCGTCTGCGAGCGCCTGACGCCACGCCGCGCGCACCGCCTCCTGATCGTCACGCGCCGCGGCCTCGACGCCGTCAACCGGCGCGCCGCGGGCGGCCTCCCCGCCCACGCGGGGTAGGCCGCTCCACGACGATCTGCTCAGCGCGGGTGGGTCAGCTGCTCGAGGCGTGGGTCGCCGTGCGTCGCGGCTACATGGAGCTTCGACCGGACGTCGACGACTCCGGGTACCCGCCGGACCGCGTCCGGCAACAGCTCGGCGATGAGCTCCGACTCCACGGTTCCGGTGAGCGTGACTTCACCTCTCCGCACTCTGATGTCGAGGTCGCCGTCGGGGATGCAGAATGAATGGATCACCACTTCCTCGCGGATGTCGCGCTCGATCTCGTCGTCCGAGCGGGAGAAGGCACCGACGAGGTCGGCTCGCGTGATGATTCCCACGAGCTCGTCGTTCTCCAACACCGGTAGCCGGTCGATGTCACGGTTGAGCATGACAGCGGCGGCGTCGGCCACGGTCCGCCACGACTCGACGGTGATCGCAGGCGACGTCATCACCTCGCCCGCAGTTCGGGCCTCGAGCCGATCTCGCTCGGCCGCTTTTGATGGTCGAGCGAACCACGTCGCGAATCGGCCTCGCCTGGGTGCCGGGCCGCGCTCCTTGGCCACGATGTCGGTCTGGGAGACGACTCCGACCACCCGGTTCCTCTCGAGGACGGGGACGCCCGAGATGCCCCGGTCGGAGAGCAACTGCGCCACGTCCCTGAGCGGGGTGTCCGGCTGGACCGTGAGGACGTTCGGCGTCATCAGCTGGGCAACGTAGTAGGCACGGCCTCGGGGCCGGGGCAGGCCCTCGGCGAGCACCCTGGCGACGTCGAGCGTCGAGAGCACGCCGACCGGCCGATCCATGAGCGGGTCGACGACGATCACGTGCGAGACCCCATGCTCCGCCATCAGCTCCGCCGCGTCGTGCACCGTGTCCGCGGGCGCGACCGTGACGACTTCGGTGGTGGCGCTTCCGCCCGCCGTCCGGCCCTGGAGCCCTTCGGAGCAGGCGATCCGCGTCAACTCCAGGTCGCTGACGAGCCCCCAGACGCGGCCGGTCGAACCGTGATCGCGCTCGCCGAGCGCCACGACGCAGTGCACGCGGTGCTTCGCCATCTCCGCTGCGACCCGGGAGAGCGGCGCCGTCAGTGGGACCGCGAGGACGCCGCGGTGCATCGCCTCGCCGACGGAGACTCGGTAGAGCGGTGGAACGGCGCGTGAATGATTTCGATTTCGGTTCAAGATCTCTGAAACGGTCATCGCGTTCCTCCTTTCATCCAGATGCTGCGGCTCGCTGCCACCGGGCGCATCGGCGGCGCCGCTGATCGGGTTGCGGATTCCCCGTAGCCCGGCTGGGGGTGACTCCCGACGACAGGCGGCTCCGGTGGAGGGAACCTGTGCTCGTGACGTTCGGCTCCCTGATCGTCAAGAACCTCTTCCGGCAACGGACCCGCACCGCCCTGACCGCGGTCGGCATCGCCGTCGGCATCGCGACGGTCGTCGCACTCGGCGTGATCACCGGCGGACTACGGACGGCCTCGAACGACTTCGTGAAAAGCGGAGGCGCCGACTTCATGGTCGCGCAGAAGGGAGCTTCGGATCTCACCTACAGCGCCGTCTCCAGGCGGGATTGGCAGGCGATCGAGGCGCGACCCGACGTCGAGCGGGCCACGGGAGTGCTGTTCGAGGTGGCGCACGTCGGCTCGAACCCCTTCTTCTTCTACTTCGGCTACGAGCCGGCGGCGCTCGGCGGGCTCGGGCTTCGCCCGGTCGCCGGGCGGCTCCTCGCTCCCGGAGCTCCGCGCGAGGCACTGTTGGGCGCGAAGGCGGCGTCGAGCGTCGGCGTCACGGTCGGCGGCTCGATCGTCCTCGACGGGCTCCCGTTCCGCGTCGTCGGCCTCTACCGGACCGGTGACCTGTGGCAGGACTCGGGTGCGGTCGTTCCTCTGGCGACGGCGCAGGAGCTCTCCAGCAAGAAGAACGTCGTCACGGCAGTCCATGTCGTCGCCGCACCGGGGGCCGACCCGCATGACGTTGCCAAAGACCTCGAGCGGGAGCTCCCGCGACTCGTCGCGATCGAAAGCGCGGCCGACTACGGGAAGGTCGACCAGGGGTTCGAGGTCCTGGGCGCGATCAACCTCGCGATCTCGCTGCTCGCGGTCGGCATCGGCGCGATCGGCGTCATGAACACGATGATCATGTCCGTCTTCGAGCGGACGAGGGAGATCGGCGTGCTACGTGCCGTCGGCTGGCGCGGATCACGGATCGTGCGCATGATCCTCCTCGAGTCAGCTGCGCTGTGCGTCCTCGGTGCGTTTGTCGGGGTTCTGCTCGGGGTCGCGGCGAGTCGCGCCATCCTGCTCGTGCCCGCCGTCTCCTCGTTCCTGACCCCGTCCTATGCGGCGGAGGTCTTCGTGCGAGCGCTCGCCGTGGGCCTGGTTGTCGCGCTCGTCGGCGCGCTGTACCCGGCCTTCCGCGCCGTGCGGCTCTCACCGATGGAGGCGCTCCGCTATGAGTGAGCTCGTCGTCGACGTCCGAGACGTGCGGAAGACGTTCGAGGACGGACGCATCGTCGCCCTCGGCGGGATGGACCTGCAGGTCTCGCGGGGCGAGTTCGTCGCCGTCGTCGGCCCCTCCGGCTGCGGCAAGTCCACCTTGCTCCACCTGATCGCCGCGCTCGACGAGCCGGACTCGGGCTCGATCCATGTCGGCGGCCATGCGCTCGAGAGCCACAAGGAGCTCAGTCACTACCGGGCGCGCCACGTCGGAATGGTGTTCCAGCTACACAACCTCTTGCCGACGCTGACGGCGATCGAGAACGTCCAGGTGCCGATGTTCGAGCTCGACCTCGGCGTGCGCGAACGCCGTCGGCGCTCGCAGAACCTGCTCCGCGCCGTGGGGCTCGAGGGCCGGGAGCGCAACCGACCGCCGCAGCTCTCGGGCGGTGAGCGCCAGCGGGTCGCGATCGCCAGGGCCCTCGCGAACGAGCCGCCGATTCTGCTGGCGGACGAGCCCACTGGGAGCCTCGATTCGGCCGCGGGGCGCACGGTGCTCGACCTCATCGAGCGTCTCCGCGCGGAGAACGGGCTCACGATCGTCCTCGTGACGCACGACCGGGACGTAGCGGCCCGAGCCGATAGGCTCGTGCACATGCTGGACGGCCGCGCACGCCCCGAGCCCATGTTGGCGACGAGCCTGCCTTCGTCTTTCCCGCAGCCGGTTGGCGGGAGCCGCTGATGCCCGGCGGGTCCAGACCGGAGCGCCCTCCGGTCATGACAACCGTGGAGGCACCGGCAGCGGGCGAGCCGCTCGAGATCTCCAAGGTCGCCGCTGGGATCGGCCTCGAGCCGGGCGAGTTCGAGCCGTACGGGCGCGACAAGGCAAAGATCGACCTGTCGGTGCTCGCCCGTCTCTCGACGGTCGCCGACGGCAAGCTGATCGCGGTCACGGCCGTCACACCGACGAAGTCCGGCGAAGGCAAGACGACGACGGCGATCGCGCTGACGGAGGGGCTCGGCGTCATCGGCGAGCGCTCGCTCGTCTGTCTGCGAGAGCCGTCCGTCGGCCCGACGCTCGGGGCGAAGGGAGGGGGCACGGGGGCAGGTCTCGCCCAGGTCGTCCCGGGGCAGGACATCAACCTCCACTTCACGGGCGACCTGCACGCGATCGCTGCTGCGAACAACCTGCTCGCTTCGGCCGTCGATGCCCACCTCGTCCACGACAACGAGCTCGGGATCGACCCGGCGACGATCACGTGGCGGCGGTGTCTCGACATCGAGGACAGGCTCCTTCGCAGGATCGCGGTCGGAGTGGGCGAGGACGCTCCTTTCCCGCGCGAATGCGGCTTCGACATCACGGCGGCGTCGGAGGTCATGGCCCTGCTGGCGATGGCGCGCGACCGGGGCGACCTGCGCCGGCGTCTCGGCGCGATCACCGTCGCCCGGACGTTCGACGGCGAGCCTGTGACCGCCGAGAACCTGGATGTCGCCGGGGCGATGGCCGTCCTGCTCAAGGACGCGCTCAAGCCGAACCTCGTGCAGACGATCGAAGGCCAGCCGGCACTCGTCCACGCAGGCCCGTTCGCGAACATCGCCCACGGGAACAGCTCTCTCGTCGGCGACCTGGTCGGGCTCAAGCTTGCGGACTACGTCGTCACGGAAGGCGGCTTCGGGAGCGATCTCGGCTTCGAGAAGTTCGTGGACATCGTCTGCCGGGCAGGCGGGCTGTCTCCGGCCGCGGTCGTCCTCGTCGTCACGACGCAGGCCCTGAAGCGCCACGGCGGAGATCCGGACGGCGGCCTGCCGGCGCTCGCGCGGGGCGGCGAGAACCTTGCCGCACATCTGAGGATCGTGAAGGAGCTCGGATTCGACGCCGTCGTCGCGGTCAACCGCTTCCCCGGCGACTCGCAGCTCGAGCTCGAGGCCGTCTCCGCGATGGCTCTCGAGCACGGCGCGTTCGGTTCGGCGGTCAACGACGGCTACGAGCGAGGCGGCGCGGGAGCGAGCGCGCTCGCCGAGATCGTCGTCGAGGCCGCGCGGCGAGACACTCGGGCGCGGTTCGTGTACGAGCTCGACGACCCGATCGAGGCGAAGCTGGATGCGCTCGCTCGCCGCATTTACGGCGGGGCCGGCGTCGAGCTGTCACCGGCTGCGAGAGACACGCTCGAGCGCCTGCCGGCCGAGTTGCACCGCGTGCCGGTGTGCGTCGCCAAGACGCACCTCTCCCTCTCGCACGACCCGGAGCTCGTCGGTGCGCCTCGGGACTTCGTCCTCCCGGTCCGCGAGCTGCGCCCCTACACAGGAGCCGGCTGGATCGTGGCCGTATGCGGCGACACGCAGACGATGCCGGGCCTGCCCGCCCACTCCGCGGCCGAGAGGATGGATCTCGACGCGGACGGCCGAATCGTCGGCCTAGCCTGACCTCAATCGCAGCACGCAGGCGACGGCAAGCAAGCCGATCACGACGTCACTGACGAGACACCACTGGCAGATCGCGTCGATGAGGAAGAGCTGCGCGTAGAGCAGGTACCCCGCGAAGAGGGCTCCCGAGACCGCGGCCACGGCACCCGCGACGCGCATGAGCTCGAACGTGAGCAACGCGGTGCCGAGCAGGAAGAGGTAGGCACCGAGCCCGAGGACTGCGACGGGGACGCCCGCGAGCTCGGCGTAATCGGATCGCTGTACGACCTCACAGCCGCCGGTCGTGCAGGCGACCGTCGTCTCCGTGAAGCGCGCGTACACGAGGTAGCCGGCAACTGCCGCCCCGAGCCCCGAGAGGCCGGCGACGGCCACACGCAGTGCTCGGTCGCTCACCTCGCGAGCAGCTGGTCGAGAAGCGGGCGAACGCCCTCCGGGTCGAGGCTCTGCACGGGTAGGACGGCGAGCATGCCACCCGTGCGTCCGGCGGCGAAAGTCGGAGTTCCGCTCACTTCGTGCCGCTCGGCCAGCACCGCGGCGCTCGCGATCGCCTGCTCGACGCGCGGCGACGTACGCTCGTCCAGCGCCCGGTTCGTGCGGAAGCCGGGGATTTCCGCGCCGATGCCGCGCAGCAGCTCGTCGCTGACCCAGCCGGAGTTCTCGGGGCCCTGGTTCGCATAGAGGAGATGGACGACGTTCCAGAGCTTGTCCTGGTCGCCGGCGGCGTACGCGAAGCGCAGGGCCTCGTCGGAATCGGGCCCGATGAAGGAGAGCCCACCGAAGACGATGCGAACCTTCCCGGTTCGCACGTAGTCGTGAACGATCTCCCCGAAGGCGAGCTGTGACCACCGGGCGCAGTACGGGCACTGGAGGTCCGCAAACTCGACGAGCGTCACCGGCGCATCAGGTCGGCCCAGCGCCCCGCCCTGCTGGGGAATGCCGTCGAGGAGGGCTTCCGTGTCACCGCCGGAGACCCTGTGCGCCTGGGTAGGCTCCGGGCCCTGCGCGCCGAGGATGCTGGCGGCGATCAGCGCGGCGGCGATGAGCCCCGCAAGGGCGCCTACAGTCACGTACGTTCGTCGAGTCATGCTTCAGAGCGTCGGCAGAGCCGGGTGCCGGCGAATCCGCAGATTCCGCGGAACGCGTACGCGGAAAGCCACCGCCCGACGTGTGCTACGCGACGACCTCCAGCACCTGGGTGACCGGCGTGACCTCGGCGTCGACATGGACGGGCACGTCGAGCGCCATCGAAACGATGCAGGCGCGCCCTGCGTGCTTTGCTGCCCGCTCCATCGCGTCGATGACCTGCTCGTCGGTCCGGATCGCCGCAGTCAGCTCGATGGCGACGAAGCCGAAGCGCCCGTCGTCCCGGGCGGTGAGGTGACCGGTGCCGCTCACGTGGAGTGAGTGCAGCGGCAGCTCGCGACGCTCGGCAACCGCGACCAGCGTCACCGAGTAGCACGACGCGACGGCGGCGACGAGGAGGTCCTCGGGGCTCCAGACGCCTGCAACGCCGTTCTTGAACTCCGGCGGCGTCGCGACGGTGAGGTCCGGCTTGTCCTGCGAGGAGACGTTGGTGATCCGGTCGACTTCCCAGTCGACGGCGACCTTGTAGCGAAAGTCCTTGGTGATGCTCATCGGGAACCTCCTATGTGTCGGACGGTCCCACTGTCGCTCGCCGCGCTGACCCGAGCATCAGTGCCGAGGCGGATCCCACTGCGGAAAACCCGCACGAAGAGCGCGGCGGCGGCACGTGGCCGCCGCCGCACCCCCGGGTCAGCTGCCGATCGGCACCTTCCGAGGCGCCGTCTCCGGAGCTTTGGGCGTGAGTACCTTGAGCACACCCTTGGCGAAGGTCGCCTTCGCGTGCTCCGTGTCGGCCTCGGGCGGAAGGTAGAACTGCCTCTCGAACGTCTTCTCCAGACGCTCGTGGAACCGGAAGGCCTTCTGTTCCTCCTCGGCCTCCGCCTTCCGCTCGCCCTTGACCGTCAACGTGTGATCGGACACCTCGATCCCGAGCTCCTTCTCCTCGAAACCGGGCACCTCGAGCTCGATCACGTAGTCACGGTCGGTCTCGTAGAAGTCGGCGGCCGGGACCGTGAACGGCCCGAAGCCGATGTCCTCGAGCATGCGCTGCATCCGCCGCTCCATCGTGTCGAGCTCTCGGAAGGGCATCCACTTCGTAAGCGTCGTCATTGTTCGCCTCCCGTCATCGCTTACAGCTGAATCGTGGATGCCGAGGCCTGACTGCGCATCGGCGGCGGTGCCGAATCGAAATCGTGGAGAACTACGGAATCGGCACGGAAGGCCTCTCCTGCGGTAGAACCCGGCGCGTGACCGGCGAGCCCGCCGTCGTCGTCGACCAGCTACGCGTCGTTCGCGGCGGCAGGCTTGCTCTGGACGATCTTTCGTTGACGGTTCGGCCGGGCTCCGTGACAGGCCTCCTGGGCCCGAGCGGAAGCGGGAAGTCGACGCTCATGCGCGCGATCGTGGGCGTCCAGGTCGTGACCGGCGGCCGCGTCGTGGTGCTCGGCCAGGAGGCCGGATCGCTGCCGTTGAGGCGCCGAGTCGGCTACATGACGCAGGCACCGTCGGTGTACGGCGACCTCACGGTCCGGGAGAACCTCCGTTACTTCGGTCGCGTGCTCGGAGTCGATCCTCCGCGGGTGGCGGACGTGATCGGGATCGTGGGACTGGAGGCCGACGCAGATCGTGTCGTCGACCGCCTTTCCGGTGGGCAGCGCACGCGCGTCTCGCTCGCCGCGGCTCTCCTCGGCAGCCCCGAGCTGCTCGTCCTCGACGAGCCGACCGTCGGGCTCGACCCGCTCCTGCGGCGCGACCTCTGGTCGACCTTCGCCGGCCTGGCGAGCCAGGGCGCGGCGCTGCTCGTCTCGAGCCATGTGATGGACGAGGCCGAGCGGTGCGACGACCTGCTGCTGCTCAGGGATGGCCGCCTGCTCTTCAGCGGCTCCGTGGCAGAGCTTGGGGAGCGGACGGCGACGCAGGACCTCGACGACGCGTTTCTGCGGCTCGTCGAGGGGGAGGCCGGATGAGCATCACGGTGACGGCGGCCACGACCGGCCGCGTCCTCTCGCAGCTCCGCCGGGACCCCCGCACGGTTGCGCTCCTGCTCGTCGTTCCCTGCGCGCTCGTGACGCTCCTCAAGTACATGTTCGTCGACCGGTCGTTCGTCTTCGACCGCATCGGCGGCCCGCTGCTCGGGCTCTTCCCGTTCATCGCCATGTTCCTCGTCACGTCGATCACGATGCTGCGCGAGCGGACGACCGGCACCCTCGAGCGCCTGATGGCCCTGCCGCTCGCGAAGCTCGACCTGCTGCTCGGCTACGGCGCCGCATTCGCACTCGTCGCCGCGGTGCAGGCGTCGCTCGTCTCGGGCGTCGCCTTCGGCCTGCTCGGCCTGAAGTCAGCCGGCCCCGAATGGCTCGTGGTCGTGCTGGCGGTCGGCAACGCGGTGCTCGGCATGTCGCTCGGGCTCTTCCTGAGCGCGTTCGCGCGCACCGAGTTCCAGGCCGTCCAGTTCATGCCCGCGTTCGTGTTTCCGCAACTGCTGCTCTGCGGCCTGATCGTCCCTCGTGAGGAAATGGCGAGCGCCCTGGAGGTGGCGTCGTACTTCCTTCCGCTCACGTACGCATACGACGCTCTCGACCGGGTCACGCACCTCGACCTCGTCGACGGCCGCCTGGCTCTCGACGTGACCGTGGTCGTGGCGACCACGGTGCTCGCGCTTGCCCTGGGCGCCTTGACGCTCCGCCGCAGGACGCCGTAAGCGTCCAGGGCCCGCTGTGACGCCTCAGCCGGTGACGTGCGGCGCCCGCACCTCGAGAATCCCCTTGAACACCTCGACGTGCAGATGCGACATGTCGGCCTCGAGCGGCAACTCGAGATCGTGTCGGAAGCCGTCCGGCCCGGTGACCTCGATCGTGTGGTCGATCGGCGTCAGCTCGAGCTTGGCGAGGTCGTCACAGGGAACCGGGCAAGTGACGACGAGCGTCCTGGTCACGGCAGATCACCTCCTTGGCTAAGGCGGAGCAGGTCTTCCCAGTCGGCGTCCACGCGCCGCTGGATCTCTTCGACGACTCCGGCGTTCTCGGGTCGCAGGAGGTGCGCGAAGCGCTTCTGGGGCCGCAGCCACTCCTCGATCGGAACGACGGTCTTGGGCTGGTAGGTCAGTCGATAGCGCCCGTCGACGACCTCGTACAGCGGCCAGAAGAGGCTGTCCACTGCGGCGTCGAGGACATGCTTGAAGAGCCGCGGCTCATGTCCCCAACCGACGGGGCAGTCGGTCAGAACGTTGAGGAAGGCCGGCCCCTCGGCGCGCGCGGCGCGCTCCACCTTCTCGCTCAGGTCCTGCCAGTGGGAGGCGACGGCCTGCGCTGCGTACGGGACGTGATGGGCGACGGCGATCGCGGTCATGTCCTTGCGCTGCTGTGCCTTGCCAAAACTCGCTTCGCCGTTCGGGCTCGTGGTCGTCGCAGCGCCGAACGGCGTCGCTCCCGAGCGCTGGACGCCCGTGTTCATGTAGGCCTCGTTGTCGTAACAGACGAAGAGCAGCCGGTGGCCGCGCTCCAGGGCTCCCGACAGGGCCTGGAGGCCGATGTCGTAGGTGCCGCCGTCGCCGGCGAAGACGACCACGGCGACCTCCTCTCCGGCCGGCAGTGCGTGCCGGCGCCGGAGCGCCCGCTGCGCGCTCTCGACGCCGCTCGCCACGGCCGCCGCGTTCTCGAATGCGACGTGCAGCCACGGAACGTTCCACGCCGTCGCCGGGAAGCGAGTGGTCGCCACCTCGAGGCAACCCGTCGCGTTGACGACGACGACGGGCGTTCGGAACGTGTTCACGACGGTGCGGACGACCAGCGGCACACCGCATCCCTGGCAGAGTGCGTGGCCTCCGCCGAGCGGCGGGACACCGGCCTCGTTCCGTACGAGCGTCTTCAGACGGGACACGGCTCACCTCGCAATCCGACGTAACGCTCCACGTCCCCGGCGAAGACCCGGCGCACGTCCTCCGGATGGAGGTCGCGCCCGCCGAGGCCGTAGACGTGTCCACGGAGCTCGATCCCGCTGCCGTAGAGGGCAGCCGCCACCTCGGCGTGGAGCGGCGCTGCTCCACCGGGCGAGTCGGCGCGGTCGAGCACGATCACGGAGCCCACGCCGCGGAGGAGTGCGGCCACCCGCTCAGCGGGGAAAGGCCGGAACGAGACGACCTTGAGCGCGCCGACGCGCTCACCTTCGTCGCGCAAGTCGTCGACGACGTCCTTGATCGTCCCTGCCGACGAGCCGAGCGCGACGACGGCGCGCTCCGCGTCGTCGAGTCGGTACGCCTCCAGGAGCCCGCAGTTCCTTCGAGAGAGCTCCTCGTATTCGGTGGCGACCCCGGTGAAGACGTCGAGGGCGGTCTCGAGGGCGCGCGCCTGCTGGCGGCGGAGCTCGAAGTAGTAGTCGGGCATGGCGAATGGCCCCTGTGTCGTCGGGCGATCGGTGTCGAGTACCGCATGGGGGACGGCGTAGTCGCCGACGAAGCGTGAGGCGTCCTCGTCGGCGATCAGCTCGACTGGCTCGGCCGAGTGGGTGATCGTAAAGCCGTCCTGGCAGACGAGCACCGGCAGAAGCACTTCCGGGTGCTCGGCGATGCGGGGCGCCATGACCGTCAGGTCGTAGGCCTCCTGCGCGTTTTCGGCGAAGAGCTGGACGACGCCCGAGTCGCGGATCAGCATCGAGTCCGAGTGATCGCAGTGGATGTTGATCGGCCCCGAGAGCGCCCGGTTGCCGAGAGCCATCACGATCGGGGCGCGCATTGCAGCCGCGATGTAGACGATCTCGGCCATGAGGGCCAGGCCCTGCGACGAGGTGGCGGTCATCGTGCGCGCTCCGGCCAGGGCCGAGCCGACGGCGGCGCTCATCGCCGAGTGCTCGGACTCGACGTTCACGAGCTCGGCGGACGCCTCGCCGTCGGCGACGTACTTCGCGAAGCCCTGGATGATCGGCGTCTGCGGGGTGATCGGGTAGACGGGGACGACGTCGGGATCGATCTGGCGCATCGCGTAGGCGACAGCCTCGCCGCCGGTCATCAGCCGGAGCGTGTCGACGGTCACGGCGCGACCTCCTCGGGGACCATCGTCACCGCGTCGACGGGGCAGACCTCTGCGCAGATCTCGCAGCCCTTGCAGTAGGTGAGATCGAAACCGGTGAAGGTCGCTTCCTCGAGCTCGACCGCCGAGTCGGGACAGTAGAGCCAGCAGAGGAGGCAGTTGACGCAGCGCGAGAGGTCGACCTCGGGGCGCACGCCGGTCCGCCAGCCTCCGGTCAGCGGCCGCTCGGCCTCGCCGGGGACGACGACCCCGCCGGTGCGGAGCTCTTCCCAGTTCCTCAGGCCGCCCATCGGTATCCCTCCTCGACCGCGCCGCGTACGTCGTCGGCCGCCAGCTTCTCGCCGAGCAGCTCGATTGCGGCTTCCTGCACCTCTTCGAGCGAGGGCTCGCCGAGAACGGCTGCTACGGCGCCGACCATCACGAGATTGCCGAAGCTCGATCCTCGCGCCGCGGCGAGTCGCGAGGCCGGGACGCACCGCACGCGCTTTCCGGCCAGCTCGGCCGGCGGCTCTTCCGCGTTCACGAGCACGAGTCCCGCTTCGGCGAGGCCTTCGTCGATGTTCGCCTCGCTGACGAGGGAGGGCTCGAGGACGACGACGAGGTCGGGGTGCTCGATCGCGTCGTGACGCCGGATCGCACGATTGGAGATGCGCGTGTAGGCACGGAGCGGCGCACCCCGGCGCTCAGGCCCGTACTCGGGGAAAGCCTGGACGCTCCGGCCGACGCGGAGCAGTGCAAGCGCGAGCAGCTGTGACGCCGTCTTCGCGCCCTGGCCCGCGCGGGCGTGCCAGCGGATCTCGGTCAGCTCCGGCATCGGAGCTCCCGGTCGATGGCCTCAGCTGCGCGCTTTCCGTCGCGCACCGCTTCGACGACGCTTGCGCCGCCGTTGATCGCGTCACCGCCGCAGAAGAACTTCCCGTTGCCGGTCCGGCCGTCCCCGTCGACTGCCACCCTGCCTCGCTCGAGCTCGAGCCCGTCGACCCAGGCTGCCAGCTCCGAGCGGGCCTCCTGGCCGATCGCCATGACGGCCGTGTCCGCGGGGATTGTGAACTCGGAGCCTTCGCGCGGGACCGGCCGGCGGCGGCCGGAGTCGTCCGGCTCGCCGAGCGCCATCTCCACGCACTCGACCTCTACCAGGAGTGACTCTCCGAGGAACGCAACCGGTGAGGCGAGGAAGCGGAACCGCACGCCTTCTTCGCGCGCCTCCTCGATCTCGTGACGGTAGGCGGGCATCTCGGCTTCGGTGCGGCGGTAGAGGATTGTCACGTCGTTCGCGCCGAGCCGGATCGCCTCGCGCGCGACGTCGATCGCCGTGTTACCGCCTCCGATCACGACCACCCGGTCTCCGACGCAGGGGGCCCGTCCGGTCTTGATCGCCTCGATGAAGGGGAGCGACTCCCACACGCCGTGCAGATCGTCACCCGGGTAGGAAACCTTCGTGTCCGCGCCGAGGCCGACTCCGAGAAAGACGGCGTCCGCGCCGACCGCCACCGCTTCGAGCTGCTCGCGGCTCGCGATCCGCTCGCACAGCCTCAGCTCGACCCCGAGCCGCTCGAGTGCCCGCGCCTCGTCGGGAAGCGGGTCGCGAACCTGCCGATACGGGGCGATCGCGTAGCGGACGAGCCCGCCGACCTCCTCGCGCTCGTCGTAGACCGTGACCGCGTAGCCGCGCGAGGCGAGCTCGCCCGCGCAGCTCAGCCCGGCCGGCCCGGCGCCGACGACGGCGACTCTCATGCCGTTCCAGTCCGGGCGCGTCCGGATGGGCAGGTCGCGCTCGTAGGACCAATCCATCGCGTAGCGCTGGAGCGCACCGATCGAGACCGGCGCCCGGCCCTCGTGCTCGAGCACGCACGCGCCCTCGCACAGGACCTCGACCGGGCAGACGCGCGCGCACGTGCCGCCGAGGATGTTCTGCTCGAAGATCGTCGTCGCAGCTGCTCCGGGATCCTCATCGGCGATCTGCGCGATGAAGCGGGCCACGTCGACTCCTGCGGGACAGGCAACGGCGCACGGCGCGGGCGCGTGTGGCCCACCGCATTCGAGACATCGGTCCGCCTCGACGAGGGCCTCGGCTGGCGCGAGCGGCGGCCGCAGCTCCTCGAATCCCAGCTCTGGCTGCGTCGCTACGCTCATACCGCCAGTGTCCGCGCAGCCGGTGCCATCGGCATCCGCGCCTGCCCGTAGTGCGTGCGCGGGAAAGTGCTGAGGCCTAGTTCGCCGCTGAATGGCGCCGGAGGAGCATCCGGCGCAGCTCGTCGGCGCCCCAGATGACGACCGGGAAGGGAAGAAGCACGACCAGCTCGGCCGGGCCGAGAGCCGCGGTCGAGAACGCTTCCTGGAGGGGCGGTGCGTAGATGACCGCAGCCGCGAACACGAGCTCGAAGAGGAACCCCCAGAGCAGCAACGGGTTCGTGAGGAGGCCGATCGACCGCAGTGATGCACGCTCGGTGCGCGCGGCCAGAGCGGTTCCGATCTGGCAGACGACGATGGCGAGGAAGGTGATCGTCGTGGCCTCCAGGTAGGCGTGATGCAGCGGGGAGCCCTCCGAGACGGAGTCCCCCGGGCTCCATCCGGCCCGCAGCAGGACGTAGAAGAACGCCCCCATCGCAAGCGCGGCCGAGATCACGCCGAGGAAGAGCCACGCGCGCATGAGCATCGCCCGTCGAATCACACCCTCGGACCTCCGCCGCGGCGGGCGCTGCATGGTTCCCGGCTCGACCGGCTCGCGGCCCAGAGCGAGCGCGGGGAGCGTCTCGGTGCCCAGGTCGATCGCAAGGATGAGCGCGACCGTCAGCGCAAGCGGGATCAGGCCGCCCGAGAGGGCGAACACGAGGAACGGCACGACCTCGGGCGTCGTGTGCACGAAGATGTAGAAGACGAACTTCCGGACGTTGTCGTAGACGCGCCGGCCTTCCTCGACCGCCCGGACGATCGTCGCGAAGTTGTCGTCGGTGAGCACCATCGTCGAAGCCTCACGTGCGACGTCCGTGCCGCTCCGGCCCATTGCAACACCGATGTCGGCGCGCCGGAGAGCCGGCGCGTCGTTGACGCCGTCGCCGGTCATCGCGACGACCTCGCCGTTGTCGCGGAGTGCGTCCGCGATCCGTAGCTTCGCCTCGGGCGAGACGCGCGCGAAGATGAGCTCCGCCGAGCCGGCGAGCACCCGGTCGAGCTGGTCTTCGCTCATCCGGTCGAGCTCCTCACCGTTGACGATCGAGGCACCCTCCCGGGCGATCCCGACCTTGCGGGCGACCTCGGCCGCAGTCAGCCCGTGGTCGCCGGTGACGACGATGATCCTGATTCCGGCCTCGTGACACAGGCGCACGGCGTCCGCCACCTCGGGCCGAGGAGGGTCGAACATGGCGACGAGGCCCAGGAGCGTGAGGTCGCGTTCCGCCTCTTCTCGCCGCTCCGGGATCGGCCCGTCCAGCGGAGCCCGGCGCGCCAGGCCGATGACGCGTAGGCCGCGCGTCGCATACGCATCCACCGCCGCGACCACCTCCGCCGTTCGATCCTCGTCGAGGAATTGCTCGACCTCGCCGACCTGCACGCGCTCGCAGCGTGCGAGCACGGCCTCCGGAGCGCCCTTGACGTGGACGACCAGCCCGTCCGGCGACTCGTCGACGGTTGACATCAGGCGAAGCGCCGGGTCGAAGTTGAACCTGCGCCGCCTCGCTCGCTCGCGCGCGAGCACGGTGACGTCCTCGCCCAGGGTGGCCGCTGCGCGGAGCAGCGCGATTTCGGTCGGGTCACCCGACTCGGAGCCCGCCTTGTCGAGCTCGGCGTTGTTGCAGGCGGCGGCCGCGCGCGCGAGCGGCCTCAGGGCGGGAAGCGACCCGTCGTCCAGGCCGATCGGCCCCGTCGCGGCCGTCCAGATCCCGGTCACGTTCATCCTGTTCTCGGTCAGCGTCCCGGTCTTGTCCGTGCAGATGACGGTCGTAGAGCCGAGCGTCTCGACCGCGCTCAGGCGCTTCACGAGGGCACCGCGGCGAGCAAGCTGGCGGACCCCTACGGCCAGCGCGAGCGTGATCGTCGGCAGGAGGCCTTCGGGCACGTTCGCCACCAGCAGCCCGATCGCGAACAGCACTGCATCGCCGAACGGAAGGCCTGCGCCGAACATCCCGAGCGGAATGAAGGCGACGCCCACCGCGATCGCGACGGAGGCGATCAGCCATGCGACGCGGCGCACCTGCTTCTCGAGCGGGCTCTCTTCGCGTTCGACGCGCTGCGAGAGGGCCGCGATCCGTCCGAGCTCGGTGCGCATGCCCGTCGCGAAGACGAGCGCTCTGGCCTCGCCTCCCGTGCAGGAGGTCCCGCTGAAGAGGAGGTTGCTCGCCGAAAGCGGATTCGTGGCCCGCTCGACATCCGCCGCGGTCCGCGCGACCGGCACCGATTCGCCCGTGAGCGTGGACATGTCGACCTCGAGCGCCCCCTCGAGGATGCGGGCGTCGGCCGAGATCCGCTCGCCCTCCTCCAGCAGGAGCACGTCTCCGGGAACGAGCTCTCTCGCCTCGATCACGGCGCGCTTTCGGTCGCGAAGGACGAATGCCTGGAGCGGGAGGTATTGCTCGAGGGCCTCCACGGCCTTCTCGGCCTGCTGCTCCTGCACGAAGGCGAAGAGCGCATTGAGCCCGATCACAGCGACGATCGCGCCGGCCAGGACGGCGGTGCCTGCTACGAGCGCGAGCGCTGCCGCCAGCCAGAGCAGGAGCGCGAGAGGGTGCACGAACTGCTTGACGAGCTCCTTGGGCCAGCGTCGTTCGGATCGGCGTTCGAGCTCGTTCGGGCCGTATGCGACGAGCCTGCGCGCGGCCTCGCGGCTCGAAAGGCCCCGGGGGCCGGATCGGAGGTCGCGAAAGAGGACCTCTGAGAGCTCCGTGGGGTCGACGGCCGAGCCCGGCGCTCGGTCGAGCGTGTCGATCGGCGCCTGTCTCATGGCCGAGTCTCGGTCAGGCCTTCGTCGGACGCCCATGCCGGGCCGGAGGCCGATCCCCCTGGCGCCAGGCCGTGAGGGCGGCGAGATAGCCGATCGCGCCGATCAGCAGGATCCAGACGATCATGATGGCGCCCATCCACATCCAGTCCGCCTCGTTCAGCCAGTGATGCACGGTGCCTCCTTTCTTCACCAAGAGAGTGCGATCGGCAGCCGGAGGAAGCATCCGAGGGCAGCCTGATCTGCAGGGGGAGAAGTACGTAGGGGGACGGGGGCCGCAGCTCTTCTGCGGCCCCCGTGAATCGCGCCGAATCAGTGCGCCGCGACGAGCGCGCGCTTCTCGGCGAGGATCGGCTCCAGCACGTCGCTCAACGTCGGCTCGCCGACCTCCTCCAGCTCGTACCGCACGTGGCGGATCGGATGCCTGGACGAGATCAGCCGCGCGAGGTCGATCGGCGTTCCGGTGACGACGACGTCGCACTCGGCCGCGTTGATCGTCTCCTCGAGCTCCTTCAGCTGCTCGTCGCCGTAGCCCATCGCAGGCAGGACGTTCGTCAGCTGCGGCCAGCGGTCGAGCGTCTCCTTGATCGAACCGACCGCGTACGGCCTCGGATCGACGATCGTGGCAGCGCCTGCGTTCCGGGCAGCCACGAGGCCCGCGCCGAACGGCATCTCGCCGTGGGTCAGAGTCGGACCGTCGTCGACGACGAGCACCCGGTGGCCCAGCACATCCGGCCCGTACTCGAGCACCGGCGGCGACTTCGCGAAGATGACCCGTGCCATCGGATTGACCGCCTCGACGTTCTCGAGCACCTGCTCGACGTTGTGCGCCTCGGCCGAGTCGACCTTGTTGATGACGACGACGTCGGCCATCCGCAGGTTCGCCTCACCCGGGTGGTAGCGAAGCTCGTGCCCGGGGCGAAGCGGGTCGGCGACCACGACGAACAGGTTGGGGCGGAAGAACGGCATGTCGTTGTTCCCCCCGTCCCACACGATGACGTCGGCCTCCTCCTCGGCCTGCCGGAGGATCGCCTCGTAATCGACCCCCGCGTACATGATCATTCCCATCTCGACGGGAAGCTCGTACTCCTCGCGCTCCTCGATCGTGGGATGTGTCGCGTCGATCTCCTCGATCGACTCGAAGCGCTGCACCCGCATCGCTTCGAGGTCGCCGTACGGCATCGGGTGCCGGACGAGCGCGACCTTCAAGCCGGCGTCGAGCAGGATCTGGCCGACCTTGCGGCTCGTCTGGCTCTTGCCGCTCCCGGTGCGTACTGCGCACACCGCGACGACCGGCTTCTCGCTCTCGAGCATCGTCGCTTTCGGCCCGAGCAGGCTGAAGCTGGCACCTGCAGCCAGGATCGTCGAGGCCTTGTGCATGACGTCCTCGTGCGAGAGGTCCGAGTAGGCGAGTGCGACCTCGTCGACCCACTCGCTCTTGATCAGGTCGGAGAGCTCGTGCTCGGGCCTGATCGGGATGCCGTCAGGGTAACGCGGCCCGGCGAGCGACGCGGGATAGCGGCGGTCGTCGATGCCGGGGATCTGGGCCGCCGTGAAGGCGACCACCTCGGCATTCGGATCGTCGCGGAACACCGTGTTGAAGTTGTGGAAGTCGCGGCCTCCGGCTCCCATGATGATGACCTTGCGCATCGTTCCTCCTTTCAGCGCGTGGGGCCGGCGCCGAACCGGCCCCACGCGTTCGTTCTCTCAGTCCATGCCGGCGAGCACCTTCTGCTTGCCGTTGCTCACGGCGACGGGCAGCGGCGGCAGCTCGAGCTCGACCTCGACCTTCCGGCTCTCACGCCACTTCATGAGGACGAAGACCGGGATCCCGAAGAGCAGGAGCATGAAGCCCTTCGCGAGCCACTCCTCTCCCGAGCCCCAGATGGCCCACACGGAGTAGGCGAACGCCAGGCCCGCGATCACCGTGTCGCGGGTCAACTTCACCCATGAGAACAGCTCGCGCTCGCGGTAGAACAGCACGACCTCGGCGGCCGCTGCGTACGCATACGCGATGAGCGTCATCCAGGTCGCGAGCAGCACGATGTCCGTGAACCGCTCACCGAAGTCGACGTTCCAGTTGTAGAGCACGAGCCCGCTCACGAGGACGGACGAGACGACGAGCCCGAAGATGGGCGTCGCACGCTTCCCGTCCAGACGTGCGAACGGCCTCGGGAAGAGGCCGTCGTTCGCGGCGGCGAGCGAGACCCGGGCGGTCAGCATGATCCAGCCGTTGAGCGCGCCGAGAGTCGCCGCGATGGCGACGAGCGCGATCCACTTGCCCCAGGTGAGGCCAAGGAACGTGCCGGCCCACATGGCGTTTGCGGCATCCGCGAACGGCGCGGACGAGCTCGCCAGGGCAGCCTGTGACATCACGCCGACGATCGCGACGAGCGCGACGATGTAGAGCGCGGTCGTCAGGACCGTCCCGAGGATGGTGGCCCTCGGGATCGTCTTCTCGGGATTCTTCACCTCCTCCGCCGGCACGGTGGCCGACTCGAGGCCGATGAACGCCCACAGCGCGAGGGCCGCGGCCGCGTTCACGTGCCAGTCGAAGCCGTCGCCGGCCGGGGCGAACGGCGTGAAGTTGCCGCCCTCGATGTAGAAGAGGCCGACGATGCCGATGATGGCCAGCGGCACGAACTTGAGCACCGTCGTCACGACCTGCGTCACGCCGGTCTCGCGGGCACCCGCGATGTTGATCAACGTGAACAGCCAGATGGCGCCGACGGCGACGAGCGCCGCGAGCCAGTTGTTCGTCTTCACGTCGCCCCAGAAGACGCCGAGATACCCGGCGAAGGCGACGGCGATCGCGGCGTTCCCGACCCAGGCTGCGATCCAGTAGGCCCAGGCGGTCTGGAAGCCGACGAAGTCACCGAACGCCTTCCGCGCGAAGTAGTACGGGCCTCCTGTGCGGGGATGCGCACGCCCGAGGTTCGCGAAGACGAGGGCCAGGAGCAGCGCGCCCACCCCGGTGAAGGCCAGGGCGACGATCGACGCCGGTCCCGCCTCGCCGGACAGAGCGGCCGGCAGGGTGAAGATCCCGGAGCCGACCATGTTGCCGACGACGAGTGCGGTCGCCATCCACAGCCCCATCGAGCGCTTGAGCTTCGGCCGGCGACCGGCGCCGTCTGGCGCAGATATGCCAGTACCGAGTTGCATTTGGTTGTTCCTTTCTGCGACTAGCAAGGAGTCGCGTCCGGGTTCGAGCCCGGGACGACGTTCCTCTGTGCCGGCCGCGCGTCCCCAAGCGCCCGCTTGGGCACGCTGAGCTCGAGGGCACCTTGCTGGAGACGCACCCGAATGACGAGGTCGGTCGGCGTCTCGTGCACCTCCGTGACCGGCGAGAGAATCCTTGGAGCTTGTCGGCGATGGCCGTTCGCAGTGCGCGGCTTCAGCTCTAGAACCGGAGCTGCACCGTTGCTGCTGTGCGCTGCCATGGCTCCTCCTCTCTGTGAGTTCGTGAACGGATCGTCCCGGCTGGGCGCGCGCTTGGCATCGGAGCCGCTGCGCAATCGGCATCCGTAGTTCCCCGCTGACGAATCGGAGAGAGTCCTGATGCCGCCGGACCGGCTTGCAAGCAGGATCGGGCTAGGAACAAAGGAGGAAAGGATGATGAAGACGATCCTCATCGCAACCGACGGGTCTCCCTCTGCGCGCCAGGCGATCGAGCTCGGGCTCGAGTTGGCGGAAGAGGAGGAAGCTCAGCCGATCTTCGTGCACGTGGCCCCGAAGAAGGAATTCCTTCCGGTGGCGGGCATCGGCATGGCCCCCGTGGCGGTGCCGCACGAGTTGGTCGAGGCAGATAAGGCCCCTCTGGACGACGCGGCGCGCATGGCCGAAGAGCGCGGGCTCGACGCCACGACGAAGCTTCTCACCGGAAATGCTGCTCGTGAGATCACGAGGTACGCAGACTCGGTGGACGCCGACCTGATCGTGGTCGGCTCGCATGGATACGGAGCCATCGCCGGCGCCCTGATCGGCAGCGTTTCGCGGAGCATCCTCCACGGAACCACGCGTCCGGTGCTGATCGTGCGCGAGGTGCCTCAGCCGGTCGAGGTGCTTGTGTGAAGGTGGTCTGGGCTACCGACGGTCCCGACAGCGGCGACGCGGCACTTGCCTCCGCGAAGAGGCTTGCCGCGCACGGGTCAGGGGTCGTGGGCGCGCTCCACTGCCAGGAGGTCTTCGCCGCCCATGCGTGAGGTGTTCGAACGAGTCGTGTGCGGGATCGATGGATCGCCGCAGTCCTTCGAGGCGCTCCGACAGGTCGAGCGGTTGCGGCTCGCCAACAGCAAGCTTCATCTCGTCACCGTCGCCGAGCTCAGCCTCGCTGTCCATGGCGGCTTCGCCGCACCCGGGCTCTACGACCGGCTCCTGACCGATGCCGAGAGCGCACTGGCCCGAGCGGGCGAGCACTCCGCGGCTACGAGCTCGCGGCTCATCGAGGGCGGGCCGGCGCAGGTTTTGCTCCAGGAGATCGAGCGCTGCGACGCGACTGCCGTCGCCGTCGGGAGCCACGGCCACAGCCGAGCGGCGGGCATTCTCCTCGGCGGGACGACGACGATCCTCCTTCACGAGGCGCCCTGCTCCGTGCTGGTCACGCGCCAACCGGCCTCATTGAGCGGCTTCCCGTCTTCGATCACCGTCGGGATCGACGGCTCCATTTCGTCGGTGCATGCACTCGCCGTCGCACACGAGCTCGGGCGCCGTTTCGCAGCGTCCGTTCGCGTGCTCGCGGCGACGGGCGGCAAGCCCGTGGACTTCGACGGGCTACGTGGCATCGAGGAGCTCGACTGGGACGAGCAGCGGCCGGTCGAAGCGCTCGTAGCCGCCTCGCGCGCGACCGACCTCGTCGTCCTCGGCAGCCGCGGCCTGCACGGCGTAAGCGCGCTTGGAAGCGTCAGTGAGCGGGTGGCTCACGGGGCAGCGAGCTCGGTCCTCGTCGTCCGGGCGCTATGACCCTCACCACCGGCGCGACGCCGAGCCCGCAACCGGTTTCCGGCGGCCGTCCGCACGCTATGCGGTAGGCGTTCCGGACCGAAAACAGATAATGCAGGGCGTGTCCGAGATGGATCGCCTACGAGCAATCGTGGACGCGGGTGTCGCGCTCGCGTCGGAGCTGTCGCTGGACGCCGTCCTGCAGAGGATCGTCGAGGCCGCAGCCCAGCTGACGGGGGCGAAGTACGCCGCCCTTGGCGTGATCGATTCCAGCGGCCAGTCGCTCGAGAAGTTCGTCGTGACGGGAATCGACGCCGAGACCCAGGCCGCGATCGGAGACCTTCCCCGTGGACGCGGAATCCTCGGCGCGCTGATCCACGACGCGAAGCCCCTTCGTCTCGAGAGTCTCGGTGACGATCCGCGCTCGGTCGGCTTTCCGCCGAACCACCCCCCGATGCGGACGTTCCTCGGCGTGCCGATCCTCCTCCGGGGAGTCGCCTACGGCAACCTCTACCTCACCGAGAAGGCCGGTGGCGTCCCGTTCACCGACGAGGATGAGGAACTGACCATGCTCCTCTCGTCACAGGCTGCGGTCGCGATCGAGAACGCGAGGCTGTACGAGGCCGCGACCCGCTGGCTCAAGCAGCTCGAGTCCCTGAACGAGGTCTCGAACGCACTCGTCTCCGAGACCGACCTCTCACGCCTCCTCGACCTCGTGGCCGCTCGCCTGCGCGAGCTCGTCCAGGCACGCCTCGTCCTGATCGCGCTCCCCGTGTCGAGTGGCGAGCTCATCGTGCGGGCGACCTCCGGAGAGGGCGCGGACGCGCTCGCGGGGATGCGGCTGGACAAGGAGGCATCGAAGGTGGGTCGCGTCCTCGCTCGCCGGCGCAGCGAGCGCGTCGATTCGATGATCGAGGACCTCGAGGTCGACCAGGAGGTAGGCCGGCGCCTGGGAGCTCGTACCGGCCTCTACGTCCCGATGATTCTTCGCGATCGGCCGATCGGGATCATCAGCGCGCACGACAAGCAAGTGGGCGACGCTCGGTTCACCGACGAGGACGTCCGGCTCGCCGAGACCTTCGCGGCCCGCGCCGCAGCTGCCGTCGATCTCTCGGAGCGGGTGGCGAGCGACGCGCTGCGACGCGTGGTCAGTGCCCAGGAGCTCGAGCGCCAGCGGCTCGCGCGCGAGCTCCACGACGAGACCGGCCAGGCGCTGACCTCGATCCTGCTCGGGCTGAAGAGCTTCGAGGACGCGGCGAGCCCCGAGGATGTCGCTGCCGCGACGAGCGAGCTCAGGGAGCTCGTCGTGTCCACCCTCCAGGACGTCCGCCGCCTCGCCCTGGAGCTGCGGCCGAAGGCGCTGGACGACTTCGGGCTCGTCTCGGCGCTCGAACGCTTGATCGAGACCTTCCGCGAACAGACCGGCATCCAGGTCGACCTCGAGCCCAGGCTCGGGAACGAGCGGCTCCCGCCGGACGTCGAGACGACGCTCTACCGGATCACGCAGGAGGCGCTGACGAACGTCGTCAAGCACGCACGCGCCAAGCGGGTGAGCATCGTCCTCACGCGCCGTGACGGCTCGGTCACGGCGGTCATCGAGGACGATGGACGTGGATTCGGCGAGAGGCAGACGGACGAGGACGGCCTGGGCCTTCTCGGCATGAGCGAGCGGATCGCGCTCGTCGACGGACGTCTCAACGTCGAGTCGTCCCCCGGCTCCGGCACGACGCTTTCGATCGAGGTCCCCGTCGGATGACGATCCGCGTCTTGATCGTCGACGATCATGCCGTCGTCCGGTCAGGTCTCCGTCACGTGCTCGACGCGGAGGACGACATCGAGGTCGTCGCCGAGGCCGGCGACCTCCGCGGGGCCGTGTTCGAGGCTCGCGCGCACAAGCCGGAGGTGATCGTGATGGACGTCGTCATGCCGGGCGCGAGCGGGATCGAAGCGACGCCGGCCGTGCTCAAGGAGGTGCCTGACGCGAAGGTCTTGATGCTGTCGATGCAGGACGACCCGCGGTACGTCCGCGAAGCGTTCTCAGCGGGTGCGAGCGGCTACGTCCTCAAGGAGGCTGCCGATACCGAGGTGGTGGGAGCAGTACGTGAGGTGGCGCAAGGCGGTCGCTATGTCCATCCGGCGCTCGGGGCGCGCCTGATCGCCGCCGAGGCCAAGGAGCGGGCTGAAGCCGAGGAGGACCCACTCTCGGATCGAGAGCGTGAAGTGCTAAGGCTGCTCTCGCTCGGGCACACGAATCAGGAGATCGCAAAGATGCTGTACCTGTCGGTGCGAACCGTCGAGACGCACCGCGCGCACATCATGCAGAAGCTTCGACTCTCGACTCGCGCCGAGCTAGTGCGGTACGCCATCGACCAGGGCCTGCTCGACGAAGACCCGGAATAGCTCCGCGCATCTGCGGCTTTTCCGAAGCGCAATGAGGGACGGCGCGGAAGCCCTGAGCCTGCTCGGCGACGAACATCAGCGGAAATGGGCACGAGTTACGCGGTGACATGGCAGAAGGGCGGTGAGCCGGGCCACTCCGGGCGCCTGGAGCTCCGGTCGCGGGCGATCGCCTTCGAAGGCTCGAACGGCGGTAGCTCGGCGTCGGAGACGATCGCCTACGAAGACCTGACCGACGTTCGCATCGCACGGTCCGCCGAAGACCGGCTTTGCGGCCGCCAGACGCTCGTGCTCGAGCGCCGGAACGGAGGGCCGATTCGCATCGCCGGTGTCGTGCACCCTGGGATCGTCTCCGAGCTCGCAGAGCGCCTTGGGTCGCTCCACGTCCCTGATGAGAGCGCGTCGAGCCGGGCTGTGCTCGTCCTGCCGCTCGTCGAGGGCGCCGCCGCGGGCGTGGCAGAGCTGCTCCGGAAGGGCCCGCCGTTCGATCCCGATGAGGTCGGCCTGCAACGGCATCAGGTCTTCCTCACAGAGAGCGAGGCGATCTTTCTGTTCGAGGCCGGCTCGGCTCAGGCTGCCGACCGGCTGCTGTCGAGCTCGCGCCTCTGGGCGGCCGCCGCGGCGTGGAAGGATCTCGTCGCCGGCCCACCCCGGATCGCCGACGACGTGTACTCGTGGGCGCGGCCCCCGGCCGACGAGTACGTCTCGTTCGAGGCCACGCCAGGCCCCGGCGACAGCGAGGGCGGCGACCTCTTCTGAGCGTCCGTTAGGCTCGCTGGATGGACGCGCTCGAGGTCGAAGCCACCAGGCGACGGCTCGAGGAATCGGGAGGCGGCTACGAGGTGATCCACGAGTCTCCCGGCCTCGAGATCGGCGTCTACGTGCTCGTCGCCCCAGAGCCCGACCACCAGCAGCCGCATGCCGACGACGAGGTGTACGTGGTCCTCGAGGGCAGGGGGGTGCTCGAGGTCGAAGGCGAGTCGGTGTCCGTCACGGCGGGGAAGGCCGCCTTCGTCCCTGCCGGTGCCGACCATCGGTTCACCGGCTACGAGGGCTTGAGCGTGCTCGTAGTCTTTGCTCGCCCGCACGAGCGCTCGTGACGAGTGCCGCGGCTTACCAGGTCTTGATCTGGCCGGTCGGCTCGCGCCGGCGCACCCGGACGCGCGCGTCCACGGCGACACAGCCGTCCGACCCGGCAATCACCGGGTTCAGGTCGAGCTCGGCGACCTCCGGCAGGTCTTCGCCGAGTGCGGACAGCCGGTGCAGCAGATCCGTGAGTGCGTGCGTGTCGGCCGGCGGGAGCCCGCGGTAACCCGACACGAGCTTCCCGGCCTTGCCCGCGTGGACGACCTCGTTCGCGTCCGCGTCGGTGAGCGGCGCGATCCGGAATGACGCTTGCCCGATCAGCTCGGCGTGCACGCCGCCGGGCCCGAACGCGACGAGCGGCCCGAAGGTCGGGTCCTGGACGATGCCGGCGAGCAGCTCGGCTGCCGGCTCGACCATCTGCTGGACGATGAGCGGTGCGCCGATACGGTCGGCGGCCTCGCGAACGGCCGCCTCGTCGGAGAGGCTCAGCGCGACACCGCCCGTCTCGGTCTTGTGTGCGCCGGGGACTGCCGATTTGACGACGACGGGGAAGCCGATCTCGCGTGCCGCGTCGAGGGCCTCGGCGGTGCTCTCCGCAGCCCGCTCCGCGACGACCGGGACGCCGTAGGCCTGGAGGAGCTCGCGAGTAGCCGCGGGATCGAGCCAGGCGTCCTCGTCGGGCTCGAGAGCGGTCTCGACGAGCGCGCGTGCTCGGTGGCGGTCGATGCCTCCGACCACCGGCACCGCTCCCGCCGGGCGCCTCAGCCACTCGGCTCGCTGAGCCGCCAGGCCCAGTGCTCGCGCAGCCGACTCCGGATATGTGAAGAGGGCGGCCCCGCTCTGCGCCGCTCGAAGCGCCGCCGGGATGCCGTCCGCGCTGAGGAGCGCGGCGAGGACCGGCTTCTCGTGCGCTGTTCCTTCTAGTGCGTGCACGATCGCCCCGGCGACGTCCTCCGCGCCTGCGGTCGCAGGCGGCACGAAGAGCACGATCAGCGCGTCGACGTTCGGATCCTCGAGCAAGAGGGGCATCGCGGCCTCGTAGCTCGCGGCCGTGGCCGAGCCGAGCATGTCGACCGGGTTCGTCAGGCTCGCCTCGGCGGGGAGCTGCTCCGTGAGCTTGGCCCTCGTCTCCGCCGTGAGCTCGCTGAGCTCGAGCCCGGCCGCCTCGCAGGCGTCGGCGCAGAGGATCCCCAGTCCGCCGGCGTTCGTCAGCAGCACGACCCTTCTGCCCTTCGGAAGCGGCTGGGTGGAGAGAAGCGCGGCGCCGTCGATCAACTCCTCGAGTGTCTCCACGCGCAGGACGCCGGCCTGGTGGAAGAGCGCTTCGACAGCCTCGTCGGATCCGGCGAGGGCTGCGGTGTGCGAGCCGGCGGCCCGCGCCCCTGCGCCGGTGAACCCGCTCTTCATCGCGAGGATCGGCTTCTTCCGCGCAACGCGGCGAGCGATCCGCCCGAAGCGCCGTGGATTGCCGAAGGACTCGAGGTAGAGAACGATGAGCCCCGTCTCCGGATCCTCCTCCCAGTACTCGAGGAGGTCATTGGAGGAGACGTCGGCCTTGTTGCCGATCGAGATGAAGGACGAGAAGCCGAGGCTTCGCTCGGAAGCCTTCTCGAGGAGCGCCAATCCCAGCGCGCCGCTCTGCGACGAAAAGCCGATCGGGCCCGGCGGTAGCGCCCGCGGCCCGAAAGTCGCGTTCAGTCGCGCGCCAGAGACAGCGATCCCGAGGCAGTTGGGGCCGATCAGGCGGCCGCCGTGCGCTCGGACGAGCGCGAGGAGCTGCTCCTGGCGGACGCGCCCCTCGTCGCCGATCTCGGCAAAGCCGGCCGAGATAACGCAGAGCGCGCGGACTCCGCTCCGCAGCGCGCCCTCGGCCGCATCCAGCACGTGCGCTGCCGGAAGACAGATAACGGCGAGGTCGACGGTCTCGGGTAGCTCCCCGATCGACGCGTAGGCGCGCACACCGGCCACCGGCTCGCCTTTGAGGTTCACCGGGTAGGCAGCGCCGACGAACTCGGCGTCGATCACGTTCCGGAAGAGAAGGCCGCCGATCGCATCACGCCGCTGCGAGGCGCCGATCACGGCGAGGCTGGAAGGGGCGAAGAAGGGACGGAGCGAGGCGACGACGCCGAGATGGTCGCGCTCGTCCACGTGTCCGAGGTACGACTCGGTAGGTTCGATCGGGAACGTGATCTCGTACGTCCCTTGCTCGAGGGCGCGCGTGATCTCGAAACCCGCGTTCTCGATCACTCTCAACATCTGGGCGTTGTCGGCCATCACCTCGGTGACGAACCGCTCGATCCCGGCTACGGCTGCCCGCTCCGCGAGCTGCTCGAGCATCCGCGTGCCGATTCCGCGGCCCTGGTGCTCGTCGGCGACCGTGAACGCGGCCTCGGCGACGGTTGGGTCGCGGAGTCGCGCATAGTTCGCAAGCGCCACGATCTTCTCGGCGCCGTCCTCGGCGAGCGTCCCGACGAGCGCGCCCCGCTCGAGCCAGTCGGGCTCGAGGAACGGTTCGACGAGGGAGGGCTTCAGCTTCAGGGCCCCGTGGAAGCGGAGGTAGAGGCTGCGTTCGGAGAGGCCGGCGAAGAATTCCGTCAAGGCCTCTGCGTCCTGGGCGTCGGGGGGGCGGAGCCGCAGCGTGCCACCGTCGCGGAGGATCACGTCCACGAATCGCTCGGCGCCAGAAAGGAGATCAGACCGGGCGCGTTCGGAGCGCCCGGTCTGAGGGGAGTCAGGCAGCCGCTTCGGGGAGGGGGTCATACGCCTCTTTCGGTTCGGCGGCCCTGTGTTGAGAATAGGCGCGCCGCGGCGTCGCCGACCGTGCGGCGAGCTCCTCGGAGCCGTATGAGGCTGCCGCTCTCATTGCCCACAGCATCACGTTGTACAGGCTGGAGCCCATCGGCGTTCGCCCTGGTTCGGGTCACGGCTTTCTACGGATAGCGAGAGGGCCCGCTGGGCGGGCCCTCTCGGGAGTCATTGCGGATGAGGATCAGTTGGTGACGGCCATGCCGACGCGGCCCTGCCAGGTCGGATGCGACTTGTAGGCGCCATCGAACGTGATCTGCTGGATCTTGTCCTGCGGCGGCGGGACAGCCGTGTTCGGCACAGGCAGCACGAACGAGTAGATCTCGGTCGCACCCGTCTGATCGCCGATGAATGCCAGCTGGTCCCCGTTGGGGCTGAACGTCGGGTGGTACTCGTTGCCCGCGAGCGTCGTCACGCGAGTCAGCTCGGAGCCGTCGACGTTCACGACAAACAGGTCGTTCGACCTGATGGTGCTCGATCCGAGGCGATCACTCGTGAACGCGACGCGCTTCGAATCGGGCGACCACGTGGCGTCGTGGTCACCTCGGCCCATGAGGATGGGCGAGGTCAGCTTGTAGATGAGGCCCGTGTCGAGCCTCACGAGGTACAGGCTGGCCGCAGAGACCGTCGCGGTTGCCATCTGGCGAGTGAAGACGATCATCTCGCCGTTCGGCGACCATTGCGGCTCGAGGTTCTCGATGTCAGCCGTGGTGTCCGTCAGCTGGATCAGCTGGCCGCTGTTCAGCGTGTACAGGTAGAGCTCGAAGTTCCCGTCGAGGTCGCTGGCGAACACGATGCTCTGCCCGTCGGGTGACCAGCTCGGGTGCATGTCGACGACGCCGTCGGTGGGCGGCATCAACGGCCCGAGCTTCGTCCCGTCGGCTGCGACGAGGAAGATCTGGGAGGTCACCAGTTCGCTCTTCACGAAGTTCCGCTGGAAGGCGACGAACTGCCCGTCGGGCGACCAGGCCGGCTCGACGTCCGTCCGCAGGCCCAGAGTCTTGTCGTGGGTCAGGTTGAAATTCAGTAGTCCGGTCGGGGCCATCGTGTAGATGTCCGCCTCGCCGTCGAGCGTGCTCATGTAGGCGATTCGATCGGCTACTGGGCTCATGTTGCCCCCGGCTGAGCCGGTGAGGGCAAATGCGGCCGCGGCCACGGCGATGACCGCCGCGCCGAGTCGTAGTGCGGTCCGCTTCTTCATGATTCCACACCTCCTATGTCTGTCGGATGCACTCTCCTCCGCGAGAGGCGCGCGCGAATCGGAGGATCGACCGATATAGCTTCCGCGATTTCCCGCAGACTTCGGAGCTGCAGCGGCCGGCCAAGGCCGGGTGCGTTGCCCGGCGGTCTTCCCTTAGTCGAAGCCGGGCTCGCGGGCCAGGAACGGCCGGGGCTCGACCTCGAGCTTCTCTCTCATTCCGAGGAGGAACTGGACGAGCGCCGGGTTCGTCGACATGTCCGAACGGAGGCCCGTGAGCTGGCACGAATCGTCGAAGAAGGGGCACTGCCCCCCCGGGCAGGGCTCGAGGATGTCGACGGCGGCGAGGAGATGACAGGTAACGGGTTTCATGGCCCGAGTGTTGCGTCGAGGGGCGGCGAGTCCGTCAGGGTTGGCGCGGTTCGTGACGCGGGTTTCTACGGAACTTGAGCCCGCAGGTCCACGTCCACGGCGACCGCGTCGCCGGCTGCGGGCGGTGGGCTTTCGGACACGTGCAGCTGATTCGCCAGGAAGGGGGCGAGATGGCGCCCAACGATCTTGGCCGGCGGCCACCAGAGCGGCTCGGTGTCGGCCGCAGATCGCACACTTCTCGGCTCGGTCCGCAGGTAGCGAGGGGTGAGGCCGGTCAGGAGCAGACCGCGCAGGACGGGAGTGAACGCGCGGGGCTCGATCGGCGCGCCGGCTGCTGCGGCGATCGACTCGGCGGCGGCGTCGGCCTGTTGGGTCGCGATTCCGCCCTGCTTGAGCGGGAAATCGGTGAGGTCGCCCGCGGCATAGACGTCGACGAGGCCGCGGACGACGCCGTGTGCGTCGGTCGGGACGAAGCCGTTCGTATCGTGCGGCACACCCTCCAGGCGTGGGCCCTCGAGGCGCGGAAGCGCGACGACCCGGTCGGCCTCGATCCGGTTGTCGGGAAGAATCCGCAGCGCGCCGTCTTCCACGGACACCGCTGTCGTGTCCGTGTAGATGGTGATCTTGTGCTGCTCGAGGAGCTCCGCCACAGCTTTGCTCGCCGTGTCGCCGAAGAGCTGAAGTGGGCGCTCTTCAGGCGTTACGAGCGTGAGCTCGACGGCCGCGCCGGCGTCCGCGAGGTGCACGGCCGTCAGCAGGGCGAGCTCGTACAGCGGCAGTGGCCATGACGCCCCGGTTGGAAGCGCGAACACCAATCGCCGCACATCGCCCGACCTCGCATCGTCGAGTAGGTGGCCGAAAGACCGCTCGTCTCCCGGGCCTTTGAACGTCAGGGCACCGGGAATGCTTGGGACCGCACGCGCACCGAGCGCGAGCAGGAGCGCGTCGTAGCGCATCGCATCCCCGTCGGACGTGATGATCATGTAGTGAGCGTCGTCTACGGAGCGCACCGAGGCCCGCGTCAGCTCTGCACCCGCGGCCTCGGCGAGCAGACGGAGCGGAAAGCGGCGAGCTTCACCCATGCGGAACGGCTCCGCGACGGCCAGAGGGCGGTAGACGAACTCGGTCTCGGGTGAAACCAGCTCGACCGCCAGCCGGTCCTCCCCGAGGGCGCGAAGTGCCAGCGCTGCCTCGAGGCCGGCGACGCCCGCGCCCGCTATCAGTACCTTCGTCGGCATGCCGGGGATGATGATGCGCGCGAGAATTTTCCGGATCAGGAGCGGGCCTGAATCCGGCTGCGGCTTATCCGCATGCCGCATCGGTCGCAGCCCCGATGTCGCGCCGGGCGACGAGATCGACAATTACCCGAGACAAACCGGTGAAGGAGGTTCCGAGATGAAGAGCTTTCTCGTTGCAGTCGACGGGTCGGAAGGCAGCAAGGCAGCCGTCGACGAGGCGATCGCGCTCGCCAGCGATCTCGATGCGAGCCTGACCTTCGTCTGCGTTCGCAAGCCGCCCTCGTCGGTCTTTGGCCATCCCTACTACGAGCGCCAGCTGAGCCAGGGCCTGGGCTATTCGAGGCAGGCGATCGCCGAGGCCGTCGAGACTGCGAGAGCGGCAGGCATCGAGTCCGACGGCGAGATCATCGAAGGAAACCCCGCCGACGAGATCGTCAGCCTCGCCGACAACCGCGACGCGGACCTCGTCATCGTCGGCTCGCGCGGACACGGAGCGCTCGCCGGTGCGCTGCTCGGGAGCGTCTCTCGCGAGATCGTGCAACATGCGAGTGTGCCCGTCCTCGTCGCCAAGCATCGACACGTTCGTCACGCTCAGGTCGCCTAGCACGCAGGCATGGACGTCCTGGTCCTGGCGCTGGCGGCGAGCGCGACCGCCCTTGCGACTGGGCTCGGAGCCATTCCCGTCTTCCTCATGGGCACGCGAGCGGAGGCTCTGCGACCGATTCTGCTCGGCACCGCGATCGGCGCGATGACGGTGGCCTCGGTGGTGGGGCTGCTGATGCCGGCGCTCGAGGAAGGCTCGGTGGCGTCCGTCACCATTGGCTTCTTGGCCGGCTTGGCCCTGCTCCTAGTAGCACGGGCGCTCTTGGGGCGGCGCGATGTGCACGTCGGCAACCTTCGCGGCTCCAGCGTCCGGCTGTCGATCCTCGTCTTCGGCGTCCTGTTCGTTCATAGCCTCCCCGAGGGGCTTGCGATCGGGACTGCCTATGCATCGGACCGGGAGGAGCTGAGCTTGTTCGTGATTCTTGCGATCGGGCTCCAGAACATCCCCGAGGGGACGAGCATCGCCCTGCCGATGGAAGCGGCGGGCTTCGGGCGGGCGAATCAGTTCTGGGCGGCGGTCCTGACCAGCGCGCCGCAGCCCGTCGGCGCCGTCGCAGCATTCCTCGTGGTCGAGCACGTGCGAGGGCTCCTGCCGGCCTCCTTCGGCTTCGCGGCCGGGGCGATGCTCGCCCTGGTCGCGTTGGAGCTCGCCCCGCAGGTCCTCGTTCGCGGGCTTGTGCTCAGAGGAGCGGTCGGCACCCTCGCGGGGGCAGGCGCCATGGTCGCTCTGGCAGCAGCTTTCGGCTTGTCTTGAGCACCGGACTTTCCGCGCCGGGCCTGCGGGTAATCCGCATGACGACCACGGCTCGACCCCGATTACGCATGACGCGCTCCTTTCGAAACTGAGCGACATGAGACGAAACGAGAAAGGAGTCGCCATGAGGGACATGTTCAAATACGGGGGGATCATCGCGAGTGTGATCCTCATCGCCTTCGGCGCAGGATCGATCGCGATCGGCGCCTGGGGCATCAACACCGTCCGAGACAACCTCAAGCAGGAGCAGATCTTCTTCGGCGACGCCGCCACGGATCCGGCCGTTCCGGCCGATCAGTCCGGCAAGCAGGTGAAGACCGGCTCCCAGGCGCACGAGTTCGCCGGCGTGATGCGAAAGCACGCGCTCGAGGCAACCGACGGTCAGGTCTACGCAGAGATGGGGCGCTTCCTCGATCCGCAGGGGAATCCGACCTCCGACGAGTCGAAGGCCGCGAAAGACCCGAAGACCGGACAGCCCGTCGCGAACGAGGCCCGAAACCTCTGGGTGACGGAGACGGCGCTCACGACGGCCCTCAACCAGGCCTACTTCGGTGAGCGAGTCGGCGTCTTCGGGATCGTGATGGGCATTGCCCTGCTGCTGACGGGGATCGGGTTCCTGGTCCTGACGCTCGGTGGGGCGCTGGAGCGGACACCGGAGGCCGCGAAGGAGGCGGCGCCGCGACCCGCGACAGTCACAGGCTGAGCGGCGACTCCGCTCGGAAGCAAAGGGCGGCCTTCGGGCCGCCCTTTTGCATTTACGTTGCCGTCCGGCGAGGCTGGTCGAAGATCGCGCCGACGGCGTGACCGTCGGAACCGTGCCCGTGGTCGAGCGCGGGGGGATCTGAGATTCTTCGTACCGAGGACTTGCCTGTCCCGTGGTGCAGCGCGCCACGCCGCTCGACGATGTTGCGTACGGAGCGTTCTGCACCCTTACCGAAAGGTGGAGCCATGAAGGGCAGAAGGGTGTGGGAGATCGGCGGATTCATCTCCGGCGCGGTGCTGATCTTGTTCGGAATCGTCGCCATCGCCTTGGGCGTCAACGGCTATCGAACGGTCCACAACGAGCTCGACAAGGAGTACATCGTCGGTGGCTCGGACATGTCGCCGGACGAGATCAGGGCAGGGGCCGAAGAGGCCGGTCTTCCGGAGAGCATCGAGCTGCCGTCGTGCGACGTTGTCGACGAGGAGATCGACACTGGATCGGAAGCCCGTTGCTTCGGCCAGTACATGCGGGTTCACGCGCTCGAGTCGACCGGCGGCCTGACCTATGCACAGATGGGCCGGTTCCAATCGGCGGCCAACCCGGACGATCCAGAAGGGACGAGCGACGAAGAGGCTGCCGCGAAGGACGAGAGCGGCCAGCCGGTATCGAACGGGGCCAGGAACCTCTGGGTCACCGAGACGGCGCTCGCGACGGCACTGAACGTCTCCTACATGGCCGAGCAGATCTCGATCTTCGGCATCGTCGTCGGAGTCGCGCTGCTTCTCACCGGCGTCGGGCTCGTCATCCTCGCGTTCGCGGTGTTCGGCCGCGAGCCGGCGGCGACGGGACCGCCTTCGACGGCCTGAAACGGGGACAGAAGCCTCCGGGTCGAGAAGCTCCGAATCCCGGCGAATACGAAGGGCGGCCTTCGGGCCGCTCTTCGTTTTTCCTGGACGTCCACTGCGCTGGCCAGTCCTCGTCAGCGTCGTCGTCTAGCCACTCCTCGTCCCCTCCCGACGGGCTCCGCTCGTCGACGCGGCCGGAGTAACGGTCCTCGCCGGGTCACCCGTCGGCAGTTGCCGTGGCGCTCGGCTCGGACAGACCTCTTCCGGCTGATGCGAAATCGGCGCGGGCCGCGTCGCCGCGTAGAGTCAAACGATCTCGGGTGTGCCGGACATGGACGGGGTATGAGCCGACGCGAGCCTGATCGGGGGCGGCGATCCGCGTTTTTCCGTTCGGGTACGTGGCCCACGACGAGGCGGCCAACCCGACGGCCCTACTCGACGCGAACGTGACGGTCGGCCCCGAGGGCGTCGTCCGGCAGATCCTCGTCAACTGGGGGACGTGGACGTACGAGGTGACATACAGCAACCTCGGCTCGACTGCCGGGCCGCGCGCGCCCGAGAACGCCGTCCCGCTCGAGGAGTGGCGGAGGCTAGGCAGGCTCACGCGATAAGACCCGCGTAGCGCTCCCGCCACTCCTCGTCGGAGACGGATCGTCTGAAGAACGTCTCGAACACGGTGCGCGGGGAGGAGCCATCGGCTGTCGCGAGTAGCGAAGCGACGGCGGCCAGCAGATAGGGGAGCAGGTCGCCGTCGATTCGCGCTGCCGAAAGGGCCTGCTCGAACGCCCAGACCATCCTCTCCGCCTCGGAGGCCGGCAGGGTCGCGCGCAGCTCGCGCGCCAGCGCCGAGAGGTCGAGCTCGTGCCAGTCGAGTTCGCTCATCAGACACCTTGTATCGGCAGGGACGAGGCCCCGAAAGAGGGTGTTTCGCGACTGGCGAGGGGGGCACGACCCAATGACATCCAGGAAGGGAGAGAGCCCATGTCAGCAATGGAGATCTGGACCTACAGAGAGACGGTCACCGCCCCGCCTAACATCGACGGCTACGAGGTAGAGGCCATCGACGGCTCGATCGGCAAGGTCGACGAGGCCACGAACGAGGTCGGCGGGAGCTACGTCGTCGTCGACACTGGCCCTTGGATCTTCGGGAAGAAGGTCCTCCTGCCGGCGGGCGTGATCGACCGCATCGACACCGAGGAAGAGAAGATCTACGTCAGCCGGACGAAGGACGCGATCAAGGACGCGCCGGAGTTCGACGACTCGCGCTACCGCGAAGGGGACTACCGTAACGAGGTCGGGAACTACTACGGCCCCGGCGGCCCCGGCTATCGCGACGCGTCGTAGCGAGCACTAGAGAGCGGGGCAGCGGCGGACTCGTGCCGCCGCTGCCCCGCTCGGCTGGCGACGGCCGGCCCGCCGGGCCACCACCTGGTCGGCGACTTCCCCATCCTCTCGGCCGGCCCGACGCCGCACACGCCGCTCGACGAGTGGTCGTTCGAGATTCGCGGTGCGAGGTGAGCCCGGGAAGCAGACGTGGGACCCAGGCGAGTGGCGTCTAGTTGCCTACGGTCGGGTCAGGC
>DASTYD010000086.1:0-20005 GCA_035765175.1 Gaiellaceae bacterium
GACACGGCGGGCGCCGCCGACGGAACGGAAGTTTCCCGCGATGAAGACCGCCGACCCGAAGGAGGCAAATGCCCGCGCCCCAGCGCCGCGGGGCGCGAGCTTCGGCGCCCAGGCCAGTAGCTGTCCCGTGGCCGCATCGAACGCAGCAGCCCCGTCTCGCCGGGCGCCGCCGATCCGCGTGAAGTCGCCTCCCACGAAGAGCTTGCCGTCCAGGACGCTCAGCGAGTAGGAGCCGTCGAAGCCGTTGGGCTGGGGATTCCATGGGAGCAGCCGGCCGGTCTCGGCGTCGACCGCAGCAAGCGACCGGCGCCTGACTCCGTTCACCCTCGTGAAGTCTCCTGCGACGTAGACGCGCGACCCCGCCGCTGCGAGGGCCTTGACTGGCTCGCCGCGATTCTCGGGTCTCGGTCGCCACGCTTTGCGGCCCCCCGACAGCCGATCGACGGCCTGGAGCGGAGGCTCGCCCAACTCCGGCTCGGCAGCACCCACGTACAGCGTCCCGTCGAGCTCGCCGAGCACGCCTTGGCCGAACCTACAGAACGTGATCTCGGGCTTCCAGGAGGCCAGGCGCCCTTCGTCCAAGTCGACGGCGGCGACGTCATCTGCGGCGCCGGCCGTGCCCTTGAAGTAGCCGGCGACGTACAAGGTTCGCCCGGCGATCGCCAGCGCGTCCAGGCTCGGCTCCTCACCTTTCAGGTCGACCCGAAACGGGAGTGGGTGACCCGTCTCCGGCTCGAGCGCAGCGAGGTGCGGGCGTACGGCTTCGGCCTTGGCGTTGAAGCTCCCGCCGACGGCGACTCTGCCGCTTGCCGGCGCGAGCGCTGCCACGCGGCCGTCAACGCGCGGCGCCCAATTCGTGACGCGATTCGCGGCGATGTCGATCGAAGCGAGGTTGCCGCGCGCTCGGCCGGCGACCCGGTCGAACTCTCCACCCACGTAGAGAGTCGACCCCGAGAGCGCCAGTGCGTTCACCCAGTACGACGTGCGGAAGCGCATGGTTCTTCTCCCCGTCCGACGATCGAGAGTGAAGACACCGTGAGGCCCGTCACCGCTCAAGGAGGAAGCCGCAACGAAAATTCGCCTCCCGGCCGGCACGATCGAACTCACGGTGTCGCCGAGGAACGGCGGACGCCAGTTCTCGAGCGTTGCATTCGAGGCACGGATCGCCGCAGTTCGGTGGCGCACCTGGCCGGCTATGCGTCCGAAGTTTCCGCCGATGTAGAGCCGCCGCCCGGCAAGCGCGATCGTCGTCACACCCGCGTGGATGTACCGGTCGCCCGGGTCGGCGCCCCCGATCCGTACCTGCCACCGAAGTGCGCGTCCCGTACGTGGGTCGAGAGCCGCGATGTTCTTCCGCGCCGCGCCGCCGACGCGCTGAAACTCTCCGCCGACGTAAACCGCCGACGAGCTGGCGACGAGCGCCTGGACGGACGGGAAAACCGGGACCATGGTGTCCGGCACCGGGATACCGGTAACTCGCGGGTTCCAGCTCCGCAACTTGCCGGTCAGCACGTCGACCGCCGCAAGGCGCGCGCGTCGCCTGCTGCCGATGCGGGTAAAGCCGCCGCCCACGTAGAGCGTCCGGCCCGCACGCGCCAGTGCGAGCACCTCTGCATTCGGCGACAAGCAGAACCGGCGATCGAGACTCTCGTCCCGCCGAACGTGCGCCAGGCGCGGGCAGCGGACCCCGCCCACGTACGTGAAGGTCCCTCCTAGAAACCAGCCGCCGGCGCCGTCCGCGACGAGGGCCTCGACGTCTCCGGGCCCGGCGACGGAGGCTGTGGACGCGAGCGCTTGGCCCGCCCGCGAGAAGAGCAGGAATTTCCCTGTGGGCGGTCCGAAGAGGCGGAAATCGCCTCCCACAAAGACCTGCCGGCCGTCGGTGGCGAGCGCGTCGACCGAGAGGCGATCGTGCAAGGCCCTCCCTGGGATCCACGTCTTGACGAGCCGCGGCGGACCGAGGCGCTGCTCTTGCTCGGATCCGTCAGCGCCGAGGGCACTTGCTCCTGCGGCGAGAGCAGCCATGAGGAGGAGCGGGGTGACGAAGAGCCGCGAGGTTCCGATACGTGCTGCCAATGCGCCTCCGTTACGGCTACGCGCGCGCACAGCGATTGTGCCACGTCCCCCCGCGTTTGCACATATGGCGGCGCTTACTCGGTCAGTACGGTGACCGTCGTGGTCCCTGAGGACGAAGCGATCGCACCCTAAGCCGACCATCCGGAGCCGTCGAAGCGCAACTGCTACTTCAATGCAGACGGTTCCGCACCGGGACCACCGATCATCCGCATTGAAGCCAAGCCATCCCGTCGAGGAGCTCTGAAGATGCTGCTCGAGCCCTTCCTGCGAGCCGCGGGGCTGACTTTCGTCCCTCCGGGGGACGCGACGGTAGATCGGGGGACGGCAGCTCGACCGACGCCGCGGCGCCCGAGATGCCTCCCGGCCTTCGCCGCGACCGCCCGGACGCCGGCTGCAACCCTTGAAGCGGCGGCCTAACGCAGGCGCTTCGTGAAGTACGTCACCGAGAGCCCCTCCTCGAACCCGAGCTTGGCTGCGAGGGCGCGCGAGTACGGGTTGTCGGAGGCGACGTCTGCGACCACAGCGCGCCTGCCGAGACGCTCGACCGCTGCCACGCCCTCGGTCAGTAGCCGTTGCGCAACCCCCTGCCGCCGGTACGCCACGTCCACGGCGATCCACTCGAGGTGTGCCGTGTCGTCGAGGATCTCGAACCGCTCGTCACCGAGCAGGAAGCCGACGACGCGACCGTCGTCGTCCGCCACGAAGCAGAGGCTCGGATTCCGTTCCAGGTGATCAGCGACCTCGCGGATCGACCAGTAGTTGTAGGGCTTGTCCGTGACCTTGTACGAGCGGAGGCCGAGCTCGTAGACGGCGGCGAAGTCGCGCACCTCCATCGGGCGGATCACCGGCTCCATTCGCGCTAGCGCCTAGCCGGGCCCGCGCTCGACGACCGCATAGAACGACTCGGTCCCGAGGACGGGCTCGCCCGGCACGATCGGCGCGGATTTCTGCACGAGCTCGAGCTCGCCGAACCGTTCCTCGATGTACGCGTGCTTGTGCTCGAGCGTGTCCAGGCCGTAAGCCCGCGACTCAGGGCTGGCGAAGTCGGTGTGCTCCCAGACGAAGAACGAATCGGTCAGCTCGGGCACGTCCTTGTCCTGCACCCACTGCTTCGGAGCGACGCACTCCCACAGGTACCCGGAGTACGGATCCGCGACTCCGGAGCGCTCGATCCGGTGATCCTGCGACAGGTCGACGCGGAGGCAGTAGTCGAAGCTCTTCCCCCACTCCTCCATCCTCGGTGGGAGCTTCGCTCTTGCGTGTTTCCTGTGGATCAACGCGCCGGTCAATTCGGCATTGCAGACCATCTCGTCGGCGGCGAGGAGCTTCTCGCGCAGCCGGCCAGCCTGAGGCCCCGTGACGATAACGAGTAGCGAGAACGCCTCGTCTTCGTGTCCGAGCTGGCCGAAGAACGGTTGGTCGTCGCCGCCCGACGCGTTCAGGTCCCAGGACGGCGCCCACTGCTCGAACCCCGAGAACAGCCAGTCCTGAAGCGGCGTCCGCCACTTCGGCGCCTGCGCGCCCTCGCCTGGGCCCGGCCGGTCCCAGATCCCGGGCGTCAGGAGCACCGCCGGGTAGAAGACACCGCTCACGGTGACGAACTCCGGTCTGTCGAACGACGGCTCCTCGTTCAAGCGCTCGAGAAGCTTCGAGATGTGACCCTCCCCTGTTGCAGGTCGGGGGCCGCGGCTCAGCTCGGACACCCACAGCGCGTCGGCGTCGCGGCTCATGCCCGGGGCAAAGCCCGCCGGCGCCCTGAGATGCGCGGTCAGGAGCTCGTTGACGTTGCTCTCACCGCCGATCGCGACGTGCGTTTCCGACGAGCTCATCGTGCCGCTTCCCGCGGCGCAGCGACGTCATCGGGCGCACCGCGGTCGAGCTCCGACGGAAGCAGGTCGCCCATGCCGACGGCCCGGCCGTCGAGGCTCGGGAGATCGGCGATCTTCTCGATCCGTACCTGCGACGGCAGCGCGAGCGCGCGCTGGTCGAAGGTCGGGAGAACGATGGTCGTGATCTCGAACGACCCACGACCGGCCTTGATCGTCTGCACGGTCGGCAGCGCGAGCAGGAGCACGAGCACGGTGACTGGGAGCGTGATCGCCGCCCACCCGGCGCCGTATTTCAGAGGCGCCAGCTCTCCGGGCAAGATGAGCGGAACGGCAAGCGCAGCAAAGAGCCCGGCGAGAAGGATCACCCCGAGCGTTCGTGTCGTGGCATCGCTCCCGCCGCCGAACCAGTGCTCGCTCCAGGAGGCTGCCCCGCCCCGCGGGCCCTTTTGCTTGGCGAGCGCATTCTCGACCACCGTCGCCCGCTCGTGGTGAACGCCTTCGGCGCGCCAACGCCGAGCTGCCGCACTCAGCTCGCCCAGGGCTTCGTCTTCACGACCGAGGCGCGTGAGCAGGACGCCGCGCAGGTACGCGAGCTCGGCCTGGTCGCGGTTGTCCGCCGTTCTGCTCTTGACGAACTCGAGCGCCTGATCCTCCTTCCCCTGCGCCGCAAGCACATCCACGAGGGCGCTCGCCAGCACGACGGAGCTCTCCAGCTCGTAGCCGCGTCGGAACGCATGCTCCGCCGCCACTGGGTTTCCCGCCTCGCGGTAAGTACTGCCGAGCATCGTCCAGAGATCGACGCGCTGCGGACAGAGGCCGACGGCCTGCCGGATCGCCTCGATCGCGTCGGTGTGCCGCCCGAGGGCGTTGAGCGACGCCGCCAGTCCGAGCCACGCGTCGGGAGAGGCGCTGTTCGAGGCCGTCGTGCGCGTGAATGCCTCGGCCGCCGCCTCGTACTGCGCGAGCTTCCACAAGGCCGTCCCTTTCGCGTGCCACATCTCCGGCCCGTTCGGGGCAAGCTCCGTCGCCTTGGTGAACGCGTACAGGGCTTCCTCATATCGCCCGAGGTGGAAGAGATCGACGCCCTTGCTTCGCCAGATGACCGGATGGCGTGGCGCCAGCTCGGCCGCCTTCGAGTCGTATTCCAGTGCGCCCGCGTCCCGACCCAGCTTCGTCAGAACGAAACCGAGGCTCCGCAAGGTGGCGACGTCGTTCGGACGCTGCCGAACTGCTTCCTCCAGCTTCTGGTGCGCATCGTCGTAGAGCTCGAGCTGCCCCAGCGCAACGCCGTAGTTGCGAAGGACAGTCGGATCGGACGGCGCAACCGCGACTGCGTGGTCGAATGCGTCACGGACGGACGCGATCGCCTTGCTCTTCTCGGCGTCGTCGTCCATTGCCTCGGCCTTCTTCGCGAGGTGCAGGCCCTTGTTCGTCCACGCCCACGGGTTCCGCTCGTTGTCGCGTATCGCCTGTTCGTCGAGTGCAAGCGCCTCGTCGTACCTGCCTAGCAGGCCGAGGGCGAACGCGATCGCGACGCGTTTCTCGGGCTCGGGGTCGATGGACGCGGCTCTCCGTAGCGCTGCTTCCGCCTCTTCGGCGCGACCGAGGTTCTCGAGCGCCATCGACTTGAAGATCCAGTACGAGGGCTCATCGGGCCGGATGAGCGTGAGCTGCTCGAACGCGCGGGATGCGGCGTCGTAGCGGTCGGAACGGCTCGCCGCGATCGCGAGCGCCAACCAGGAACCGAAACTCAGGTCGGGTTCGAGCTCGAGCGCCCGTTGGTACGCCGTGACCGCGCCGTCATCCATCCGCAGGAGCGTGCGAATCCGCCCGATCTCCCGCCAGGCTTCAGCGTCTCCGTCATCACGGTCGACGCGCTGGAGCACAGCGTCGAGCGCTGCTCGGAGCTGAGCCGGGCTCTGTCGCGGCGGGGCATCGCCTGTGTTGCTCCCTGTCTGTGCAGCGTGCAGCGACATCCGCTCGTTTCCTCTGCCCGATTGCTGCGCCGCAGTCGTTCTCGTTGACACATTGCCACGGCTTCGGGAAAGGTGTCAACGGCGCCGTCAACGGATGAGTAGAGGTGTCGTTCAATGGTCATCGTCGTGTTCGTGATCACCCACCGCCCGGATCTGCCAGCGACCGAGTACGAAGAGACGGGGAACCGCATGGTCGAGCTCGTCAGCGCGATGCCCGGTTTCCTCGGCATGGAGTACGCGCCGACCGACGGCGGCGAGCTGCTCGTCGCCCGCTTCGAGTCGCACGAGGCGCTCGCTGAGTGGCGCAACCAGCCCGAGCACCGGATCGCCCAGCAGCTCGGTCGCGAGAAGTTCTTCGCGAAGTACCGGATCGACGTCTGCGAGCCCGTTCGCTCGTACGATTTCGAGTCGGAGGTCACCGCGGAGGCGTAGCGCTCTCTGCGCCTGAAGGCTCGATGGCTCGGTGCTACGCTGGCCGCCCTCGGAGAGGTGTCCGAGCGGCCGAAGGAACGCGACTGGAAATCGCGTACCTGCCGAAAGGTGGGTCGAGGGTTCGAATCCCTCCCTCTCCGCTTCCCTGAGCGGCGGCGGCTCTCGCCGCCGCCTCGCGCCGCGTCAGGAAACCGGAGTTGTCCTCAGGGCGATCGCTTCTCCGCGTTCCTACTGGCTTTGCAGGAGAAATGCGACTAGGTCGTCCAGCTGCTTCTGTGACAGCTTCTGCCCGAAGTCCTGGGGCATGATGTTGGGCGCGAATCCGGAGGTGATCTCCTTGTTCGGGTCGACGATCGACTCGCGGACGAACTCCGGCTCCTTCCCCTGAACTGCCTCGTCGAGGTCCGGCCCGACCGACGCGTTGGTGCCGGCTGCCGAGAACGTATGGCAGCCGCCGCACCCTTGGGCCGCGAACACGGTCTTGCCGGCAGCGGGATCTCCCTCGGCTGCCGCCGGTGGAGGGGGAGGTTGAGCCTCACCCGTGGTCGTCTCCCCAGTCGTCGTGCCCCCCGTCGTCGTCTCGCCCGACACAGCGTGCTCCGTGGGCTCTGACTCCTTCGCGAAGACCTACACCGCCCCGAGCGTGGCGACGAAGAGAACGAGGGTGCCCACAACGAACCAGCCCAGCCCACGACCGGGGTACTGCGGCCAGCGTCGCGGAATGACGAGAGCCGAGAGCAGCGCGAACACGACGAAGGCCCCCGCGATGAGCGCGAGCCCGACCGCGTTCCCGGTCGAGAGCCCTAGTAGCACCGCGCGGAACCTACCACTGCCGCCAGGCAGAATTTGGACGATGCTCGACCTGTTCCCCGACACCGCCTCGATCGACGACGGCGAGCTGACCGTCGGCGGCATCCGCGCCTCGACGCTCGCCTCGGAGTTCGGCACTCCGCTCGTCGTCTATGACGAAAACACGCTGCTCGGCGCTGCGCGCGCATACCTGGGCGCAGCACCTGAAGCACGGGTCGTCTACGGCGTCAAGGCGTTCCCGAACGCGGCAATCCTGCGTCTCCTCGCCGCCGAAGGCCTCGGCGCGGACGTGTCGACGATGGGGGAGCTCGAGCTCGCCCTCCACGCGGGACTCCGGGGCGAGCAGCTCATCGTCCACGGAAACAACAAGAGCGACGAGGAGCTCGCGGCCGCCGCCCGGGTCGGCGCGGCGTTCGTCGTTGTCGACTCGCTCGACGAGGTGGAGAGGGCCGCACGGGCCCGGGTCGCGCAGATCCTCGTCCGCGTGACGCCTGGCGTCGAGGCCGACACGCATCCTTCGATTCGCACCGCCCACGCGGGGTCGAAGTTCGGACTTCCACCGGAGGACGCGATCGAAGCGGTCAAGCGAGCAAAGACGGCCGGGCTCGGCGTCGCTGGGCTCCACGTCCACATCGGCTCCCAGCTTCTCGACACGGGCGCAGCGCTGACGACCGTCGATTGGGTGGGCGAGTTTGCGGCCAGGTGCCGCGAGGAGCTCGGCTGGACGCCCGAGGTGGTCGACCTGGGCGGAGGCCTCGGGATCCAGTACGTCAAGGGCAAGGCGCCGCCGGCGATCGAGAGCTTCGTCGGGCAGCTGCTCGGCCGTCTGGAGCAGGTCTGGGGGAATCGAGACCTGCAGAAGCCGCAGGTGATCCTCGAGCCGGGCCGCTCGATCGTCGGCCGCGCGGGCCTGACGCTCTACGAGATCGGGACCGTGAAGCAGGTGAGCGCCGAGCTCACGTACGTGGCGGTCGACGGCGGCATGTCGGACAATCCGCGGCCACAGCTCTACGGCGCGGCGTACAGCGGGCTGCTCGCGAACCGCGCCGGCGAGCCCCCGGCCGGCACCTACGTCGTGTGCGGGAAGCATTGCGAGTCGGGCGACGTGATGATCCACGGGATCCCGCTACCCGACCCACAGCGGGACGACCTGCTTGCGGTTCCAGGGACGGGCGCGTACACGCTCGCGATGGCTTCGAACTACAACTCGGTCCCGCGGCCGGCCGCCGTCCTGGTCGTGGACGGCGAGGTTCGGCTCATCCGAAAGCGCGAGACGATCGACGACCTGTTGGCGAGCGAGGTTTAGAAACCCACACCTCGGTTCCTGGCGTGTCGTTGAGCACGCCAAGACCTCTCGATCTGGGCGGGGCGTCACTCGTTCCGGGCTCGCCCATGGCTTTCGCCGCTGACTTCGCCATCTTTCGCACGGAGGCGAAATGGGCGCGCCTGGGATCGAACCAGGGACCTCCCGCGTGTGAAGCGGGCGCTCTCCCGCTGAGCTACGCGCCCCGGGAGAGCAAGAGTAGCGGTGCTACCCTGGACGCGCCCGGTCGCGCTAGGCGGGGAGCTAGCGGTTCCCTGAACCCGCAATCCGCTTCAGCGGGGCCGAGTTCCCTCTCGAGGGAGCATCGTTCGAGATACGGGCCTGCGTCGAGAGTGTCGACGGTCAGGTTCCGCGCACTGGAAGCTTGTGAACCGCGTCAGATCCGGGAGGAAGCAGCGCTAAGCAATCCCTTCCAGGTGCCGCGGGTCGGCCTGGCCCGAGCAATCGGCGCTCCGCACCGGCTCGGGCGAGCTTTCGAAGGAGGGTGCGCGACCGGGCATCAGCCGTCGCCGAGCGACCAGCTGAACCTCGTCAGAGTGTGGTCCGGCGCGAGCCCACCCGGCCGAAGCCCTGACTTGACGAACAGGAGCGGAATGGCCGTCCTGTCCACGAGCTCCCTCCTGAGCGGATCCAGCTCCTCGCCGACTGATGCGACCAGGATCGAGCCCGTCTCACGAAGGATTCCGTCCGCGCCCGGTGGCACGAGCACCGGCTCGGCGGCCGTTCCCGTGAAGCGCTGAAGGGCCAGCGACGCGCTGGCGAGCAAGCGGCTCGCATCACGTCGACCTCCAGTCGCTTCGACTCCGAGGAGCATCAGCGGCAAGCCGTGCGCCCGAGCGAGCCACGCGCCGAGCTCGAGCGCCGCCCACTCGTCCCGGCCGCCCCCGAACGGCACGAGCACGGGACCGCTCGCAGCGAAGTCGAGATCGGGCCGCGGCGCAAGTGCGACGTCGCACGGAGACCCGACGGGCGAATCGCTGCCAACGACAGCAAGGAGCTCCGCCTCCTGCTCCGAAGCGAGCCGGGCGAGATCCGCGCCTCGATCGGTCGACGTGAAACAGACCGAGCGCGCCTCGATCCCGCGTGCCAGAAGCCCGGCGCGCAGAGGTTCGAGTGAAGCGCTGCAAGATGCGAGCTCGTCCGGCTCGGCGACCTCGACGAGGATCAGCTCGCGCCCGTCCGCACAGAGTGGAGCCAGCACGACGTGCAGGCCTGCCCCCGCGCAGATCACGGCGCCTCTCCGCGGCTGGTCTCGAGAGCCGTGCTCCTGGAGCGCTGGATCGTGGCGCAGGATCGCGCGCTCGAGCTCGTGCAGCCTCGGGCTCGGCTCGATCCCGAGCTCCCCGACGAGCAGCTTCCTTCCGGAGCGGTAGCGCTCGAGCGCCTCGGCCTGCCGCCCGGACCGATAGAGCGCCAGCATCAGCTGACGACGCGGCCACTCCCGGAGCGGCTCCTGCTCGACGAGCTCCTCGAGCTCCGTGACCAGCCTCGCGTGCTCGCCCAGCTCGAGCTCGGCTTCGACGCGCTGCTCCAATGCTCCGAGACGCAGCTCCGCCAGCCTCCGTGCGGCTGCGCGGGCGAACGGTTCCTCGCGAAACTCGGCCAGTGGGCGACCGCGCCAGAGGCCCAGTGCCTCGCTCAAGAGCGCGGCCCGGCGTTCGGGATCGGCTTCGTCCCGCGCGCGCTCGACCAACGTCTGGAAGCGCCCAAGGTCGTGCTCGTCGCGTTCCGCCCGCAGCCGGTAGCCGGGGGCGCGCGTCTCGATCTGCCGAGTACCGAGCGCCTTCCGCAGCTGGGAGACGTAGACCTGGAGGACCTTCTGCGCGCTGGGCGGCGAACGTTCGCCCCAGAGGCTGTCGACGAGCTCCTCCACGGCCACGACTCGGCCCGAATCGAGGATGAGGCGGGCCAGGAGCGCGCTCGGCTTCCCGCCGGGCAGGTCGACCGGCTTGCCGTCGACGGTGGCCTCGAGTGGCCCGAGCAGGAGGAAGCGGTTCATGCCCGATACTTTCGTCGATGACCGGAGCCGAGCTCGTGGGGCGGGACATCGGGCCCTATCGGCTCGAGCGCCTGCTCGGCGAGGGCGCGCTCGGCCTCGTGTTCGCCGCGGCCACTCGCGGTGGCGAGCAGGTCGCGCTGAAGCTGCTTCGGCCCGAGCATGCGGCTGACTCCGCGGCGCTCGCGCGGTTTCGCCGGGAAGCTCAGGTCGCTCGCGGGATCGACTCCCGGCACGTCGTCCCGATCGTCGAGGTGGGCCAGGCAGAAGGTCTCGTGTTCCTCGAGATGCCGTACTACGAAGGCGGGTCGCTCGCGCAGAGACTGCGGGAGCAAGGTCGGCTTGCGGTCGACGAGACACTCGGCCTGGCAGCAGGCCTGGGCCGCGGGCTCGACGACCTGCATCGAGGGGAGGTCGTGCATCGGGACATCAAGCCGTCCAACGTGCTGTTCGACTCCGAGGGCGTGGCGGCGCTTTCCGATTTCGGGCTGGCGCGCTCGCCGGATTCGACCCGCATCACCGCCGAGGGCCAGATCGTCGGCACACCGCACTACCTCGCGCCGGAGCTGATCGAAGGACGGGAGGCGACGGTCGCAAGCGACGTCTATGCCCTGGGCTGCGTTCTCTACGAGTGCCTCACCGGCGCGCCACCGTTCGCAGGCCGGGGCGCGGCTGCAATCGGCTTCGCTCATCTCACGGAGGAGCCTCCCGGCCCCGAGACTCTTCGCCCCGAGCTCTCGGCCGAGCTCGCCGAGGCCGTTCTCCTCGCTCTGGAGAAGGACCCCGCCTCGCGGCCGACTAGCGGGACGGCGCTTGCTCGGCTGCTGCACGCTGGTCGCAGCGCTTCGCCTGTTTGATCCGCGGCTTGATGAAAGGGCGGTACTGCGGCGGCTCGGCATGGAGTGCCGTTTGCAGCGGCGGCAGGCTCTCGGCACAGCGTCCCAGCTTCAGCAGCGCGAAACCGAGGTTGAAGTTCGCGAAGCCGTACGTGAGCGTTCCCGGCGTCGCCTTGCGCGCGGCCTTGCGCGCGAAGGGCAGCGCGCGGTCGAATTCACGCGCGCCGATCAGTGCATACGCGATGTCGTTGAGGGTGCGACCGTCGTTGCTCTTGATCAGCAGCCGGTCGAGCGACGTGGGCGCCGGCGGCGGAGGCGGAGCCTGCGCGACGATCCGACCGTCATCACCGAACGCGAGCGAACGAACCGCGAGTGCGGCAACGGCCCCCAGCAGACAGGCGAGTACGAGCAACGAGATCGAGACTGCGAGCCGGAGCCGATGCACGCGCCGTTCGGCGGCCGCGGCCCGCGCCGCGGTCAGGAACTCGCCGGTGCCCGCGTAGCGGTCGAGAGGCGACTTGGACAGGGCTTTCGCAATCACGTGCTCGAGCGCCGGTGGGACGTCGGGAACGGCCCGCGTCAGGCTTGCCGGCGGTGAGTGCAGGTGCGCATTCAGGATCGCGACGTCGGACGGCCGGTGGAACGGAGGTGTTCCCGCCAAGCACTCGTAGAGAACGCACGCAAGGGCGTAGACGTCCGTCCGCGCGTTGACCTCCCGTCCCTCGATCTGCTCCGGCGCGCAGTAGTCGATCGTGCCGATGAACGCTCCGGTCCGTGTGCTGCCGTTCGAGGCGACCTCCTTGACGACGCCGAAGTCCGTGAGGTAGGCGCGGTCGTCGGCTCCGACGAGGATGTTCGCGGGCTTGACGTCGCGATGAACGAGGCCGCGTGCATGGGCTGCGTCGAGCGCGGCGGCGATCTGGCCGACGATCCGAAGCGCACGGTGAATCGGCAAGCGCCCTTCCGTTGCAAGGAGCGTCTTCAGGTCGCTTCCCTCGACGCAGGCCATCGCGATGTAGAGGAGCCCGTCCTGCTCGCCGGCGTCGTAGACGGGGACGATGCTCGGATGGTCGAGCGAGGCCGCGAGCTGAGACTCGCGGAGGAAACGACCGCTGAAGTCGGCCTCGCCGAGGCCGGGGGCAAGCAGCTTGAGCGCAGCGGGCCTGCCGAGGCGCACGTGCTCGGCGCGGTACACGACGCTGGTGCCGCCGCGGCCAAGCGGCTCGAGGATCCGATAGCCGCCCAGAACGGTCCCGATGCGCTGGTCGAGTTGCACCGCCACGAGTTCTAACGCGCCTGGGGCGGCCATGCACCCAATTACTGCTTGACGGCGAACTTGGCGCTGACCACGGCGGTTGCGTCTTTCTCTCGGCTCGAAGTGTCGTTGATCCCGTAGTCGCTCACCTCGGTGGAATCGCGCGGCACGACCTGGAAGACGCCGAGCGAGCTCGCGCGCATGCGCCCCAGCTTCCCTCCCAGCCCGTGCACGAGGATCTCGGCCCGCCTGCGCGCGTCCTCGGTTGCGGCCTCGAGCACGTCCAGCTTCGCCTGCGTCAGCTCGGTGGAGTAGTACTCGAGCGGCTGGGCGGAGACATCGATTCCTCGCTCGATCAGCTGGCCGATGCGCGTCGCAACCGGCTCTACGGCGTCGATCTGGCGCGTGCTCACCTCCAGCACCTGTGTCACGCGGTAGCGAATTCGCTGGCGGCGCCGCGACAGCCGCTGCACGACCTTCTCGCTGCTCACCACCGACGACGAGATCGCTCCGGCCGGGATTCCGCCGCGCTTCAGGTAGTCGCGAACGACTGCGCTGTCGCGGCGCAGCCGCCGGGCGGCAGGAGCCGCGGTGGGCGCCTCGGCACTGACCGCAATCGACCAGCGAACGAGATTCGCGCTGATCGGCTTCTTCGCCGAGCCGGTGACCGTGATCGTGTCGCGCGTGCGGCGGGCCTCGCGAACCGTGTCGGCGAGGATGTGGGTCATCACCACGCCCGCCACGGCAATCGCGAGGAGGCCGAGGAAGAGCTCCGGGAGGCTCGGAAAGCGGCGGCGCGGCGGCACCTCTCGACGATGATCGCCCCCGGTTTAGGAACGGTTCAGGGACGCTTCAGGGGCTCAAAACGACCTTTCCGGGCCCGGCGTAATACGCGACCGGGTTGGGCGTCGAGCCAGTCGACGAGCTCGCGGAAGCTCACGCAGCGGACCTCGGGAAGCCGGCAGACCCCGACCAATAGCCGGGCCACGGCGTGGTTGTAGGCCCAGCTGTTCCAGGTCTCGAAGTGCATGCCGATCGAGAGGGGCGCTCGGTTCCCGTAATAGCTGGTCAGGAACGCGTGCCGGAGGGTGAGAAAGGTCTCCCGCTCGATCGAGGCCGCTGAGACTCCAGTCTGGTTCGCGAGAAAGTTGTAGTCCATCGAGACAACGTTGTACGTGTGTCCGATGAACGGGATCTCGAGCAGCGGCATGCTCCAGAGCCCCCGCTCGTGCCACGGCCAAGTTCCGAGCAGCGCGGTCTGGCTCGCGTCGTAGCGGAACCCGCGGCGCTCGAGCACCGGATAGAGGGCACCGAGATTTCCCTCCAGGCACGGCGTTCGCGCACCGACGACCTCGTCGCTGCCGAACGGTAGTCCTCGCTGACCGGCGAGCAGCACCTCGAAGAACTCGTCCAGCTCGCGCCCCCAGTCGGCGCGAGACCACTCGCCCACGCTGCCGTCGTAGGGAGCGCAGAAGTGGCCGTTGAAGTGAGTGCCAATCTCGTGCCCTTCTGCGTACGCAGCGGCCATCTGCCTGCGCATCCCGCGCACGGCCGGTCGGTCCGGTGCAAAGCCGATGTCGGAAGAGCCACGCCTATGCCGCGGCGCCTGGTACTCGGCGCTCTGCGATCGCTGCAACAGGTAGACGCCGCTCACGAAGAACGTGAAGTGCGCGCGTGCGCTTCGCGCCACCGAGCGCCAGTACGTCCAGAGCCTGGTGCCGCCGCCACCGTCGAACGAGACGACCACGAACTGGGGCGGCCTCGTCGGAGGGCGTTTGGGTCGCTGGGCCGCCTCGGCCCGGGTCGGCGCTTGGTTCGCTGGCGACGGGCCTCCGCAGCCGATGAGCAGGACCAGGAGCGACGCCGAGATGGTCAGTGCGGCTCCCAGCCTTCGGCGGCGGAGAGCTCGCTTGCGGCGTGCGCGGCGCAGTTCTCGCTCCACCGCGCCATCGTCCAGGCGCCCGGTTCAGAGTCGGTTCACGCTGCGTAGAATCGCTCTCGAGCTCCGTGACCGCGCTCTATCGCAAATATCGTCCGCAGGGGTTCGACGACGTGGTCGGGCAGGAGCCGGTCGTCCGGACGCTGAAGAACGCGGTCGCGGCCAACAACGTGCGCCAGGCGTACCTCTTCGCCGGCCCGCGGGGGACCGGGAAGACCTCCCTCGCGCGGATCCTTGCGAAGGCCTTGAACTGCGCGCAGGGCCCGACGCCCGACCCCGACGGCACGTGCCACGCGTGTCAGGCGATCGCTGCCGGCACCTCGCTCGACGTCGTGGAGATGGACGCGGCCTCCCAGCGCGGCATCGACGACATCCGAGAGATCCGGGAGCGCGTGGTACTGCAGCCCGTGGAGGGCCGCTACAAGGTCTACATCCTCGACGAGGCGCACCAGCTCACGGATGCCGCCTTCAACGCGCTGCTGAAGCTGATCGAGGAGCCTCCGCCCCACCTCGTCTTCGTGTTCTGCACGACCGAGCTCCAGAAGATGCTGGCCACGGTGCGGTCGCGGTGCCAGACGTTCGTCCTCTCTCGGCCTCGCCTGCCCGAGATCGTGCGTTACTTGAAGAGCGTCGCCGAAGGCGAGGGCATCGAGGCGCCGGAGGCCGCGCTCGCGCTGGTCGCCCGCTCGGCGCGCGGCAGCTTCCGCGATGCAGTCTCGACGCTCGACCAGCTGTCGGCCGCGACCGAGGGCAAGGTGACCGTCCAGGCGGTCCTCCAGCTGCTTGGCGCGGTCGAGGAAGAGGCGCTCTTCCGAATCTGCGACTTCGTCGTCGACCGAGACACGGCTGGCGCGCTGACCTTTCTCGAGGAGCTCGCCGAGCAGGGCCAGGACCTCGGCCGGCTCGTCACCGACCTGCTCGAGCATCTGCGATACGTCCTCCTCGTCCAGCACATGGGCGAGGTGCCCGACTCGCTCCCGCTGACCGAGGAGACACGTGAGCGGCTCCGGGCGCAGGCGAACCAGCTCGGCGAGGCGACCGTTCTTCGGTTGTGCGATCTGCTCGCGGTCGCCGTGGACGACATGCGCCAGGGCGGCGACCCTCGCCTCCCCCTCGAGCTCGCGCTCGTCAAGGTGACTCGGCCCGCTGCCGACCTCGAGCGCGAGTCGATCGCGTACCGCCTCGAGCAGCTCGAGACCCGCGGCCATGCCAGCCATGTCGAGGTGCCAGACACCGAGCCGCGGCCGGAGGAGGCGCGTCCCGACTCTCCGCCGGCTCCGCAGCCTCCGTCGCTCGAGCTCGAGCAGCTCCAGGAGGCGTGGCAGCGGACGATCCTGCCGGCCGTGGAACAGCGTTCGATCCCGACCGCGTCGATGCTCCGGGAGGCCCACCCCTCACAGCTCGCCGACGACCGGCTGACGGTCGAGTTCCCGGCGGCGGCCTCGTTCCACCGGCAGCTGGCCGAGGAGCCGAAGAACGCGACGCTACTCGCCGAAGCGCTCTACGAGGTCACGGGCCGGAAGCTCGCGCTGGACTTCGCCGTCGGCGAGAACGGCGGCGATCACCCCGAGGAAGACGAGGAGCCCGCCGGGGAGGACGAGATCGTGCAGCTGATGAAGGACACGTTCGACGCCCGGGAGGTCGAGGAAACCTAGTCGGGGTCCCGTTCGCCCTGATCGTGGCCTGCTGAGACCGAACGACTGGCCGTCCCGTAACCTACGGAGCGTGTCCATGGACATGAACAAGATGCTCCAGCAGGTGCAGCAGCTTCAGGCCCAGATGGAGAAGGCGCAGGAAGAGCTCGCCAGCGAGACGGTCGAGGCCACGGCCGGCGGCGGGATGGTGACCGTCAAGGCGACCGGCGCGCTTCAGATCACAGAGATCAAGATCTCGCCCGAGGCGATCGATCCGGACGACCCGGAGCTGCTCGCGGACATGGTGCTCGCTGCCGTCAACGAGGCGCTTCGCTCCGCGCAGTCCCTCGCACAGTCGAAGCTCGGCGGCATGTCGGGGCTCGGTGACCTGGGTGGCCTGGGCCTGCCGGGGATGTAAGCGCTAGTCGATCGAGAGCGACCGTTCCCACTCGCGACGGAGCTCGTCCCGTTCGCCTAGCTGCGTGCGGCTGAGAACGGCCGCCACCGTCTCGGTCAAGGAGATGGGATCGAACGGCTTCGCGATGTACGCGACGCCTCCGGCCTCGTGCCCCCGCCACTCGTCCGGTGCGGTCGAGCGCGCCGTCAGGAAGATGATCGGGATCTGACGGGTCTCGGGCGCCGCCGAGAGTCGCTCGGCGACCTCCAACCCGTCGATGCCCGGGAGCATGATGTCGAGCAGGATCAGGTCGGGCTGCTCAGTCTGGGCGAGTGAGAAGGCCGTCTCGCCGTCGCCGGCCTCGAGCGTCTCGAACCCGGCCGACTCCAGGTTCACGCGGCAGATCAGCCGGATCGCGCTCTCGTCGTCGACGACGAGGATCGTGCCCTCGCTCGTGGCACGCCCCTCGGGCAGCTTCGGGTCGTAGCGGAACCTCACCCCGAGCTCACGGGGGACGAGGGAGTGCGTCGCGCGTCCGGCATGCCGTGGGAGACGCCGGTCCAGGTCTTGACGCGGGTGGTGGAGACGGGCGAGAGGGCTACCCCTCCGGTCTCTTTCGGGCCGGATTCCCAGGGGACGGTTCAACGCATTGACATTACAGCGCCGATCGTCTCGTTGGAAGAGCCGCTCGTGTCGACCGAGAGCCACCCCGAGGCAATTCCAACGCATGCTCTTCGGTGCCACGATCGCCGCACTAATCGTCGCCAGCGAAAGCCGGTGACGCTCCGCGAGCTCGGCTCTCAGCAGCGGTTTCCGAGCTGCGCCCGGGCTCGAGCACCAGGGTAATCCGGCGCCCCCAGGCACAATTCGGGCATGCTCTCCCCGGCCGTCGAGAACCTCGTCGCGCAACTGACCCGACTGCCCGGGGTCGGCACGCGAACGGCGCACCGTCTCGCCTTCCATCTCCTGCGCGTGCCGAAGGACGAGGCACAGGCGCTCGCGGCCGCGATCGGCGACGTGAAGGAGCGCGTCCGCTTCTGCGCCGAATGCGGGAACCTGACCGAAGAGGAGCGCTGCGAGATCTGTCGCGACGAGCGCCGGGATCGCTCGCTCGTGTGCGTCGTCGAGCAGCCCGCCGACCTCGTCTCGCTCGAGCGGACGCACGAGTACCGCGGTCTGTACCACGTGCTCGGCGGCTCGCTGTCGCCGATCGACGGCGTCGAGCCCGAGCATCTGCGGATCGACGAGCTGATGGGCCGGGTCGAGCAAAACGGGATCCAGGAGGTCGTCCTGGCGACGAACCCGAACATGACCGGCGAGGCGACCGCTGCGTACCTCGCCGACCGGCTCAGGGGACGCGTTCGCGTGACCCGGCTCGCCAGCGGCCTGCCGGTCGGAGGAGACCTCGAGTACGCCGACGAAGTTACTCTCGGCCGCGCCTTGGCCGGCAGACGAGAGATGTAAATGGTGACCACCGAGTACGAATCGCTACCTTCGCTCGCGACCGAGGAGACGGCGACTCGAGCGGGGACGGTCGTCATGAAGTTCGGCGGGACCTCGGTCGAGGGGGTCGAGCGCCTGCGTGCTGTGGCGCAGCGCCTGGTCGCGGCCCGCGAGGGTGGCAATCGTGTCGTCGCCGTCCTCTCCGCGATGGGCGACACGACCGACGACCTCGTCCGGCTCGCGCACGAGATCTCGCCGAAGCCGAAGGCGCGGGAGCTCGACATGCTCATCTCCGTCGGCGAGCGCATCTCCTGCTCGCTGTGCGCGATGGCGATCCACGACCTCGGGCACGAGGCGATCTCCCTCACCGGGTCACAGGCGGGGATCGTGACGGACACCGCGCACGGCAAGGCGAAGATCGTCGACATCCGCGCACGCCGGATTCACGAGGCGCTCGATGCGGAGCGAATCGTCCTCGTCGCCGGCTTCCAGGGAGTCTCGACCGACTTCGACATCACGACCCTCGGCCGCGGCGGCTCGGACACGACCGCCGTCGCGCTCGCCGCGGCGCTCGGGGCCGAGGCGTGCGAGATCTACACCGACGTCGACGGCGTCCACACGGCCGACCCGCGCGTCGTGCCCGGCGCGAGGAAGCTGCATGCCGTGAGCTACGAGGAGATGCTCGAGATGGCCGCTTCGGGAGCCCGGGTGCTGCAGCTGCGCTCAGTCGAGTTCGCGCGCAGTCACGATGTCAAGCTTCACGTGCGCTCGAGCTTCTCCGAGGCCGAGGGCACCTGGATCCGGGAGGAGGACAGGCGGATGCTCGAGAAGGCGCTCATCTCAGGCGTCACCCACAGCGCGGCGGAAACGATCTACCGCGTCGAGGGCGTGAGTGCGGCGCGACTCTTCCAGGCGCTCGCGGACGCGCACGTGAACGTCGACACCGTTGTTCAGGCCGGCGACGAGATGATCTTTTCGGCGCCCGACCGGAGCGAGACGGATGCGGTCCTCGACGGGCTCGGCGTGCAGTGGTCGAGCCGCGACGACCTCGGGCAAGTGAGCATCATCGGCGCAGGCATGCGGAGCCATCCCGGGGTTGCCGCGAAGGCCTTCGCAACGCTCGAGGAGCTCGGGATCAAGGCCGAGCTCGTGTCGACCTCGCCGATCAAGATCGGGTTCTTCGTTACCCGGGGCAAGGTCGAGGACGCGGTGCGTGCGCTCCACGAAGCGTTCGAGCTCGACAGCACCGAGGCGGTTCGCGCGCATGACTGAGCCCCGGATCGGAGTCGTCGGGGCGACCGGCGCCGTCGGCCCCGTCGTCCTGGAACTGCTCGCCGAGCGCGGATTCCAAGAGGTGCGCGCGTTCGCATCCGAGCGCTCTGCGGGCTCGTTGGTGCCGTTCGGCGATCGCGAGCTCGTCGTCGAGGAGGCTACGCCCGAGGCGCTCGGTGCAGGGGAGCTCGACCTCTGCTTCTTCTCGGTCGGCACGGCAGCGAGCAGCGAGCTCGTCCCGGCGGCGGTCGCAGGAGGTGCTTTGTGCGTCGACAAGTCGTCCGCCTTCCGGCTCACCGACGGCGTCCCGCTGGTCGTGCCGGAGGTGAACGGCGAGACCGCGACGGCTCACGAAGGCATCGTCGCGAACCCGAACTGCTCGACGATCCAGCTCGTCTGCGCGTTGGGGCCGCTGCACGAGGCGGCCGGACTGAAGCGCGTACGCATCGCGACGTACCAGTCGGCGTCGGGCGCGGGCGCGGGCCGGATGCAGGAGCTCCGGTCGAGGGAGTCGACCGAGGGCAACGTCGACATGGACTGGCCGTTGGAAGGGGACGAGTTCGAGGAGGAGTCGAAGCTTCGCGCCGAGACTCGCAAGATCCTCGGGCTCGCAGACCTTCCGCTCAGCGCGACGTGCGCGCGCGTGCCGGTGCTGGTCGGCCACTCGCAGGCTGTATGGATCGAGACGGACCGGCCGCTCGCGCCGGAGGAGGCGCGAGAGGTCCTCGCCGCGGCGCCGTCGGTCGTCGTCACGGACCGACCGACCGCGCGCGACGCTGTCGGCGG
>DASTYD010000087.1:0-18543 GCA_035765175.1 Gaiellaceae bacterium
CCGGCGAATGTCTGGTGCGAGGGCGGCGGCATGTGGATGCGCCCCGTGATCGGCTCGAAGTCGTTGATGTTGAACGTCCACGGATAGAGGTAGCCGTCCCACCCCACGACGTCGAACGGGTGGTAGTCGATGACGTAGTCCTGGTACCCGTCGCGAACGCGGATCTTGAGGTTGAACTCCCCCCGCTCGCGGTAGGTCTTGAGCTCGGTCGGCGGATGGATGTCGCGGTGGTAGAACGGCGCGTGCTCCATCAGCTGCCCGTACTCGTTCCGGTAGCGCTTCGGGATCTCGATCAGGCCCGGCGTCTCGAAGAGCAGGTAGCGCTGAGGGCCTGACGGCTCGAAGGTGTACGTCGTGCCGCGCGGGATGACGATGTAGTCGCCCTCGCGGTAGGGCACGTCGCCGAAGGTCGTGTGCAGCGTGCCCGAGCCCTCGTGGACGAAGTAGACCTCGTCGCCTTCGCCGTTCCGGAAGAAGTAGTCCATCGACTCCGCCGGCCTGACGAGCGAGATCTCGACGTCGTTGTTCCACATCAGGAGCTTGCGCCCCGAGACCTCGTCGCCCTCGGCCTCGATGCCCATCGTCTTGAAATGCCGGTGCGCGTGCGCGTCGGGCACCCACTCCTCGCGCTCGATCGGCTCGAACTCGCCGAGCTCCTTCACCCGGCACGGCGAGATCAGGTGGTACAGGATCGACTCGTTCCCCGTGAAGCCCTCGAGGCCCATGACCTCCTCGGTGAGCAGGCTTCCGTTGTCGCGGAACTGGATGTGGCGCTTCCGCGGGACCTCGCCTCGGCTCTGGTAGGTCGGCATCAGCGCGAAGGATAGAGAAGCGCGCGCAGCCTTCGGGCGGACCGGTCAGAACTCGCGCCGAGCCGACACTCACTCGACGAGCGCAATTCCGTCAAGGAGGCGAAAATGACCGAAGCCAGCCTGTACGAGCGACTCGGCGGAGCATTCGCCATCGCGGCAGTCGTCGACCACTTCAGCGACGCGATCGTGCGCAACCCGATCGTCGGCCAGACCTCGGAGAACCCGCAGCTCCGGGAGTGGCACACGAACAACCTGGCCAGACTTTCCGGCCTGAAGTTCATGCGCACCCTCTGGGTCTGCGACATCGCCGGCGGGCCGCAGCAGTACGCAGCCACGCAACCCGGGAGCACTCACCTCGGCCTCGAAGAAGCCCATCGCGAGCTGAAGATCTCTCCCGCCGAGTTCGACGAGGTCGCCGCCGAGCTCGGACGCACGCTCGACTTCTTCAACGTGCCCGCGCAGGAGAAGGACGAGGTGCTAGGCGCCTTCGCCGCGCACAAGGACGAGGTGACGGAGGGCTACTCGGAGTAGCTCAGGGACGCTCTCCGACGCGGTTCCGCAGGACGCCGATCCCCTCGATCTCGAGCTCGACGACGTCGCCGGGCTGAAGCCACCTGCCGTCGCCGTGCTCGAGGATGCAGCCGGTGCCGACCGTCCCCGAGCCGAGGACGTCGCCCGCGCGCAGTCGCGTGTTGTGGGCGGCGTGTTCGACGATCTTCGACCACGGGTGGTGCATGTCGCCCATGTTCCCGCGCGAGCGCTCCTCGCCGTTCACCCTCGCCACCATCTCGAGCTTCAGGTCGCCGAGCTCGTCCGGGGTGACCACCATCGGCCCGAGGCTCGTCGCGAAGTCCTTCCCCTTCGAGGGGCCGAGCCCGATCTTCATCTCCGGGCGCTGCAGGTCGCGGGCAGACCAGTCGTTCATGATCGTGAACCCCCCGATCTGGCCGTCCTTGCCGATCACGACCGCGGCCTCGAGCTCGTAGTCGAGCTCGTTGGACCCTTCCGGGTACGGGATCTCGTCGTCGGGCCCGTAGATCGCTGCGGGGTTCGAGAAGTAGAAGGCCGGCACGTCGTACCACTCGGGCGCGACCTCCAGCCCGCGAAGCGCGCGCGCCGTCTTGACGTGCTGCTCGAAGGCGTAGAAGTCGCGGACCGACGGCGGGTAGAGGACGGGCGGTCGGAGATCGACCTCGTCCAGAGCGTAGTCCGCGTGCTCGCGCGCCTTGCCGCCGCCCGCGAAGTAGGACTGGAGCGTCTGCGCGGCGAGCTGCACGACGCGGTCGCCGTCGACGCGACCGGGCCAGCCGCGCTTCAGGTCCGCGCCCTTGGGGCTGAACATGACCAGTCTCATGGTTCCGTGTGCACGCTAACGTCGGCGAGCTGCGGAAGGGCGCGTCGAATGTCTTCCTCGACCTCGCTCGCCTGCGCGTGGGCGTCGGCCAGAGCGCTCGCAGGATCGAGCGCGAGGGTGAGGAATGCGACGAGCCCCTCCTCGGTCTGGAGAAAGCGCAACTCGCGCGGAGCCGCTCCCGTACGGCTGCGGACGATCCGTCCCACCATGTCGGCGTCGCGTTCCACGTCGGCCTCTTCGGGCGTACGTCCTGCACCCGGCTCCCGTAATGGCTCGAGGTGCGTCTGCACCGAGACGACCTCTGGAACGGAGGTCCCGATGGCCCGCTCGACCTGGGAGGCGACCTCGTGCGCGTCCTCGAGCGAGAGCTCGCCGGGAAGCTTCAGGTGCAGCGCGACCTGGACGCCTCCGTCGACCGCGACCAGGCGCAGGTTGTGCACCTCGCGCACGCGCGGGACCGTGAGCGCCGCAGCGTGCACGCGCTCCCGCAGCGCCGCTTGGTCCTCGGCGGGCTCGACGTGGACGACGACGTCGCTGTCGGGCAGCACCCGCTGGACGACTTCCTCGACTGCGTCCGCCGCCGCATGCCCCTGCCCCACTGCCGCGTCCGGCGAGACGGCGATCACGACGTCCGCGAAGTGCCTGCCCGCGGCCTGGCGCATCCGCAGCCGACGGAGCTGGACGGACGGCTCCATCCGCGCGATTGCGGCCCGCGCTGCTTCCTCCGCGTCGGCGGGTACGCGGTCCATGAGGACGTCGACGTTTCGTCGCATCAGCCGAGCCGCCGCCGCGAGGACGAGGATCGCGACGAACAGGGCGGCGAGAGCGTCGCCCTCCTTCCAGCCCGCACGGGCGACGAGCAGGCCCGCCAGAACGGCGGTCGAGCCGGCGAGGTCGCTCCCGAAATGGAGCGCGTTCGCCGCGAGCGCGGGGCTCCTGAACTCCCGCGCCGCGCGCAGCGAGACCGTCGTTCTGCTCAGGTCGATCACGATCACGATCGCGACCACCACGAACGCGTACCAGACCGGGTCGACCGTCGGCTCCTGCGACCCGACGAGCACCGCCAGTGCCCGATACGACACGTAGAGGCTCACGAGCACGAGGAGGGCCGCCTCGCCGAGAGCAGCCAGGTGCTCGGCCTTCCCGTGCCCGTAGGGATGCGCCCGGTCGGCAGGCCGGCCGGCGACGCCGACGGCGAACAGCGTGAGCAGCGCCGCGACGAGATCGGTGCCGGAGTGCACCGCCTCCGAGATCAGGCCGAGGCTCCCCGTCGCGAGACCGGTGCCGAGCTTCAGCGCGATGAGCAGGCAGGCGGCGGCGACGGAAACGAGTGCCGTTCGCCGTTGCGGGCTCATCCCGCGAAGGCTACGAGGTCAGGTAGAGCTCAGTACCAGCGGCCGCGCCTGAAGCCACCGAACAAGAGACCGAGGATGATCAGGATCAGCCCGAGCCAGAGGCTCCAGATGATCAGGACGATGATCCCGACGATGACGAGGATTGCGCCTATGCCCACTACGTGTCTCCTCTCTCGTTAGAGGTTGCCCCGCAGGGCCTGCTCGCGCTCGATTGCCTCGAACAATGCCTTGAAGTTGCCCTCTCCAAACCCCCGCGACCCGTGGCGCTCGATCACTTCGAAGAAGAGCGTCGGGCGATCCTGGGCCGTCTTCGTGAAGATCTGGAGCAGGTACCCCTCCTCGTCGCGATCGGCGAGGATGCCGAGCCGCTTGAGGTCGTCGTAGTCCGCGTCGATCTCGCCGACGCGGTCCTCGAGGTCGTCGTAGTACGCCGCAGGGGTCTTGAGGAAGCGGAGCCCCCGCGACTCGAGCTCCTCGACCGTGGCGACGATGTCCTCCGTCGCCAGCGCAACGTGCTGCACGCCGGGGCCGCCGTAGAAGTCGAGGTACTCCTCGATCTGGCTCTTTCGCTTCCCTTCGGCCGGCTCGTTGATCGGGAACTTGATCTTTCCCTCGCCGTCCATCATCACCTTCGACATGAGCGCCGAATACTCGGTCGAGATCGCCTCGTCGGAGAAGTGGATCAGCTCCGTCATCCCGAACGCGCGCTCGTAGAACTCGACCCAGTGCTCCATCCGCCCGAGCTCGACGTTGCCGACGACGTGGTCGACGTTCTGCAGGCCGATGCCGGTCGTCGGCGAGCCGTTCTCGACCGAAGAGGCGTAGCCCGGCAAGTAAGGGCCGGCGTAGTCGCCGCGGTTCACGAACGTGTGGATGTTCTCGCCGTAGGTCGCGATCGAGGCCAGCTCGACGCGGCCGTAGTCGTCCTCAAGCCAGTGCGGCTCGGTGACGCTGCGGGCTCCCCGTTGCACGGCCTGGCGGTACGCCTCGGTCGCGTCGGGGACCGTGAGCGCCACGTCCTTGACTCCGTCGCCATGAGCGGAGGCGAACTTCGTGACCTCACTGTCGGGACGCAGTCCGCTCGTCACGACGAGGCGGATGTCGTTCTGGTCGAGGACGTACGAGGCGCGGTCGCGCACGCCGGTCTCCGGGCCCGCGTAGGCCGTCTGCGTGAACCCGAAGGCGCGCTCGTAGAAGTACGCGGCCTGCTTCGCGTTGCCGACGTAGAGCTCCAGGTGATCCCAGCCCTTGATCGGCATGAAGTCGGTCGAGCTCATGTTTCTGATCTTACGACAGTCGGTGTTTTCGATTCAGGCACGGCCGCTCCTACGTCCTCCTCGAAGCCCTCGCGGAGGGGAACCTCGCGCAGCCCGAGGAGGACGATCACGAAGATGACGACCGCGAGCCCGGCGGCCGCCATGAAGGCCGGCTGGATCGCTTCGGCGAGCGCATCGCGCAGGTTGGGCGGCAAGCGGCGCACCGACGCCTCCTCGACCGCCGCCCCGCTCGGCAAGCCGTGATTGATGATGACGCCCATCAGCGTGACGCCGAGCGTCGCGCCGATCGAGCGCGAGAACTGTGTGAGGGCGGTCGCCGACCCGATCGCTCGGAAAGGGACGACGTTTTGTACGGAAACGACGAAGACCTGCATCATCAGACCGAGGCCGACACCCGTGACGGCCATGTACGTCGCGGCCTGCGCGTCGGACGTCGTCGTGTCCATCCTGGAGAGCAGGAGCAACCCGGCGCCGAGAACGACGGGCCCTGCGAGCGCCACCGGACGGTAGCGACCGGTCCGTGAGACCCACTGGCCCGAAAGAGTGCTCGTCAGGACCGCCGCGACCATGAACGGCGTCAACACGACGCCCGACGCCGTTGCCGAGGTCCCGATCACGCCCTGCACGAAGAGCGGGACGTAGGCGATCGTCCCGACGAACGCCATCGCGGCGAGCCCCGTGCAGACGACGCCGGTTGCGACCGTCGGGTTCCGCAGCAGGTCGAAGGGCAAGATCGGCTCGGGCGCGCGCCGCTCGACGAAGGCGAAGGCGGTGAGCAGCCCGATTGCGACGGCGAATGCACCGAGAACCAGCGTCGACCCCCAGCCGTGATCGCGGCTCCAGACGAGGCCGAGGAGTAGCGACGCCGTGCCGGCGGCGAGCAGCGCCGCGCCGGGAAGGTCGAGATAGTGGTCGCGGCGAGCGGTCCGCTTCGGGATGGCGATCGCGATCACCGTCATGGCGATCACGCCGACCGGCACGTTGACGTAGAAAGCCCAGCGCCAGCTGGCCTGGTCGACGAAGATCCCGCCCAGCGGAGGGCCGACGATCGACCCGAGCACGAAGGTCGACCCGAAGAGGCCCTGGTAGCGGCCCCGTGAGCGCGGCGGGACGATGACGCCGATCGTCGCGTGGGCGAGCGCGAACAGCCCTCCCGCGCCCATGCCCTGGACGACGCGGAAGGCGACGAGCTGGTTCATCGACTGCGCCAGGCCGCACAGCGCGGAGCCGAACAGGAAGATCGAGATCGCGACGAGCCAGAGGAGCCGCCGCCCGTAGATGTCGCCGAGCTTCCCGTACAGCGGCACGGTGACGGTCATCGCGAGGATGTACGACGTGATCACCCACGAGTAGCTCGTCAGGCCGCCGAGATCGTCGACGATCGCCGGCAGCGCGGTTGCGACGATCGTCTGGTCCAGCGCAGCGAGGAGGATCGCGACCATGATCGCGCCATAGATCGCCAGGACCCTCCCGATCGTGAAGCGGTACCCCGGCGGCTTCTGGGCGAGGCGAGCACGCAGGGCGGACACGAGGGCTCAGCCTAGCGCGGCGACTCTGGTTGCCCACTCGTACGCGAGAAGACGATTCCGGCCGCGATCAGAAGGCCGCCCGCGAGCTGCAGCCGCGTCAGGCTCTCGTGCAGGAGGAGCAGCGCGATCACCGCGGCCAGGAACGGCTGGAGGTTGGCGAACAGCGAGGCGCGCGACGGCCCGACCCAGTCGATCGCCGTGAACCACAGCAGGTTCGTGATCACGAGCGGCCCGACCACGGCGTAGGCGAACGTGAGCCAGACCGAGGCCGGGAGGTCGAAGCTCTGCTCGCGGAGCTGCGGTGCGCCGGCCACGACCAGCAGCGCGGCCGCCCCGAGCAGGAAGATCGCGCTCAGCCGGAACGGCGAGTAGCGGCGCATCAGCGGCGCGAGGGCGACCGAGTAGCCGGCCCAGGTCGCGGCTCCGGCGATCGCGAGCAGGTCGCCCCACACGTTCCCGGAGATGCTCTGTCCCGAGCCCACGGTCACGAGCGCCACGCCCGAGAACGAGAGGAGCGCGGCAATCCAGAAGCGCGACGCGAGCCGTTCGATCCCGACCGCGCGTGCGATCAGGGCCGTGAAGATAGGAAGCGTCCCGAAGAGGAGCGCGACGGTGGTCGCCGTCGACAGGTCGAGCGCGAAGACGAAGCCGAGCTGGTTCGAGAAGAGCAGCACGATCGCGAGCAGGACGAGCGGCACGTCTCGCCGCTCCACTCGCAGAGAGCGCTCACGGGGGAGGACGATCGCGAGGAAGATCAGCGCCGCCAGCGTGTAGCGGACCGCCGAGTACGTGAGCGGCCGGAATCCGTTGTCGAGGATGTACTTCGAGGCCGTGAAGTTCAGCGCCCACAGGCAGACGGTGACGAGCAGCATCGCGTCTGCCACGGAGCCCCGGCGCACCGGCTGAACCTACCCACTAGGCTCTCGGCCTAATGGCCGAGCCGACCAAGGACGACGTCGACGCGATCGTCGGCCCCGCAACCCCGCACTTCGCGTACCAGCTCCGCGCCCGGGTGCTCGAGCTCGTCGAGGACCTGCCGGAGAACCACGAAGTGCGCAGGTACGCCGTCGAGAAGGCCGAGCTGCTCGACCGGCTCGGATATGCCTCTTCGAAGGCCGAAGAGGGGCCGCGCGAGCCACGCTCGCGGCCCGGCTGGGAGCAGATTCCGAGCGCGGCGCCGGCCGACGAGCCGCTGAAGCCTGCACCGTGAGCTTCGCCGGCGCGACCGTCTTCGTGACGGGCGGCTCGCGGGGAATCGGGAAGGCGATCGCCCACCGGTTTGCCGACGACGGAGCCGCACGGATCGGCATCGGCTACCTGAGGAACGACACGGCCGCCGAAAAGACCGCCGAGGAGCTTCGAGCCAAGGGCGCCGAGCCGATTCTCGTCCGCGGCAACGTCTCGTCGGAGAGGGTCGTCCGCGAGGTGGCCGAGCTCGGCCCGCTGAGCGCGCTCGTCCACAACGCGGCGACCGGCGTCATCCGCCCGGCACTCGAGACCGAGGACAAGCACTGGGACTGGACGCTGAACGCGAACGCGCGGGCATTCCTCTCGCTGACGCGCGCCGCTGCGCCGCAGATGCCGCACGGCGCCTCGATCGTGACCATCTCGAGCCTCGGCTCGACACGAGTCCTGGAGGACTACTCGCTCGTCGGGACCTCGAAGGCGGCGCTCGAGTCGCTCGTCCGCTACCTGGCGGTCGAGCTTGCGCCGCGCGGCATCCGGGTGAACGCCGTCTCGGGCGGCGTCGTCGACACCGAGGCGCTCGACCACTTCCCGCAGAAGGACAGGATGATCGAGTGGGGCACGAAGCGCACGCCGGCCGGGCGGCTGGTGGAGCCCGAAGACATCGCGAACGCGGTCGCCTTCCTGTGCTCGCCCGAAGCCGAGATGATCCGCGGCCACGTTCTGGTCGTGGACGGCGGTTTCATGCTCCCGGCCTGACGACCGCTTGTAACACTGTGTTACAAGGGTGGTGAAGGCTGATGGAGCCGACCGAGCAGAACAGGAAGGCCTGGGACGAGATCCATCGCCGGCGCACGGCCGCGATGGAGGGGCAGCTGGGGATCCCTGCGCAGATCCGCGACCTGCTGCCTGACGTCGCGGGCAAGCACGTCCTCCACCTCCAGTGTGCGACCGGCGAGTCGACCGCCGAGCTCGTCGAGCTCGGAGCGCTCGTCACGGCGCTCGACATCTCGATGGAGGCGCTCGATGTGGCTCGCGAGCGCGCTCCCGACGTCGCCTACGTGCATGCAGACGTGCACGACCTGCCGCTCGAGGTCCGCCGGGGTCGGTTCGATCTCGTGTACACCGGCGGCGGGGTCCTCATCTGGCTGCAAGACCTGGACGCGTGGGCGAGCGGAATCGCCACCGCGCTCAGGCCCGGCGGTCTCCTGCTCCTCTACGACGAGCATCCGATGAGCAAATGCGTCGATCCGCTTGGTCATTGGCGCGACGACTATTTCGACGAAGCGCCGTACGTCACCAGCGGCTGGACGCACTTCGACCTCTCCGGCGAGCCGGTGACGGAGGAGAAGCACGAACGGCACTGGCGACTCGGCCAGATCGTCGACGCCGTGGTGGGCGCGGGCCTCACCGTGACCCGCCTCGTGGAGTTCCAGACCCTCTACAAGTGGATGCAAAGGGACCGGCGCGTGCCCTGGGAGTTCGCGCTCCTCGCGGAGAAGCGCGCGTGACCGAGGGCGAGCCGCGTTCACGCTGCTTCCTCGTCTACGCGGTCGCGCCCGAAGGGATGAGCGCCCGCGACGCGAACGACCTGCTGAACCGCTACATCGGCGAGCCCGGCCGGGGGCTGATCGTCACGCACGACCACTTCATCGGCGCTCCGCACGGCGGTTTCGCCGTCTTCGAGGTCGCGACCGAGGAGGAACAGGCGAAGCTCGCCGATCCCGGCCCGCTCGAGGGCTGGCAGCTGACGAGCCGCCCCCTGACGTTCTCTCTGACGGCGGTCGGCTTCGTCGCGCAGTCCGATTTCACGCTACGGAACTACGGCGGCACGTCTCTTGCAGAGCTCGAGGCATCCGAGGAGGAGCGGAAGCGGTTTTGGTGGCAAAAGCCGCGTCACCGAGGTTAGACCGAACCGAATTCGGGCACGAATCACCCGATGGGAATTCCAGTCAGCTTGCTCCTGATTGCCGCAGGAGCGATCCTCACGTGGGGCGTCACCGACGAGCCGTCGGGGCTCAACCTCGACGCGATCGGGGTGATCCTCATGGTCATCGGCATCATCGGGCTCATCCTCACGCTGCTTCTGTGGCAGTCGTGGTGGGGCCCGGGCTACTGGCGCCGGGGCGCGTACGTCGAGGGCGCCCCGGGACGTGCCTGGTACGGCGGACGCAGAAGGACGACGTACGTGGAGGACGAGGGCCCTCCACCACCAGGCGGCCCGCCGCCTCCGCCGTAGAGCTCCAGCTAGGCCGAGTCGCCGGCCTCGGCGCGCTGCACGTCGCTCCGGATCGCTCCGGGCGATGACGGCCAGGCCGCTCTCCTCGCCATCCTGCCCGCAGCGCTAACGTCGCCGGCGTGACCTCCCTCCGCGAGCGCGCGGGCGCGCTCTCCGAGCGGCCTTTCCGCCTGCTCTGGCTCGGACAGACGACCTCGGCGATCGGAGACGTCATGATCAGCGTGGCGCTCGCGTTCGCGGTCTTCCAGATCGGGGGCGGCGCCGCCCAGCTCGGCCTCGTCTTTGCGGCCCTGACGATCGGCCAAACCGCGTTCATCCCGATCGGCGGCGTCTGGGCCGACCGCCTGCCGCGGCGGCTCGTGATGCTCACGTGCGACGCGATCCGGGCGGTGGTTCAGGCCCTCGTGGCGATTGCGCTCCTCACGGGCGCGATGGAGATCTGGATGCTCGCCGTCACCTCGTTCGTGTTCGGCGCGGCGAGCGCGTTCTTCCTCCCGGCCGCGACCGGGCTCGTCCCACAGACGATCTCCGCCGCCCGCCTGCAGCAGGCAAACGCGCTGCTGGCGCTCTCGCGCAGCACGGTCCAGGTCGCCGGGCCGGCCGTCTCGGGCTTGATCGTCGTTGCGGCCGAGCCGGGCTGGGTCTTCGCCATCGACGCGCTGACGTTCGTTGCGAGCGCCGCGTTCCTCTCGGTCCTTCCGATCGCGGCGACGGAGCGCCCACCGCGCCGCCCCTTTCTGGAGGAGTTCGGCGAAGGGGCGCGCGAGACGTGGTCGCGCGGCTGGTTGCGAGCCGCGCTCTCGATCGTCGCAGTCACCATCCTCGGCATTGCGACCTTCCTCGTGCTCGGCCCCGTCATCAGCCAGCGCGACCTGGACGGTGCGACCTCGTGGGGCGCCATCCTCGCCGCGGGGGCCGTCGGCGGGCTCCTCGGCGGCGCCTTCGCCTTGCGTCTGCGGCCTCACCGCCCGCTCGTGTCCGCGTTCGCGGCGTGGTCGCTGTCCGCGTTGCCCGCGCTGGCGCTCCTGCCGCCGTTGCCCACAGTGGCGGTCGCGATCGCCTACGGCGTCTTCCAGGCAGGAATCGCGTTCGGAAACAACATGTTCCTGACCGTCCTGCAACGCGAGATCCCGAGCCACGTGCTGTCGCGCGTCGACTCCTTTACGTGGCTGGTCGCGCTCGGGCTGAGCCCTCTTGGCCAGGCGCTGGCAGGCCCGGCGTCGGACGCGTTCGGCACCGATGCGGTGCTGGTCACGGCCGCGGGGCTCGTGGTCGTCTCGTGCGCGGCCGGGATCTCGGCGCCGTCCGTGCGCGCGATCACGCGTGTCAACTAGGCGCGCGCTCGGATCGGGTTGTGGATCGGTCGCCCGGGCGCGACGACCCCGGCCTCCTTGATCGCCTCCGACAGGGTCGGGTGCTCGGCCTCTAGGTCAGGCCGGCGCAGCCGCCTCCACCGGCAGGCCGTAGATCTCGCCCAGCTTCTCTCTCAGATACCTGAGGTATGGGCCGGGGTCCATCGGACCGCCGACGATCCGCTCGAGCATCTCCTTCGACGTGTACTTGCGTCCGTGGATGTGCAGGTTCTCGCGCAGCCAGCCTGCAAGGTCGCCGAACTCACCCTTCTCGAACTGGGAGTCGAGGTCGGGCAGCTCACCGCGCAGCTTGTCCCAGAGCTGCACCGAGACCACGTTCCCGAGCGCATACGTCGGGAAGTAGCCGATCGCCCCGCCCGACCAGTGCACGTCCTGGAGGACGCCGCGCGTGTCGTCGGGCACGTCGATCCCGAGGTACTCCGCCATGCGCGAGTTCCAGGCCTCGGGCAGGTCCTCCAGCCGGAGCTCCCCGGACAGGATCTCCTGCTCGAGCTCGAAGCGGAGGATGATGTGCAGGTTGTAGGTCGCCTCGTCGGCCTCCACCCGGATGAGCGACGGCTGCACCTTGTTGATCGCGCCGTAGAACTCGTCGAGCTCGACGTCGCCGAACTGATCGGGGAACGTCGCCTGCAGGCTCGGGTAGAAGAAGCGCCACATCGGCAGCCCGCGTCCGACGAGGTTCTCCCACATCCGGCTCTGCGACTCGTGGAGGCTCATCGAGGTCACCGACGAGAGCGAGGTTCGCTCCATCGCCGGGTCGACGTTCGCCTCGTAGAAGCCGTGCCCGAACTCGTGGATCGACGCGAACAGGCTGACGCTGAGATCGGTCTCGTCGTAGCGCGTGGTGAGCCGGATGTCGGTCGTTCCGGCGCTCATCGCGAAGGGATGCACGGTCGGGTCGAGCCGCCAGCTCTCGTGGTCGAAGCCGAATCGCTCGAGGATCTCGAGCGCGATCGCCCGCTGCTTCTCGATCGGGAAATCCCCGTGGAGCGATGAGTCGTCGACCCGGTCGGGGTTCTCCTGGATCTGCGCGATGAGCGGCACCAGCCCGCGCTTGAGCTCGTCGAAGACGGTCCGGACGACGTCTGCCGTCATGCCTTCGTCGAAGTCGTCGAGCAGGACGTCGTAGGCCGTCTCGTAGCCCATGTCCTCGAAGCAGGCGATGTACTCGTGCGTGAGCTCCACGTTTCGCTCGAGATACGGGAGGAAGGTCGAGAACTCCGATTTCTCCCGCGCCTCGATCCAGGCCGGCAGCGCGATCGCACCTGCGCGCGTCATCTCGGCACGCAGCTCCGGCGGCACGCGCTTCGCCTTCTCGTAGTCGCGGCGGGTGGTCCGGATCAGGCTCCCTTCCAGCGAGTCGGGGCCGACCTCCTCCTCGTAGCCGCGTAGCTCCTCCAGGAGCCTCCCGATCTCGTCGTCGATGAAGAGCTCGTGCGAGAAGCGGTCGAGCGTGCCTAGTTGCTCGGCGCGCACCTCGCCTCCCTTGGGCGGCATCTTCGTGTGCTGGTCCCAGCCCAGGATCGACCGTGCCATGTGCAGGTCGTGGATCGAGGCCAGGCGGCTCTTGAGCTCTTCGTACGTCTTGGACACTGCGCAATCCTCCGGAAGTCGGTTCTCTCAGGAGCCTACTTGAGGAGTTCCTCCGTGTAGACGCCGCTCGGGTTCCAGAGCAGGAAGCCCTTCGCGCCCGTCCGGCGGGCCGCGTCGATCTGGGCCTGGACGTCCTCGGGCTGCGTGCGGTCGCTCGTGAGCGAGAAGTCCTCGAGCCACGGGATGAGCATCGCTTTCCGGCCGAGCATCGCGTTCCGGAAGTCGCGCAGCGAGAAGGAGACCGTCTGCCCGGGCGCCGAGCCGGGATCGGGAAGGTTGAACTCGCCTGCGCCGTAGTGGGAGGGATAGACCATCGGGTAGACCGCGTCGACGTACTTCGCGAGCCGGCCCGGCTTCTGACCGACGCCGAGGTCGCGAGTGGCCGAGAGGCCGAAGACGTCGACCGAGACGCGTACGCCGAGCGGCTTCAGCTGCTTCGACGCGTAGTGGACGAAGCGCGTGATCGTCCAGGCCGGGGGCTCGGCGGTCTTGCCCGGGAAGACCGCAGTCTCGATCGGCCCGTCGCTCGGAAAGCGGACGTAGTCGAACTGGATCTCGTCGAAGCCTGCGCGCGCCGCGGCCTTGCCGATCGAGAGCACGTAGTCCCAGACCCGCTTGTCGTACGGGTTCGCCCAGCCGAGGCCGGCGTCGTTCCGCCACACGCCGCCGCCGCTCGATTGGATCGCGAGGTCGGGCCGGCTCGCCGTCAGCATCGGATCCTCGAAGACGACGACGCGGCCGATCAGGTACACGCCCTTCGCCCGCGCCTTGCCGGCGACGACGCCGGCCTTGTAGTACGGCTTCGAAGCGCCGACCTTGCGGGCAAGGCTCGTCGCGGGCATCAGGAACCCGACCTCGCCGTTCTCGTCCTTGACGTCGAGCTCGAGCGCGGTCAGCCCCGGGATCGAGAGGTAGTGGTCGAGCTTGCCGGGAAGCGAGGCGAGCGCCATCGACACGTGCACCCCGCGCACCTCCTGGGGAAGCGGAGTCCGTTCGATCACCTTGGCCTTCTTCTCCGGCTTCGTCGCGCTGTCGGTGCTCGCCCCGTCGTGGGCGGCGCGCGTTCCGATCACTGTCGCGCCGAGCGCGACGAGGGTCGCGGCCACGATCAGGAAGGCGAGACCCGCGGACCGGCGCAGACGCCGTTGTTTGCGCGCCTGGTCCCGCCGCTCGCGAAAGCGTTCGTTCGGGTCGCGCTCTGAATCGGAGGCCAAGGCTGTGGAAAACTAAGTGGGCATCGGTCTCTGCGCAACCGTTCTTTCCCAGCGCAGGCCCGGATCAAGCGCCCCGACGACGACATCGGCCACGAATTGCACGAGAATCGCGAGGAACGTCGCGTAGAGGACGTACGCCTGCGTCTCGAGCAGGCTTGACGAATAAACGCTCACGACCGTCGCGCGTCCGAGGCCAGGGATCTGGAAGGCGGCCTCCACGAACACGGCCACGCCGATTGCGAAGCCGAAGTCCCGGCCGACGGAGCGCACGAAAAGGAGCGAGGAGCGGCGACGGCGTTGCCTCACTTCCTCGGGATCCTTCTCGGAACGAGCATGCGCGACCAAGGCGCGAACCACACGCGTATACACAGCGGCGAAGTACAGCGAGAGCGTGATCACGGGCAGAACGAGATGACTCGCCCAGTCGACCGCTCCCCCGCACCCTTCCGCCTCCGGCAGCCCTGAAGGTGTGGGCAGCGACGGAGGTGGGCTGAAGAATTCGCAGTAACCGCCGATCGGGGCGAGTTCCCACTTGAAGCCGACGTAAAAACCGAGCACCAGGCCGAGGAAGACCGGCGAGAGGCCAACCGCGACGTAGATCGGAAAGTCGAAGATCCGCCGCCAACGGACACGCGCCAGTGCGCCACCGACGAGGGTGGCGAAGCCCGCCGCCAGCAGGAGGGCCGGAACCACGAGCGAAAGGGTCGCCGGGATCGCCTCGCGAGCGTCCGCGCCGGTGTCCTCCAGCGTGTTGAAAGACCGGCCCGTCGATTGGTGCGCCACTAGGCGCCTCAAAAAGAACCCGTACTGCTCGTAGAGAGGAGATCCGAGGTGATAGTTCTCCTCAACGAATTCGAAGCATTCTTGAGTAGCCGGTGCGTCCTTGCACATGGCTCGCGGATCGGGGGCGACCACGTAGAAAATGACGAACACCGCTGTCACCGCCATCCACAGCCCGAGCAGCGCCCACGCAAGCCGGACGAGAAAGTACCGCCGGAAGCTCACCGCCCGTCCGCGCCGAACAGGCGATTGAGCGTGTCGGCCGCGATGTAGCTGGCCATCTTGGGGTTCTCCTGCAGGCGGCGAACGGCGTAGCCGTACCACTGCCGGCCGAAGGGGACATAGACGCGAAGCCTGTGGCCGTCGCGCACGAGCCGGTTGGCGGCATGCGGCGTCACCCCGAGCAACATCTGGAACTCGTACTGCTCAGGGGTCAGCCTGTGCTCCCCGACGAGCCGCAGCCCCTCGGAGATCAGGAACTGGTCGTGCGTCGCGATGCCGACGTACGAGCCGAGGCGCAACAGTTCCTGGTGGCTCTGGACGAAGTTCTGCCGCACCTCCTCGTACTCCCGATAGGCGATCAGCGGCGGCTCGACGTAGATGCCCTTGCAGAGCCGGACGTTCGGCCGGTACGGCGCGAGCTCGCGGATGTCCCGCAACGTCCGACGGAGGTAGGCCTGGAGGACGACCCCGACGTTGTCGAGCCCGGCCTCGCGCAGCTCGCGGTACATCCGCAGCGTGTCGGTCGTGCAGCTCGAGTCCTCCATGTCGATCCGGACGAAGTTGCCGCTCTCGGCGGCATGGAGGACGACTTTCTCGAGGTTCGCATAGCAGAGCTCGTGGGCGAGCTTCAGCCCCAGAGCCGTGAGCTTGACGCTGACGTTCGAGTCCAGCCGGTCGCGCTCGATCGCCTCGAACACGTCGTGATAGGCGCGGACGATCCCGAGCGCTTCCCGGCGGCTGCTGATCTCCTCGCCGAGGACGTCGATCGTCGCCATCTTCCCCTGCTCGTTCAGCTCCCTCACGACCCGGCAGGCATCCTCGATCTCGGTGCCCGCGATGTAACGGTCCGAGATCTTGCGGACGATGCCTTTCGGGACGACAGGCAGAACGCGGACGATGGCGCGATCGGCGAAGGCCAAGGCGCGGCGATTCTAGTTCCACAAGGACTTGACGAAACCTCCGGTTCCACGCAAGATCGAGGCGATCGCGAGAGGGAATCCTGGGAGGGGGGCTTTTTGGCGTCCGCAGTCACGTACTTCGTTCTTCGCACGGGCCTGGGCGCGGTCTGCCTGCTGGCCGGTCTCGAGAAGGCGCGGGCTCCGAAGGAGTTCGCCGAGGGCGTTCGCCAGTACCGGCTCGTGTCGTCGCGTTTCGCGCCCATCGTCGGCGGCGCGCTCATCGCGACCGAGCTCGTGCTCGGCGTGCTCCTCGTGACCGGGCTCGTCCCGGTGCTCGCCGCGGTCGGTGCGATCGGGCTCTTCACCGTGTTCGCGGTCGCGCTCGGAGTCAGCCTCGCGCGCTCGAACACGGCGCCCTGCCACTGCTTCGGCGCCTCCGAGGTCGAGAAGATCTCGCCGCTCGCGCTCGTCAGGGCGCTCGCGCTCGACGGCGTGGCGGTCGCCGTCCTCGTCTTCGCCCTCGGCGACACGGGCTCGATCACCCGTGACGAGCTGACGGCGAGCTTGCTCATGGCCGCCGGCTTCGTCGCCGTCACGCGGCTCTCGGGGCTCTTCCCGCTCGCGTGGTCGTTCCTGCGGGCCGAGGCGAGCATGTATCCGACCCCGACCAGGCGCATCAGCTTCAAGCACCAGCCGCTGCACGTCCCGCTCTTCCCCGAGGAGCTGCAGCGATGAGCGGCGTCTGGCTTGCTTCCTACATCGTCCTGTGGGTCGTGGTGCTCGCACTCGCGTTCCTGCTCGCGGGGGCGCTCCGCCAGCTTGGTCTCATGCAGCTACGGCTGGGCGACGACCCCGGCGCGCTGATCACCGACACCGGGCTCGAGCGCGGCTCGAAGGCGCCCGATTTCACCGCGATCGAGTCGGAGTCGGGCGAGCTCGTGACGCTCTCCCAGCTGGCGGCGAAACCGCGAGTCATCGTCTTCGCCTCGCCCGGCTGCCTCTCGTGCCGGGAGCTGATCCCGGGGCTGAACGAGGTGCGCAAGACGCGGAAGGGCGAGTTCGACTTCCTCGTCGTCTGCCGCGGAGATGTCGAGTCGTGCCAGGGCTTTGGGCGGATGAACCGTCTCGAGGCGCCCATGGTCGTCGACACGAACGGCCAGATCGAAAAGGATTACCAGGTGACGCTGACCCCCTTCGCGTACCTGCTCGATCACGAGGGGAACGTCGTCATCCGCGGCATCGCGAACGACTGGCGCCAGCTCGAGTCACTGCTCGAGCAGGAGGGGACGCTGCAGACGACGCAGACGTGGACCGAGATGGACGGAAACGGCGACGCGGCGGCAGTCGCAGAATCGAGAGAGGGCTGATGGACATCTCGACGAAGATCGCGGAGTCCCTGGCGCGACGTTCCTCGCGGCGCCAGTTCTTCAAGTTCCTCGGGGCGGGCTCACTGGGCGCCGGCCTCTTTCTGACGGGCACGGAGGTCTCGCTCGGCGCTCTCACCGGGTGCGTCGGCTGCGGCGGTGGCCCGTGCAATCCCTGCGGATCTCCGGCTCCTCGCTGCAACGTCCTCAACCCACCGTGGCAGTGCAAGCTCTGCACCGAGGGCGGCGGCTGCCCGACGGGTTGCTCGACCTCGGGCGAATGGTTCTGCTGCCTGACGAGCGGGCGTACCGGGTGTCGCTTCCGCTGCTCCGAGTGCAACTGCCCGGGAGGGTCGTGCTCGAACCCGTCGTGCTTCTGCTTCACGGACCTGCCGATGCCCTGCGCGCCTCGATTGCACTCTGGAGACCAGCCGTGCACGTGCCCGCCGCCACCGCCGATTCCAAGCCTCGCAGCAGATGGCTAGGCCGGCGTACCTCGGAGGAGTGCTCGCCCTTGCGGGGGTCTTCGGTCTCGTCGCGGCCGCTCTCGTCGGCGAGACGGCGGCACCGCCGGTCGGCGCGCTGCCCGTCTTCGTGCTCGTCAGCCTCAGCCTCGTCGTCGGGCTCTCGACGGCCGCCAGCCCCTGAGGGCTGTCCATGGTCGGGCAGATCGGCCCCCTCGTGCAGGTGGGCAGGAAAAAGACAGCGCTCGCAGTCCACGTCCTCGGCGGCATCGCCGGCGGCGCGACGATCGGGCTCCTGCTCGGCTTCGGAGGCGAGCTCCTGCGGGCCGCGCTCGGCGACACGCTCGACACGGTCTTCGTCGTCGTCGTTTCGGCGGCGCTGCTGTACACGGCGTCCGTCGACCTCGGCCTGCTGAAGGTGCCGCACCTCACCTGGGTGCGGCAAACGCCGGGCTCCTGGCCCTGCTCGATGGGGCATTACCCGGGAATCTTCGGCTGGGGCTTCGACCTCGGGCTCGGCGTCACGACCCGAATCCCGTACCAGTCGACGCTCATCGTCCCGCTCGCCGCGTTCCTCTGCGGCGACCTGGCGACAGCCGTCGCGATCACGACGACGTACGGGGCTGCGAGGGCGCTCGCCGTCGTGGCCGCGGTCGAGTCGGTTCCGGGCGACGACTACGGCGCCGCCTGCGACGCGATCCAGGAGCGCGTCGTGCCGCTGAAGCGACTCGTCGGCGTGACCGCTCTTGTAATTGCTGCCCTGATCATGATTTCCTAGCGGGGGAGGAGGTGAGCTGATGGCGAAGGACGGATCGATCTACCTGCTGAGCCGGCAGATCAACGGAGACAAGGGAGAGGTCTTCACCCAGAACGTGACCGTCTT
>DASTYD010000088.1:0-8714 GCA_035765175.1 Gaiellaceae bacterium
TCTCGACGTTCGTCGGCGGCTTCATCGCGCTCAAGCTCAGGCGCGAGCTGGCGACGCTGATCGCGCTCACCGGAGGCGTCGTCCTCGGCGTCGCCCTTTTCGACGTGCTGCCCGAAGCGTTCGACGCGGTCGGAGACTCGAACCGCGTCGGCGCACTCGTCGGCGTCGGGTTTCTGGTCTTCTTCCTCGCCGAGCGAGCGATCGTCCTCCACCACCGGGACGAGCCCGAGCAGGCCAGGGGCCACGCGCAGGTGGGAGCCTTCGGCGCGGCCGGCCTGTCGCTTCACAGCTTCATCGACGGGCTCGGAATCGGACTGGCGTTCGGCGTCGACACGAGCACCGGGCTGCTGGTGTTCGTCGCCGTGCTCTCGCACGACTTCGCGGACGGGTTGAACACCGTCGGCTTCATCCTCAGCCAGACCGACGACCGCCGAAAGGCGATTCGGTGGCTCGCTGTCGATGCGATCGCGCCGCTCGTGGGGGCGATCGTCGGCGCCTCGATCGAGATCTCCGAGGCAGCGCTCGGCCAGCTCCTGGCCCTCTACGCCGGATTCTTCATCTACATGGGAGCAACCGACCTGCTACCCGAGGCCCACCAGCACCCTTCGCGCTTCAGGGTCGCGCTGACCGCAGCGGGATTCGTGGCGATCTTCCTCGTCGCCTACATGGCGCGCTCCGGCTAGGGGCTAGCCCTCGAGCTCGCGACGGGCGAACTCGCGGAACCTCGAGCGCGTCGCCTCGTCGGGGCTCGCGCCCTCGGCACCCTCGTCCTGGGCGAGCTCCTCGGCGACCGCACGAACCTCAGCCCCGATTTCGCGCCGGTGCGCCGGGTTCTTCAGCAGGGCCTCGACCCAGGTCTCGGAGCCGTCGTAGGCTTCGACCTCTTCCTCGACGAGCAGCCTCCCGAGCACGATGCCCACGCGGATGTTCGCAAACGTCCGAAATGCCAGGAGCTTCTCCGGGCTCGCAACCAGCGCGCGTAGCTCGGGATCCTCGGCCTCGATCCCACTGACGATCGCCGCGATCGGCTCGTCCACGAGCTGCAGCCAGACGTTGTCCTGACCGCTCACGGGTTCGATGATATTCGCCTCGCGCGCCAGGCAAGCTGTACTGCGACGACGAGGAGGAGGACGCTAAAGAGTCGCTGGAGCGTCGCCTCCGGAAGCGACTTCGCGGTGAGGACGCCGAGCTCGACCCCTGCCACTGCGGTCACACCGATGACGAGGGCCGGGCGCCAGCGGACGTTGCCGTAGAGATGCTGTCGCCAAGTGCCCGCGAGGACGACCGGGATGATCGCGACCAGCGACGTCGCCTCCGCCTCGACCTGGCTGAAGTCGAACAAAAGGACGAGGGCGGGAACGAAGATCAGACCACCGCCGACTCCGAAGAGGCCGCCGAGCGCTCCGGCAAGGAGACCGATGACGATGGCGGCAGCGATCTCGAGCATCAGACGAGCAACCAGACGGCGATGGCGGTGAGGAGTCCTGCGAACGCGTAGCTCAGCGCCGGGCCGGCGACCCGCTGTTGAAGCGCCGTGCCTGCGACCGCCCCGGCCGCCGCCGGCAGGCCGAGGAGCAACCCGAACCGGAAGTCGACGTCGCCGCGCAGCGCGTACGAGACGGTGCCGGCGAACGCGATCAAACCGATCGACGCGAGAGACGTCGCCATCGCCGAACGCTGGCCGAAGCGGGCGGCCAGGATGAGCAGGGGGACGACGACGATTCCGCCCCCAACCCCGAAGAGTGCGCTGAAGAACCCGGCCGCAAGCCCGATGGCGATGAAGCGCACGTCCGTATCGTAGGAGTCGTGTCTGCGGTCGAACGGCTCTCCGAGGCGCCGGAGCGCGCTGCGATCTTCCTCGACGTCGACGGGACGCTCGCTCCGATCGCTCCACGGCCTCAGGACGCGCTCGTGCCGGACGAGGCGCGCGCGGAGGTTGCACGGCTCACAGAGCGGTACGCCCTGGTCGCCTGCGTCAGCGGCCGCACCGGCGAGGACGCGCGGCGAATGGTCGGCGTCGACGGAGTGCGCTACGTGGGCGCGCACGGCCTCGAGCTGGCCGCCGATGCCGATCGCTGGCGAGACGAGCTTCATGCGTTCGCGGTTACGGTCGATTGGCCGCTCGAAGACAAGGGGCTGACGGTTTCCTTCCACTACCGGCAAGCCGAGGACGAGTCGGCTGCGCTCGAGTACCTCGAGGAGGTCGCGGAGCGGGCGCGACGTGCCGGGCTCATTCCGCGCTTCGGTCGCAAAGTGCTCGAGATCCGCCCGCCCGTGCACGCGGACAAGGGCACGGCCGTGGCGCAGATGCTCGAAGAGAACGGCCTGCGGCGCGCTCTCTATGCTGGCGACGACAGCACCGACGTCGACGGCTTCCGCGCGCTCGAAGGGCTCGAGGTCGCGCTGCGGGTGGCCGTCTCGTCGGACGAAGCGCCGGACGAACTCGTGCGCAGTGCTGACCTCGTCGTCGCTTCTCCGGCGGAGCTGTTGACGGTGTTGCGCCGGCTCTAGCGCGCCTCCGGCTCCCGACGTCGCCCGAACTTACGGCATCCGTCGACCGAAAATACGGCAATGGCGCTCACGCTCCGCGGCGCCGTCCTCCCTAGCGTCATGCCCAGTGACAACCAAAGGAGGCGTAATGATCAAGAGGCGAGCGTCGCTTCTCGCGACGACGATCCTCGTGGGAATCGCCGCCACTGCGGCGGGCGCAACGCACTTCTCACCCTGGGGGACGGCGACCAAGATCGACGAGATCCCCGGTTGGAGCTCCGAGCTGAACACCCCGTTCCTGGACGGATGCCCGATCCAGGCGCCGGACGGCCTCAGCCTGTACATGGCGTCGAACCGTCCCGGCGGGCGCGGTCTCCTCGACATCTGGGTCGCGCGACGGGAAAGCAGGGATGCCCCCTTCGGCGCCCCCGAGAACCTGGGAGAGCCTGTCAACTCGGCCGCGGACGACTTCTGCCCGACACCGGTCCGAGGACGAGGGCTCTTCTTCGTGAGCCGGGAAGCGCTGCCCGGAAGCTGCGGCCTGGGAGACATCTACTTCACGCGCTTCAACCGCAACCACGGCTGGAGCGAGCCCACGCGTCTCGCCTGCACGCCTGAGGGGCCGAACAGCCCGCTCGACGAGCAGGGCCCTTCGTACTTCGAGGCCGACGGGAATGCCTTCCTCTACTACTCGAGGAGCTCCGGCAGCGTGCCCGGTGACATCTATGTCAGCGAGCAACTCGCAGACGGGTCCTTCGGCCCCGGTTCGCCGGTCGCGTCGTTGAACAGTCCAGCGAACGACATCCAGCCGAACGTGCGCAAGGACGGGCGCGAGGTCGTCTTTTCCTCGAACCACACGTACCCGGGCGCTTTCGGCGGGCAGGACATCTACTCCGCGACCCGGGAAGACGCGTCGGATCCGTGGTCGGTTCCGACCAACGTCGGCGCCGGCGTGAACACCACTGCGGGGGAGTCACGCCCCTCCTTCAACTGGCACGCGGACACGCTCCTGTTCGGACGTGCGCCGGGCCCGGAGGGCATGAGTGACATCTACCTGTCGACGCGCCAGAAGATCAGAGGTACGGACTAGAGCCGGAAACGGGGGCGCCGGCGGGTTTGAAACGCCGCCGGCGCCTCCTAGACTCGGAAGGGTGAGGAGGCGCCATCCGGTGATTGGTCGCGAACGCGAGCTTGGGGAGCTGGCGAGGTTCATCTTGGCCGCGGGCAAGGGCGAGGGGGCCCTGCTCCTGCTCGCCGGGGAGGCGGGCGTCGGCAAGACCCGGCTGGCCGAGGCGGCAGTCGCCGCGGGGAACCTCGCCTGCCTGCGAGGAGTCGCAGCCGAGCGAGGGTCGTCGCCGTATGCGCCGATCGCGGCCGTGCTCCGTGACTACCTGCGCCGGGAGCCCGATGGGCTCTCGGGCTCCGAGCCGCTCGTCGCGCATCTCGGCGCCCTGCTGCCCGAGCTCGGGCCGGCGCCGAGCGTGACCGACCGCGAGACCCTGATCGAGGCCGTTCGATCTGCTTTCGAGACGATCGCAGCGAGGCAGCCGACGGTTGTCTTCCTCGACGACCTCCATTGGGCAGACGCAGCAACCCTGGAGCTGCTGCCGTCCCTCGCGGAGGCCATCGAGGAGTGGCCTCTCCTCGTAGTCGGCGCCTACCGCAGCGAGGAGATCCCGCGCGGCCACCCGCTGCGCAGGCTCCGCACCGACCTGCGTCGGGCCGGCCGCCTCGTCGAGCTCGGCGTCGAGCCACTCGACGCGGCTGCGACCGCCGGTCTCGCTACGCAGATCCTCGGCGCGGAGCCCGGCCCGACGCTACGCGCTGCCCTGTACGACCGTACTCAGGGGGTGCCGTTCTTCGTGGAGGAGCTGGCGGCCGCGCTGAGCGCGGGGGCGCGACTCGAGCCCGGCCCGGATGGCCTCGAGCTCGAGGACGGATCGAGCGTGCCGATCCCGGAGACGCTCCGCGACGCACTCCGCCTCCGCGCAGACGATCTTTCGGACGACGGACGAGCGACGCTCGAGGCGGCCTCGGTCATCGGCGTCGACGTCGAGCTCGATTTGCTCGCCGCCCTGGGTTGCGATGCCGGCCTGGGCGAGGTTCTCGATCGGGGTCTGCTCAACGAGGTCGGACCCGGCATCGCCGCGTTCCGGCATGACCTGGTGCGCGAGGCGCTGTATGCGGACACGCACTGGCCGAGGCGACGCTCGCTCCACCGCGAGGTGGGTCGCCTCCTCGAGTCGCGTGGCGCGCCGCCCGATCTCGCAGCCGACCACTGGCTGGCCGCGGGCGAGCCCGAGCGCGCCCGCCCCCTCCTGATCGAGGCCGCGCGGCGGTCCTGCGAGGTGCATGCGTACCGAGACGCCGCTTCCGCCGCGCGCACCGTGCTCGAGGTCTGGCCCGAGGGAGAGGACGAAACAGGCAGGCTCGCAGTGCTCGAGGAGCTCGGACGCTGTGCCCAGCTGTGCGGTGAATTCAGCGAGGCAAGTCGAGCGTTGGAAGAGGTCGCTGCGGACCTCGACGGCACCGCGGACCCGCAGCGGTTGGGCGAGGTGAAGCGGCGGCTGGCTGCGGTCTACGAGCTCGAGGGTGTCACGCGAAGGGCGACCACCGCGCGCCTCGAGGCGGCAGACGCGTTCGAGGCTGCGGGCGTTCACGCCGAAACGGCCGGCGAGTTGCTCCTCGCGGCGGAGGCCGTGTGGGACGACGACATTGCCGTCACCGCGCGCTTGGTCGATCGTGCGCTCGAGGCCGCGCGCCGCGCGAAGCGGACAGATCTCGAGTCACAGTGCCTGAGCTCCCAGGGGTTTCTCATCAGCAAAGCGGGTCACCGAGACGAGGGCGTCGCGCTCCTCCGGACGGCTCTGTCGCTCGCGCTGGACGGGAATCACGTCGACGCCGCAGTCAACGCGTACTGGGCGCTCGGTGCGACTGCGAACGACTGGGCCGACTATGCCGCGGCGAAGTCCGTCTTTGACGAAGCCATCGTCTACTGCCGGGCGAACGACCGCAGCGCGGACGAGCACTTCTGCATCGGTTGCCTGATCGTGGTGCTGGAACACTCCGGCGACTGGACCCGCGCGGAGCGGCTGGCGCGCGATCTTCTCGAACGGCCCTCGATTCCGAGCGGAAGCAAAGCGCACGCCATCCTGACCGTCGGGCTGATCGCCGCCGCGCGAGGCGCTACGAAGCGCGCTCGTCGCCTCCTCGAGCAGTCGCTCGCGCTGGCGAACGAGATCGGCCTCGAGGGGAGCGCACAGGGGAGCGCGTACGGTCTCGCGCTCGTCGACGAGCTCGCGGGCACGGAAAGCCCGCGGTGGCAGGAGCTCGTAGGGATGCCGGCGGAGACTTTGATCTCGTCACGCGCACGCTGCCTGCGGATGGCAGCGACCTTCGCCGCGAGGCGAGGGGACACCAAGCTCGTCTACCAGTGCGCCGACTCGACCGCCTCATGGGCATTGCGGTTCGCCAGCGCCGACTCCCTCGCCGCATTGGCTCACGTGCTCGGCGAGGTCGCGCTGGCCGAAGGAGAGCCGGCAGCCGCCTCCGAACAGTTCGGTCAGGCGCTCGAGCGTCTCGGTGAGATCGAGGCGCCCTTCGAGCGCGCGTTGACGCAGGCGCGCGCAGGGACGGCGCTGATCGCCGCCGGTGAGCGCGAGCTCGGGGTCGAGCGGCTCACCGGTGCGTACCGCACGTTCAGGAAGCTCGGCGCACGCCCCTTCGCGACCAGAACCGCCGCGGATCTCGAGGCCGCCGGCGAGCAGGTCGACAAGCGCCTCGGCCGCCGGGCCGCTCGCGAGCTGGAGCACGGCGGGTTGACGCGACGCGAGCTCGAGATCCTGCGTCTGGTCGCGGTCGGGCGGACGAACCGCGAGATCGCCCACCAGCTGTTCCTCAGCCGGCGCACCGTCGACATGCACGTTCGTAACATGCTCGCGAAGCTCGGGTGCCGGTCACGAACGGAGGCGACGACGAGAGCGCATGAGCTCGGTCTGCTGAAGCCGGTCTCGTCTCGAACGTAGCGCGTCTCCGAAGTGGCTCCCCAGCCGCTTCACAAGTCCTTACAGATCGGTCACGAGCACCTAACGACGCGGTCGTACGTTTCAGTGCGGTGAGGCTCGCGCTTGTCATGGGAGCGGCGCTGCTGGCGGGATCGGTCGCTGGCGCACAGGCTCGAGAGACGGCGGCCCTTCCACCGATCGTGTTCGCGAGCGGGCAGCTCGACCGCGACCTCGTGGTGATGCGCCAGAACGGCTCGCACAGACGAGTGCTCACACCGGCAGGGCGAGACGACTCGGATCCGTCCTGGTCGCCGGACGGCCTGAGAATCGCGTTCAGCTTCTACAACGGGAGGCGCGAGCGCATCGCACTCTTCGAGGTCCGCACCGGGCAGGTCCAGGACCTGGGTGACGGATTCAACCCCGACTGGTCCCCGGACGGCAGGCGGCTCGTCTTCCTCGACGCAGAGGGATTCGACGACCTCCTGATCATGAACGCGAACGGATCGAACCGCCGCCGGCTCGGCCTGGCCAGGACCGGCATCGCGGACGAAACCGACCCGTCCTGGTCACCAGACGGCCGCGACATCGCCTTCGTCGGCGACGGGCTCTGGATCGCCGATGCGGCGACCGGCAAGCCGCGTCGTGTTCGGCCCGAGGGCGGGCCCGGTGGCGCGAGCTGGTCTCCCGACAGCCGCACGATCGCGTTCGACTGCGTCACACGTAGCTTCCACGTCTGCCTGGTGAACGCTGACGGCTCAGGCTTCCGAGGGCTGACGCGCAAGGGGCGCCACCCCAGTTGGAGCTCTCGCGGGAACGTGATCGCGGTGACTCGGCAGGACGTCCTGAAGCCGGGAATCCTCGTCTTCCGGCCGAACGGCAGACTCGTGCACGCCCTGCGCAACGGCTCGGCGAGCCCCGACTGGTCGCCCGACGGGAGGCGGCTCGTGGCCGAGCGCGAGCTCGTGGGTGGGCCGCGCCTCTATGCAACCGACGCGTCGCGAGGCAGCCTCGTGCGACTGACGCAGGGCCGCTACCAGGACAGCGCGGCCTCGTGGTCGCCCGACGGCCGCTCGATCGTCTTTCGCCGCCAAAAGGGGAGGACGTGTTCGATCGCGATCATGAACACGACGAACCGGAAGCTTCGTCTCCTCGTCCGGCGGACCGTCGACCCGGGTTGCTTCGACCAGCCGACCTGGTCCACGGACGGCCGCCGGGTCCTTTATTCGAGCCGAGGCGATCTCTGGCAGGTTCCGAGTCGTGGCGGCCGGGCACGGAGACTCACAAGCACGCCGGCAGCAGAGCGCAGCCCGCGAATCGCGCCGGACGGCCGGTCAATCGGGTTCGTGAGCCGTGGAGACGCCTGGCTCCTGCACCCGAACGGTGAACGCTCGCTCCTCGTGGCCGGCGCGATCGACTTCTCGTGGTCCCACGACGGGACGACACTTGCCTACCTGATCTCCGCCTCTGAAGTGGACACCGACCTCTACTTGCGAATGGGCAGCGGCGCTCCTCGCAAGCTCCTCGGCTCGGTCGAGACCGCACCGAGCTGGTCACCCGACGACCGCAGGCTGGCCTTGTCCTACTTGACCGGAGGGCCCTCGGCGGAGACGTCGGTGCTCGCAGTCACCGACCTCGACGGGCACGTGACAGACCTCCTGGAGGACGCGACGCAGCCCGACTGGCGTCCCTGAGACCTAGGCGAGGTCCAGGACTTCGGTCAGACGCTCGATCGACGCGCCGGTCCAGGTCTCACCGTCGGGTGTGAGCGGCTCGCCTGGCGCTCGGAGTTGGAGGGCGGTCATGCCGGCACGCTCGGCTCCGGGAAGCTCGTCGTTCGCTCCGTCACCGACGAACAAGCAATCAGCCGGCCTCACGCTCAGGCGCTCGCAGGCGACCTCGTAGATACGCGGATCGGGCTTCGAGACGCCCACGTCACACGAAAAGATCAGCTCGTCCAGCGCGCCCGCGAGCGGCGTCTCGTCCCAGACGTGAGGAACGTCCTGGGAACAGACACTGATCAGTCCCAGCCTGTGGCCCCGCCGGCGTAGCTCGGCCAGGATCTCGAGAGCATCGGGCCGAGGCTTGAGTGAGTGCTTCGTCCACTCGCGTCGCATGGCGAGGAGCTCGTCGAGGTCCGGCTCTGCACCGAGAGCGCCGAAGAGGTCGCGGAGGTGGTCGGCGATCGGCCGCACCTCTCGATCCTTCCGCTGGCCGACCCAC
>DASTYD010000089.1:0-9510 GCA_035765175.1 Gaiellaceae bacterium
GGCCCATCGACCGCGACGAAGCACCTCGGGGCGCTGCCCACGCAGCGCCCACCCCAGTGGTCGAACGCGAAGAAGGGGTCCGGTGTCGCTCGAAGCGAGACGACCGCCCCGCGCCGGTAGCGGACAGAACAGCGCGGACCGCAGTCGACTCGTCCATCGCGGCTCCCAACCACGCCCTCGCCCAAGGTGCTCACGCGCAGCCTCGGCTTGGAGTCCGACGCGCCGGCGACCGAAGTCAGCGCGCCGACTGCCACAGTCGCAACGATGAGCCGCAGGAAGAGCACACGCCCCACGTAGGCCTCCTCCTGATCGGTCTCAGTGTTGCTCGCGCGGGAACGCGCGTCAACGGAGCAGTTCTAGACGACTGCTACCGAGCTGAGCTCGCGGAGCGCCGACAGTCGCGCCAGCGCCTGGGCCTCGAGCTGCCGGACGCGCTCACGCGTCAGGTCGAGCTCGTGGCCGATCGCCTCGAGCGTCCACGGCTCGCCCTCGAAGCCGAAGCGGAGCTCGAGGATGCGCCGCTCGCGCTCGGGTAGCGCGTCGAGCGCCTTGCGAACGCCCTGGCGGCGGAGCGACTCCTCCGCCTCGTCGAACGGGTCGGCCGCCTCGCGATCCGCGAAGAGGTCGCCCAGCTCGCCTTCGTCGTCGGCGCCGACCGTCTGGTTCAGCGAGACGGACGCCTGGGCGGCGCCGAGGGCTTCGTCGACGTGCTGCATCGGCAGGCCGGTCGCCTCGGCCAGCTCGTCCTTCGTCGCCTCGCGGCCGAGCTCGACCTCGAGCCGCCGCGCGGCGCGCGAGAGCTTCTGCTGGCGCTCGACGACGTGCACCGGCACGCGGATCGTCCGTGCGTGGTTCGCGACGGCGCGCTGCACCGACTGGCGGATCAACAAGGTGGCGTACGTCGAGAACTTGAAGCCGCGACGCCAGTCGAACTTCTCGACCGCGCGGTTCAGTCCCAGCGTGCCTTCCTGGATCAGGTCGAGGAACGGGACGCCGAGGCCGCGGTAGCCTTTGGCGATCGACACGACGAGCCGGAGGTTCGACTCGATCATGCGTCGCTTCGCGAGCATGTCGCCGCGCTCGATCGCCTTCGCGAGCGTCACCTCCTCGGAAGCGGTCAGCAGCTTGTGGCGGCCGACGTCGGCGAGGAACAGCTGGAGGCTGTCCGCGGAGCCGACGATGACGTCCGGGTCGGGCGTCTTCTGCTCGACCGGCTTCACCTCCTCCTCGGACCGCGGCTCGCCGACCTCGAGGCCGATCGCCTCGAGCTCGCGCGTGAGCTGCTCCACGTCGCCGTCGTCGAGGTCGTGCTCGAGCGCGAAGGCCTCGAGCTCGGTCGGCTCGACGTGGCCGCGCTCTTCAGCAGCCTCGACAAAGGCGCGCGCGCCCTCGGTCTCGAGAAGCTCGGAAATCTGCTGGTGGGTCAACTGCGGTCCCTCTTCCTTTCCCATCCCTGCGTTTGCGGCTTTCTGCACTGTAAGACGGCGTTCGGTCATCCGAACTTTCTCACTGTAGGACGAAGTTCCTGGTGGTTCTAGTGGGAACCGGCCTACTGCGGCTTGCTGACGAAAACGAGTACCCGTACCTGTTTATTCCGACGTCGCGGGCTCTTTGGTTCGCGCTCGAGCCGGAAACTCGAACTCGACCTTGCCCTCGTCATTCAAGACGAGCCGCGCCCGAAAAGGTTTGCCGGCTCTGGAACGGAAGCCTGACAGAACTTCCTTCGTCTTTCCCTCTTCGAGCAGCTGCCTGGCAACCTCGGGCGTCAAAGTCCGGCCGGCGACGCGCTTCCAGATCACGAAGCCGCAGCCGGTCTCCTCGCGCGACTTCCAGCTCGTACAGCCGTACGCCTTGGCGTTCTCGCGGATGATCTCGCCCGTTTCGGCGCCACAGCGCGGGCAGAGGCCGAGCTCGACGCGCTCGGGACGCAGCTTTTCCTTGTCCAGGGCCTCGATCGCCTTCACGGTTGCCGCGGCGAACTCCTCGATGCCCTTGATGAAGTCATCCTTCTCGCCCTTCTCGTGCTCGATGTCACGAAGTCGCTTCTCCCAGTCGCCGGTGAGCTCGGGCGAGGTGAGCTTGTTCTCCTCGAGCATCGTGATCACCTGGAGGCCTTTCGGCGTCGGGGCGAGGTCCTTGCCGACGCGCTCGATGTACTCGCGGCGGATCAGCGTCTCGATCGTCTCGGCGCGCGTTGCGGGGGTGCCTAGCCCGCGCTCCTTCATCGCCTCGCGGAGCTCCTCGTCGTCGACGAACTTGCCGGCGGTCTCCATCGCGGAGAGGAGCGTCGCCTCGGTGTAGCGGGGCGGCGGGCGCGTCTCCTTCGCCTCGCTCTCGGCGGAGACGACCTTCACCTGCTGGCCCTTCTCGAGCGGCGGCAGCTCCGCGCTCTCCGGGTCATCGTCCTTCGATTTGTCGGCGTCGGCCTCCACCCCGTAGACGCCGCGCCAGCCGGCCTCGAGCGTGACCTTGCCGCGAGTGCGGAAGCGCTCGTCCTCGACCAGGGTGACGACCGTCGTCCTGGCGTAGCGGGCCGGCGGATGGAAGACGGCGAGGAAGCGACGGGCGACGAGGTCGAAGATCCGGCGCTCGTCCGGTGAGAACGTGCTGACGTCGTGCTCGACGTCGGTCGGGATGATCGCGTGGTGGTCGTCCACCTTCGCGTCGTTGACGACCCGGGCCAGGGGCAGCTGGTCGAGGCGTAGGACGAAGCGGGCCCCGGTCTCGTACTCGGGGATGTCGACGAGCGTCTCGGCCGTCGGCTTCAGCTGGGGGACGAGGTCGCCCGAGAGCCAGCGAGAGTTCGTCCGCGGATAGGTGATCGCCTTCTTGCCTTCATAGAGTGACTGGGCAGCCTGGAGAGTTCGACGCGCCGAGAAACCGAAGCGGCGGTTCGCGTCGCGCTGAAGCGACGTGAGGTCGTAGAGGAGCGGTGCGCGCTCGGACTGCTCCTTGCGCTCGACCGACTCGACGGTACCGGTCTTGCCTGAGACCTTGGCGACGATTCCCTCGGCGCGCTCGGCCTCCTTGAGCCAGGTCTCCTGACCGGTCGGCGTGTCCTTGTCGTCTGCCTTGATCGGATCGAACCAGAGGCCCTCGTAGCGCGGATCGAAGCTCGCGTGGACGAGCCAGTACGGCTCGGGCACGAAGGCCTGGATCTCGCGCTCGCGCTGGACGATGATCGCAAGCGTCGGCGTCTGGACACGGCCCAGCGAGACGACGCCGCCGACCCAGGCGCGGCCGCGGATCGTCGCGGCGCGGGTCGCGTTCATGCCGACGAGCCAGTCGGCCTCGGAGCGCGCACGGGCTGCCGACTCGAGCGGCTCGAGTTGCGCTCCCGGCCGCAGCTGGTCGAAGCCGTCGCGGATCGCCTGTTTCGTCATCGAGTTGATCCAGAGCCGTTCCACCGGCTTCGGCGCAGCGGAGCTCGTCGGGGGCGTGCCGAAGACCGACTCGTAGAGGTACGCGAAGATCAGCTCGCCCTCGCGGCCCGCGTCGCAGGCGTTCACGACGCGGTCGACGTCCTCGCGCTTGAGGAGCGTCTCGACGAGCTTCAGCTGCTTCTTCGACTTCGCGTCGCGCGGGACGAGCTTGAAGCCGTTCGGCGGCACGATCGGCAGGTCGGCCATGCGCCACTTCTTCCACTTCTCGTCGTACTCCTCGGGCTCGGCGAGCTGCACGAGGTGCCCGACGGCCCAGGTGATCACCTCGTTGTCCGACTCGAGAAACGTCGGCTCGTCCTTGGCGGCCTTCTTCTTGCCGGTGAGGTCGGCGAGGGCTCGCTTCTGGAAGACACCGTCCAGCGCGCCCGCGATGTCGCGGCCGACGGACGGCTTCTCGGCGATGATGAGCGTCTTCATTCCGTTCTGACCTTAGCGGCGGTTGTCAATCTCACCTCTGTACCGGCTGGCTGGAATCCTCACAGGCCCACCTGTGAAGCTGCTGTTTCGCCTGAAAGCGTCGGGGACGGAGCATCTTCCACGCGAAGGCGGCTATGTCCTCTCCGCGAACCATGTCTCGAACCTCGATCCGTGGCCGCTCGGACTGCCGCTGTTTCCGCACAGGCAGATCCGGTTCATGGCCAAGGCGGAGCTCTTTCGCTCGCCGCTCCGGCCCATCCTGCGCTACGGAGGCGCCTTCGAGGTGCGCCGCGGCGAAGGCGACACGAAGGCGATCGAGACAGCGGTGCGGCTGGCGCGCGAGGGTGAAGTGGTGGCGATCTTCCCGGAGGGGACGCGCCGGAAGAAAGGGCTCGCGAAGAAGCACCGGGCCAGGCCGCGCACGGGTGCCGTGCGGGTTGCGCTCGAGGCGGAGGTGCCACTGATCCCGGCCGCGATCGGAGGGACCGACCGGATCACGCGGCTCGGCCCGTTGCGCGTGGCCTACGGGCCGCCCGTCGAGCTCGCAGACCTGCGCGACGAACGTGACATGCGCGAAGCTGCCCAGATCGGAACGGAACGATTGATGACGGCCATCGGAGAGCTCGAGCGCTCGCTGTGAAGCCGCTCCTCGTGATCGACGGCGACTCGCTCGCGCATCGCGCCTACCACGCTCTGCCGAAGACGATCAAGCGGGCAGGAGGGAGGCCGTCCGGCGCGATCGTCGGCTTCGCGAACTTCCTCGTCCGGCTCTGGGAAGCCGAGCAGCCGCGGAGCGTCGTCGTCGGGTGGGACACGCTCGAGGTGCCGACCTACCGGCACGAGGCGTACGAGCCGTACCAGAGCGGCCGGGTCTTCGATCCGGCTCTGCTCGAGCAGCTGCCGATGTTGCCGGAGCTCGTCTCCGCGCTCGGCTTCACTGCTGCGAAGGCGCCGGGCTACGAGGCGGACGACTTCCTCGCCGCGGCGGTCGCGGCGGCGAAGAAGAAGCGCTGGATCGCGCTCGTCGTCACTTCGGACCGCGACTCGTTCCAGCTCGCCTCCAAGACGGTGACGATCCTGACGCCGACGCGCGGTGTGAGCGAGCTCGCCCGGATCGGCCCGGACGAGGTTCGGGAGCGCTACGGCGTCGAGCCGAAGCAGGTGCCGGACTTCATCGCTCTGCGCGGCGACCCGTCGGACAAGCTGCCGGGAGCCCCGGGCGTCGGGCCGAAGCGGGCGGCCGAGATCCTCCGCCAGCACGGGACGCTCGAGGCGGCGCTCGAGGCGGGGCGCTTCGCGCCGTTCGCGGAGGATCTGCGGCTCTACCGCCGAATAGCAGCGCTAGACGCCTCCGCCCCTCTCCCTCCCCTCGAAGATCAGTCCCCCCTATGGGCGGAGGCGTCCGCCCTCCTCTCCAGCTGGGGCATGAACCAGATGGCCGAGCGCTTCGCCGCCCGCGCGGAACCGCCTAAGTGACACTGTGTTACAAGGTCGGCGCGCGTGGAAGTGATCAGCCATCGGGACCTCGTTCGGCTCCATCCGGTGGGGCACCATCCGGACACGCCTCGGCGGCTCGAGGTGCTGCTCGACTCGATCGACGAGTGGAGCGAGGCGCAGCCCGCGACCCGGGAGCAGGTGGAGCGCTGTCACACCTCGGGCTACGTCGAGTTGGTGAGAGGCCTCAGCGAGCCGACCTGGCTCGACGGGGACACGATCGCCTCGGAGACGTCGTACGAAGCGGCGCTCCTCGCGGCGGGTGCGAGCATCGCCGCGGTTGAGCGTGGCGGCTTCGCGCTCGTCCGGCCGCCCGGGCACCACGCGCTGCCGAGCCATGCGATGGGCTTCTGCCTCTTCGACAACGTGGCGATCGCGGCGCGCCATGCCCAGGCCGAGCTGGGTCTCGAGCGCGTCGCGATCGTGGACTGGGACGTCCACCACGGCAACGGCACCGAGGCGATCTTCGAGGACGACCCGTCGATCCTGTTCGTCTCGATGCACCAGTGGCCGTTCTATCCGGGCACCGGCGGGCCGGACGACCAGGGCGAGACGACCCTGAACGTCCCGCTCTCGGCCGGTTCGAGTGATGAGGTGTATCAGCGCGCCTTCGACCATGTCGTCGAGCCCGCCGTCCGTGCGTTCGAGCCGGATCTCGTCCTCGTGTCGGCGGGGTTCGACGCTCACGAAGAAGACCCGCTCGCGAGCATGCGCGTCACCGAGGACGGGTTCCGCGAGCTCGCACGCCGCAGCAAGGCGCTCGCCCCGCGATGTGCGGCCGTGCTCGAGGGCGGCTACAACCTGGGCACCCTGCCGCGGCTCGTCGCGTCTGCGCTGGAAGGGTTCCGCGCATAGCCGACCCCTGCGGGATACTCCCCGCACGTGGAGATTCAGGGGAGGGTCGCGCTTGTGACCGGGGCAGGAGCGGCCGGGACCGGACGAGCGATCGCGCGGGCGCTCGCCGAGAGGGGCGCACACGTCGCGGTCAACGATCTCGACGAGGAGGGCGGAACGAAGACCGTCCAGTTGATCGAGGCCGATGGTGGCACCGCCGGGTTCGTTCGAGCCGACGTCACGCGTGAGGACGAGATCCGCGCCGCGATCCGATATGCGGCCGACACGTTCGGCGGGCTCGACATCCTCGTCAACAACGCGGGCGGCACAGCGTGGCCGCATTTCCCAGACGCCCCGGTCGAGCACTGGAGTCGCACGCTCGACCTCAACCTTCGCGGGCCGATGCTCGCGATCCAGCATGCACTTCCGGAGATGCGAAAGAGGGGCGGAGGGGCCATCGTCAACATCTCCTCGGTCGCAGGCATCGGCTGGCAGCCACACGGCTCGCCCGAGTACGCCGCCGCGAAGGCAGGCCTTGCGCGGCTCACGGCGACCCTCGCTCCCCTTGCCGAGCACGAACGGGTCCGGGTCAACTGCATCGTCCCGAACTGGATCGAGACTCTGGAGGTGCTCACGGAGATCGAGGCAATGAGCCCGGAGGAGCGGGCCGGGGTGCCGAACGTGATGACGAAGCCCGAGGAGATCGCCGACCTCGCGGTCGAGCTCGTCGAAGACGAAGGCCTCGCGGGACGTGTCTTCATCTGGTGGACGGCCCGCGAGCCGAGGGCGGTCCCGCTCGACGATCTGCCCGGGGATTGATCCTGGCCGCTCCTTCGCGTACTCTGGGGACAGTTCCGCGACGAAAGGAGGTTCGACGATGACTGAGTTCTCCGTTGCCCGAGCCTCCGGCTACACGGCCTAGCTCCGCGATCTCCTGAGGCTCACCGTTCGCCCCGATCCGGGCGCTTTTCGTGTTCCCACGAGTCAAAGGAGTTTCGCTTGAACCTGAAAGACCTCGGCTGGGACGCGTTCTTCGCGAACGCGTTCGAGCCATATGCAGCAGACAACCTGATTCCCGCACGCGTCTCGGCGCGGCACCACGGCCCGTGCGAGCTGATGACCGAGCGCGGCCAGATGGGCGGCGTTCCCGCCGGGAAGCTGTCCGAGGACGAGTTGCCCGCGGTCGGCGACTGGGTCGCCGTCCGTCCCGTCGACGGCGAGCGGAAAGCCGTGATCGAAGCCGTCTTGCCGCGACGCACGTCGTTCACGCGCAAGGAGGCCTGGCAGCGGACCGTCGCGCAGGTCGTGGCCGCAAACGTCGACACGGTCTTCGTCGTCACCGCCTTCGGCTTCGACCTCAACCCGAGGCGGCTCGAGCGGTACCTCACTGCGGCCTGGGACAGCGGCTCTGCCCCGGTCGTCGTCGTCAACAAGAGCGACACCGTCGACGAGCCCGAGGTCGACCTGCTCGAGGTCGAGCCGGTGACGATGGGCGTGCCGGTACACGCGGTCAGCGCCGTCTCGGGAGAAGGCCTCGAGACGCTCGACCCCTACCTGCAATCGGGCCAGACGATCGCACTGCTCGGTTCGTCGGGAGTCGGCAAGTCCACGCTCGTGAACCGCTTCGCCGGGCGAGAGCTGCTCGCCACCGCGCAAACGAGCGCCGGCGGGCGCGGACGCCACACGACCTCCCATCGCGAGCTCGTTCTGCTGCCCGCAGGCGGCGTCCTCCTCGACACGCCGGGCATGCGCGAGCTTCAGCTCTGGGCCGACGAAGAGGTGCTCGACACGACGTTCTCGGAGATCAGCGAGCTCGCAGCGCAGTGCAGGTTCTCCGACTGCGCCCACGAGCAGGAGCCCGGCTGCGCCATCCAAAAGGCGCTGAACGACGGGACCCTGTCGCGAGAGCGCTGGGACAGTTACTGCAAGCTCCAACGCGAGCTGCGGGCGCTGGCGATCAGAAAGGACGCGCGGCTGCGCTCGGAGGCCCGGAAGCAGCGCGCGAGGTTCGCGAGAAGCCGGCGCAAGACCGTGTACTAGCCGAGAAGGCCCTTGGCGCGCAGCTCCGCGCGAGGGCCTTCTCGCTCCAAGGTTGCCTGCTACCCGGCAAGAGGTTCGGTGCTTTCCCGCATGAAGATTCAGGGAAGTTACGGTTTTGCAGCGGGTTCTGGTGGCAGAGACTCTCTGCAATCGACATAAGAAGTGGCTTGCGGCGGCAGTGAGCAGCGTGTGAGCGCCCAGTCTCGACTGCGGTGATTGCGACCGGGGCGCCGTCGGCTATTTCCCCCTTTGCTCTCGGAAGGAGGCGGGAAAAATGGCCAAGTACATGGCAATGAGCCGAAGGCGGTTCCTGCAATACGGAGCCGTCGGTGGCGCGGCGCTCATCTTGCCCGCGCGGCTCACAACCCTCGACGCGCGGGCGGCGATGGGGTCGCCGAGCGTGACGAAATTCATCGAGCCTCTGCCGGTACCTCCGGTAATCCATGCCGAAAACGGCTGGGTGGGCTCGATCACGGCCGCGGAATCCACGGCCTATAGGTTCCATCAGCAGCTCGGCCCGGCGAAAACCTGGGGCTACGGCGGTGCGCCGTACCTCGGCCCGACGTTCGAGGCCAGGAAGAACGTGCCGGTGATGGTCGAGTGGATCAACAACCTCGGCCAGACGTTCTTGCCGAACGACCCCGAGATCATGGGTGCCGTGCTGCCTGGAACGGATCCGGCGCCGATCGTGGCGCACCTGCACGGCGGATTCACCCTGCCGCAGTTCGACGGGACGCCGTTGCAGTGGTTCACCAACGGGCTCGCGGCGACCGGCCAGCACTTCATCTCGAACTTCTTCGCGTACGGCAACGAACAGCGCGCGACGATGCTCTGGTACCACGATCATGCGCTCGGCAACACGCGCACGAACGTGTACGCGGGCCTCGCGGGGCTGTACTTCCTGCGCGACGACGACGACACCGGGCTGGCCGACAATCCACTCGGGCTGCCGGCCCGACCATATGAGGTCCCGCTCGTGCTGCAGGACAAGACGTTCAACGCGGACGGGACGATGTTCTATCCGAACGTCGGCCTGCCGCCCCACACGGTCTGGGTGCCGGAGTTCTTCGGCGACACCCCAGTCGTGAACGGGAAGGCGTATCCGTTCCTGAACGTGGAGCCTCGGCGCTACCGGCTCCGCATCGTCAACGGCTCGCAGGCGCGGTTCTACAGCCTGAAGTTCGCGAGCGTCGGCGGGAACTCTGTGCTCCCGTTCACGGTGATCGGGGCTGAGGGTGGCCTGCTTCGGGCACCCGTTCAAGTCACGAAGTTCGTGATCGCT
>DASTYD010000090.1:0-7186 GCA_035765175.1 Gaiellaceae bacterium
CGGGTGCACCTCCATCCCGGCGTCCATGTAGCGCGGGAAGTCCTCGAGCGTGAGCAGGACGAACAGGCTCAGCATCGCCCGGCCGATGTTGCCCCAGTCCTGCGGAATCTCGTCCGCGAACAGGAGCCAGCCGAGCATCCCGTAGACGAAGAGCATCACGGTCATCAGCAGCAGCATGCTCCCGAGCGGCGGCAACGAGCGCACGACGCCCGTCACGAGGACGCGCAGCTCGGGGAGGATCCGCACGACCCGAACGACGCGGAGCAGCCGGGCTAGCCGCAGCAGGGTCGAGCTCTCGCGGATGCCCGGCACGAACGCGACCGCGATCACGACGAAGTCGAAGACGTTCCAGCCGGAGCGGAAGAAGTCCAGCGGGCGCCGCCCGTAGGCGCCGATCCGGACTGCGAGCTCTAGGACGAAGATGCCCAGGAAGAGGTCGTTGAGCAGGTTCAGGACGTCGCCATGCCGGTCCTCGATCTCCTCATACGTCTGCAGGCCGAGGACGACCGCGTTCGCGATGATGACCGCGAGGATGAAGCCGGTGAAGATCGGCGACTCGACGATTCGCCAGAGCCGGTTCCGGTGCTCCGGAGCACGCACGAACGGAATTCTCCGGTCGGAGTCGGCTGACTAAGGCACGCGGGTCGCCGCGAAGATCGACTGGCGGAACACGCCGCCGCTCGGCGGGAACGCGAGCGAGAAGATGCCGATCGGGCGGCGGCGCGACCACGACACCGAGACGTAGTCGCCAAGCATCCGGCCGAGCGAGGTGTCGGCCATCCAGAACGGGGGCATCGACAGGACGTTCAGCCGCGCGGGCAGCGACCACGTCCGGCCGCCGTCCGCGGACGTCACCATCTTCACGTCGATCGCCAGGCACCCGGCCGTGGGGTCGCAGATCGTCGACGGGGACATCGAGTGGTAGAGGACGGCCAGCCTTGCGTTTCGACCCGAGGTCGCAGGATCGACTGCGAGCGCGGGCAGGAAGTAGAACCCTTCGGGCGAGCCCGTCGGGATGCGCATCGGCTGTGACCAGTCCACCCCGTTGTTCGAGCGCGAGAGCAGGATGTCGGCCGAGCAGTCCGCCGACTCCTCGCAGTCGCGCCACGCGACGTAGACCGTGCCGGCGGCGTCGACGTCGACGGTCGGGAACGGCGGCGCCCGCAGCCAGCTCACTTCCGTTCCTCCCATGTGCGCGACCCGCCCGGGAGCCGAGAAGGTTGCGCCTCCGTCCGTCGAGCGGGTGAGGGCGATTTCGTTGCCGTCCGGCGCCCCGAAGACCGAGAAGACGAGCAGGACCTGGCCGTTCGGCCGCACCGCGATCACGACGCCGTTCGCGATCGCGGGCTGCCGGCGGGCGTCGACCGAGACCGGCGCCGACCACGTCCGTCCGCCGTCGGCGGAGCGGCGCGTCTCGATCGTGTCGCGCGCGAAGTTCATGTACGACAGGTAGCACCGGCCGTAGAACCGGCTCGAGCGCCAGTTGTCGCAGGCGATCCACTCCTTGTCGTACTCCTCGGTCGTGCTGCGCGCGGCGTCGATCGGGGCGCTCCAGCGAAGACCGTCGCGTGAGCGATTGACGACCGTCGCCACCGAGGAGAAGTTCGAGGCAAGTGACGCAGCGAGCCACCACCGGTGCCGGGCGTCGTAGGCGATCACGGGGTCGCTCACACGGTCGAACGACCCGGTCGGCAAGGGGCCCGAGCGCCACGTGCGGCCTCCGTTCTTCGAGGTGGCGAAGGCGTTCCGCTCGGCGCCGCCGTCGAGGTGGCGGCCCGACTGGAAGACGGTGACGACCGTCGAGCCGAACGAGAAGCTGTCGGGCTCGACCTGCGTCTCGTGTTGCGCCGGGAACTCGAAGCCGGTGTCGCGTGAGATCTGGCTGCTCACGATCTCGCAATTCGAGCCGACCACGTCGACGACGTCGGCATTGACGATGTCGCGGCCGGTGCCGCACGTCACCGTGTCCACCTCGAAGTCGCCGCTCGTGAGCAGACGGTCGGAGCCCGCGCCGCCAAGCAGCCGATCGCGGCCACGCCCGGCATCGAGGAAGTCGTTCGCGGCCCGTCCCTCGATTCGGTCTCTTCCGCCGAGGCCGAACAGGTCGTCCGGCTGAAGCGTCCCGTTGAGTCGGTCCGCGCCCGCGGTGCCGAAGATGATGTCGGCGCCGGCCGATCCGATCCCGTACACCCCGATAGCGACGAGTAGCGCCGCGCTGAGGAGACGACGCATACGCCGAGCCTATGGCTCAGCGCGTGCTACGTCCAATGTCCTCTCGGTTACGGAGCCGACTTGTGAAGCGTCGAGATGAGCTGCTCGAGGTCCTTGACCTCCAGCAATCGGCGCTGGTGCTCGTAGTGGGCCCGCCGTGCATCGGCTCGCCGGCGCTCGGGCGACTTGCCGTCACCGAGATCCAGGACGTCCTTCTTCGCGGGGGCACGATGTCGTCTGAGTCGCAGCACGATGATCCTCCACGTCTGGCGGCGTGACCGCCCCGCCTGGGTTACCTGTCAGTACGCAATATCGGTGATTCGGGCTGCGCCCGAATCCCCCGAAAGGGGTTGGGTTGGAAAGAGCGTGTTCGGCCGGTCAGTTCAGAGACCGGGGCTGCGCCCAAATCCCCCGAGAGGGGTTCGGGTTGGAAAGAGCGTGTTTGGCCGGTCGTTCAGAGACCGGGTCGCGCCGGCTATCCCCTGATCAGCTGAGGTAGCTCGCGGCCGCGAAGAGCGCGAACGCTGAGAGAAAGGTGAGCGTGATGACAGAGAGCGTCGTCGCGTACTGGGTCATCGTCTGGCCGTCGTCCTGCCGCATGGGTGCAATCCTCCTGGGCGAGATCGGCGCCGCGTCGCGCCGAAAGATGAACTCTCCTTCTCATCGGCATGCGGAGCTCGAGGGTGATCCCCTGCCGAGGTGATCCGGCTACCGCAAAACGGGTGCAGCGCGGCTCGGAACGATGCTTTCGATGCCGCGCCGCAGCAGGCGCCGTATTACGAGATGAAGCGGGAGACGGTGAGTATCTCTTTGGCGACGCTGCCCCCGAGGTATGCAAGCGCGCCGAAGACCGCGATCGTGATTACCGTCAGAACGACCCCGTACTCGGCCATCGTCTGCCCGTCTTCACGGCCGAACGAGCCGCAGAACTTCCGCATGTGAGTGGACCTCCTGGTGGCTCGGCGCCGGTCAGGCGCCGAGGGGCTGGGCTGCCCTACTCATCGGCGGGATGGGGCCGGCGCGAGATCCCTCGCCGAAGTGATTCCCTAGGAAGAAAGCGGCGTGGCCCGGAATCAGTGCTTCCGAAGCCACGCCGCGGGACGTTCGTCGAGCTCGGCTACGTGATGAAGCCGGCGACTCGGGTCAGAGCGTTCACGATGTTGCCCGAGAGCAGGGCGAGAGCGCCGAAGACCGCGATCGTGATGACGGCGAGGACGACGCCGTACTCGGCCATCGTCTGCCCGTCTTCACGGGTGAGCCAGTTGTAGAGCTTCTGCATCAGTGCAGACCTCCAGAAGTTGATCGGCACTGGAGGTCCAGCACCGACGGTGGGCTGTTCCCGTTCATCGGCCCCCTGGGCCGGCCGCGCTATCCCCCGCGACAGTGATCCCGGGAATGCCAACGGCGCGGCCCGAAAAAGAACTTCAGAGCCGCGCCGAAGGGTGCGTCGGGTGAGTTACGTGATGTAGCCGGCGACGCGGGTGACGGCGTTCACGATGTTGCCCGAGAGCAGGGCGAGAGCGCCGAAGACCGCGATCGTGATGACGGCGAGGACGACGCCGTACTCGGCCATCGTCTGCCCGTCTTCACGGGTGAGCCAGTTGTAGAGCTTCTGCATCTTGGCAGACCTCCATGGAGATTCCGGTGCGGTTTGCACCGACGTTTGCAATGCGCTCTTCATCGTCCGAATGGGCAGCCGGCTCATCCCTCGCAAGAGCGAAATGGCGAAACGATCCCGGAACGCCAACGGCGCGGCTCGAAGAGACTTCGAAGCCGCGCCGTTGGTGCGTAGTGCCCGCCAGTTACGTGATGTAGCCGGCGACGCGGGTAATGGCGTTCACGATGTTGCCCGAGAGCAGGGCGAGAGCGCCGAAGACCGCGATCGTGATGACTGCGAGGACGACGCCGTACTCGGCCATCGTCTGCCCGTCTTCACGGGTGAGCCAGTTGTAGAGCTTCTGCATCGTGGCAGACCTCCATGGAGGGTCGGTGGGGCTGCACCGACGTTGTCGATGCGCTCTAGATCGTCAGAAGCAGGCCGCCCAAAGATCCCTCGCAAGAGCGTTCTCTGCCCTGGAAACGACGAAGCCCGCCTCCGTCCGGGGCGGGCTTCGTCGGGGAGCGAGGCGTGTGGGAGGGGAAGCTCTAGCCGTCGTCCGCCTGTGACGTGACGACGGTCTTGATCACCTCGCAGTTGACGTGCGTGTCCTGCTCGTTCGCGTTCAGCCAGACGACGTCGTGGCCGGGGCCGCAATCGAGCGTGTCGACCTGGTTGTCGCGGGCAAGAGCGTGGAGGGCGTCGTTGCCGTCGCCTCCGAGCTCCACGTCGACGCCGCGGCCGACGAAGAGGCGGTCCCTGCCTGGGCCGCCGTCGACCCGGTCGTCGCCGTGACGGCCACGGATCTTGTCGCTGCCGTCCGAGCCGTTGAGGACGTCGTTGCCGGGCCCGCCGATGATGCGGTCGTTGCCGGGACCGCCGTCGACGGTGTCGTTGCCCCAGCCGCCGAAGATCCGGTCGCGCCCTTCGAGGGCGTTGACCGAGTCGTTGCCGGCCCGGGCGAGGACGAGGTCGTTCGAGATGGTGCCTGTGAGCGCGTCGTCACCTCTGGTTCCCTTGATGACGACGCCTCGGTGCGCTGCAGCCGCGCTGACGACGATGAGCGCGAGCGCGGCCACGAGAATGAGGAATCTGGGCGTCTTCATGGCTTCAAAGTGAAAACGCCCGCCGTGTGCAGGGCGTTTTCGTTCTCTAAGGATTCAGTAAGGGTTGCGGAGGAGAAGCTCGACGTTGCGGTCGAGCGGGGTGCCGCGCCGGTCCGGGAAGCCGTCCTCGCCGTTCTCTGCGTGCGGGTCGTTGAACGAAAGCTCGCGGGCGATCGAAGCGAGGCGCGTCACTTCCCTGGGTGCGAGGCGGCCGCGGCTGCGGACCCGCTTGCCGGGGCGCGGCGGCGCGGTGTGCTCGATCACGCGCGTCGTGATGGAGAGCGTCCCGTCGCGGTTGTCGTAGAGGTCGATGATGCGCGACTGCTGGGGCCAGTCGGCGTGGGAGGAGGTGACGATCTCCCAGAAGCCTCCGCCGCCGGTGCGCGGGTAGGGGGTGATCCGGTTGCGGTGGCTGTGGCCGGCGACGAGCCCGATCACAGAGCGGTGGCGGGAGAGCAGGCAGCGCACGGTCTCGTCTGCGACAGGCGGGTCGAGCGGCGACGTGGACGGACATGAGCCGGTGAGGCCGTAATGCACGTTGCCCTGGGACTGGTGCATCGACGCGAGCGCGTGATGGGCGAAGACGAGGACGAGCTCGTGGGCGGTCCCGGCGGCGAGCAGCTGCTCGTGAAGCCAGACGAACTGCGCATGGTCGAGATTGCCGTCCGGCCCCGATGCGGCGACTGAGTCGAGGACCACGAAGCGCAGGCCCGCCTTGGGGCTGAACGAGTAGCTGCCTTCGCCGGTCCTGATGTTCTCCGGAGTGAAGCCGTGGAGCTTCGGGGTGCCGCGCGTGTTGCCGTGCTCGCCCATGAAGATCTGCTTCGTCAGCAGCGTGCGATCACGATCGCCGGCGATCCACTTCCAGAGCCCGCGCTTCGACTTCGGGTTCGAGATCGTCGCGAGGAAGTCGCCGTAGATGGTCTCGACGATTCGGGCGCCTTCTTCTTCGGTGATGCCGCCTGCGAGCAGCGGCTCGATCTGGCTCCAGGCGCGGCGGGAGAGGTCGGTCACCTTGACGCAGCCGACCGCGACCTGGTCGAAGAATGCGATCCGCGGGAGGTTGCCCTGGACGAGAGCGTCGTGGTTCCCGATCACGGCGTACCACGGCGCGCCGAGTCCCGGCGAGCGGAACGGGCGGTTCATCTCCTCGAAGATCCCGGGGTAGTCGCGGGCGGCGTTCGACCTCTTTACGGTGCGCTGGTTCGTCCGGGCCGAAGGCGAGTAGCCGGGGCCGTCCTGGCCCGTACTGCGGTCCGGCTCGTAGTAGCGGCCGCCGCCGCGGACGTTCTTGAAGCGGCCGCGCAGGCTCAGGCAGCGACGAGGCGCGCCGGAGTCGGCCTCGACGACGCCGCCGTCGAGGATGTCGATGAACCACCGCGTCTCGTTCCGCTGCGTGTTGTCGGTGTTGTCGCCGGTGACCATGACCAGCTCGGGACGTTGCGCGCGGACGGCCCGGACCTCCTCGGCGAGCACCATCGGCAGCAGTCCCTCCTGCGGGCGGTACGCGCTCTCGTACGGCGGGCCGATCCGGTCGACGAACTCGACGCGCGCAGGCGACTCCTCGTCCACGAGCTGTGTGTCCGTCATCTGCGCGAAGTGGAGGAGGCGCGTCGGCGTCCCTCCCGAGCCGCGCTGCGCGAGGTCGATGCGGAGCCGGCTGGGCTCAGCGACGCCGTACTCGAGCCGGTTGTCGTGGTTCCGGTCGACGATCGTGCGCCCGCTCTGCGCCTGGGGATGCGCGGACGCGCCGCCGACGGCGAGCATGAGGAGGCCGAAGACGAAGGCCGCTCGCTTCATGCCGCCAATCCTCTCTCAGTCGGAGCCGTAATCGAAGTCGGCCGCAAAGCCGCACACGCCGCTGAACTCGAAGCGAAGGCCTTCGTCGTCGACCAGAAGCTCCTCCGCGATGACTTCTTCGCCGGACCGGTCGTGACCGGGGATTCCGCAGGTGACCGTCTCGCCACCGGGGTACGGGCCAGAGACGCGGACGCTGACGGCGTCCTTCACGCGGAACCAGCCGCGGCGCGGCGTGTGGTCGACCTCGATCTGCGCCGGCTTGACAGCCAGGAGGTGGCTTGCCTTCCACGCCCAGGGGAAATGGCTGATCTGGTCGCCGGGCGCGCGGCCGGCCCAGATCTCCTCGAGTGCCCGGTGCTGCTCGGCCGTTCCGCGCTCGTCCAGGTAGAGGATCCAGCTCCAGGGTGATCCTTTTTCGTCGTCGCTGTAGCGAGTCGCGAGCGTGACCGCGAGACCCGAGAGATCTGTCTCA
>DASTYD010000091.1:0-6458 GCA_035765175.1 Gaiellaceae bacterium
ACGGGCAGCAGCGTCATCGCCGCGAGCACCGACACGAGCGGGATGAGCAGGCCTGCGATGCCGAAGCCGCGCATGAAGGGCAGCGGCATGGCGAGCATCAGCGCGAGGCCGATGGCGACAGCGGTGCCGCTGAAGATCACGGCGCGCCCCGCCGTCTCCATCGTCCGCACGACGGCCTCCTCGCGGCTCCTGCCGGCTTGGTGCTCCTCGCGGTAGCGATAGACCATGAGCAGCGAGTAGTCGATCGCGATCCCGAGCCCGATCAGCATGACCATGTTCTGCAGGTACGTCGACAGGTCCATGAAGTTGGCGAAGATCCAGAGGATCCCGAGCGTGACGGGGATCGCGACGCCCGCGAGCATGAACGGCAGCAGGAACGCGAGCGAGCCGAAGACGAAGATCAGGATCGCGAGGGCGATCGGGATCGCGATGAAGAGCTCGCCCACCTTGAGGTCGTTGTTCATCACCGGGTCGAGGTCGTGCTCCACGGCGGACTGCCCCGTCACGTGGAGCTGCGCTGCGGGGATCGTCCCCGCCGCCTCGCGCATGGCGTCGGTGTGGCCCTTGGCGTCCGCAGGATCGAGGCTGGAGACGATCGTGGCGGAGACGACGTCGCCGGAAACGGCCGTCACCGAGGCGACCTTGCCCGTAGGTAGGGCCTGCGCCGCGCGCACGGCGGCCGCCCGCACCTGCGGGACGGCGGCCGGCGCTCCCCCGTCGGTGGTCTTGACGACGATCGAGAACGAGCCCTCCGGCTTCTGCCCGAAGTGATCCTGAAGGACGTTCCGCGCCTTGTCGCTCTCGGACCCCGGCAGGACGAACCGGTTCGTGAGCAGGTTCGAGAGCCCCGATGCGGCGATCCCGGAGGCCACGAGCGCGACGAGCCAGACGGCGAGCACCGCCCAGCGGAAGCGGATCATCGTGCGAGCCCAGCGAGCCATCTTCCTCCTCCCCAGTCGGTGTCTACTCGTATGACGCCAACCGACGAGAAAATGTGACAGGCAATCGTTAGCGCGCGCTAGGTTAGTGACGACTAGCCACGTCGTCAAGTGGGGCAGCGTCGCTACCATCGGCCCATGCCTCGCGACCCCATCGATCGCATCCGCGGCGAGATGGAAGAGTTGTTCGCCGACCTCTGGCAGGTGCCTCGCTTCACCCGCAGGCACGGCGGCTTCCGCCCGCAGGTCGACTGCTACCGAACCGAGCGGGCGATCCACGTCGTCGCCGAGCTGCCGGGCGTCGACCCGGCGAAGGTTCAGATCTATGCCGACGAGCGAGCGCTCCTCATCTCGGGAGAGCGGCGGCGCCCTCGGTGCACCGGACGCGTCTACCAGCAGATGGAGATCGACTACGGCCGCTTCACGCGCCAGGTCGCGCTTCCGGCCGACATCGACGTCGAGCACTCGAAGGCCACGTACGAGCGAGGCGTCTTGACGATCGTCCTCCCACTCGCCGAGAAGCCGACGGCGAACGAGCGCGTCGAGATCCAGATCAGGAGCAGCAGATGACCGATCTGATGGAAGAGCAGATCGACGTCGACGAGCTCGAGCTGCCGTCCGAGCTCCCGGTCCTGCCCCTCAAGGACACCGTCGTCTTCCCGGACTCCGTGCTCCCGCTCGCCATCGGGCAGGAGCGCTCGGTGCGGCTCGTCGAGGACGTCATCTCCGGCAACCGCCTGATCGCGCTCGTCGCCTCGAAGGACAGCGAGCTCGAGCAGCCCGGCTGGGACGACCTGCACACGGTCGGTACCGCCGCGGTCGTCCAGAAGATGATCCGCGTCCCCGACGGCTCGCTCAGGATCCTCGTCCAGGGAATCGCCCGCATCCGGCTCCTCGACCGGCTCCAGGACGAGCCCTACCTCGTCGGCCGCTTCGTCGACGTTCCCGACGTCTACGAGGAGACGCCCGAGGGCCAGGCATTGACGCAGAACGTGCAGAACCTCTTCGGGCGGTTGATCGGGCTCGTCCCCTACCTCCCCGAGGAGCTCGCCCTGGCGGCGGCAAATGTCGACGACTCGAGCGCGCTCTGCCACCTCGTGGCATCCACTCTTCGGCTGAAGACCGAGGAGAAGCAGCAGCTGCTGGAGCAGGAGGACGTCGAGAAGCGCCTGCGCGCCGTCCTCGTGATCCTCAACCGGGAGCTCGAAGTCGCCGAGCTCGGCTCGAAGATCCAGAACCAGGTCGTCTCCGAGATGGAGTCCTCGCAACGCGAGTACTTCCTGCGCCAGCAGCTGAAGGCGATTCAGGAAGAGCTCGGCGAGAGCGATCCCGAGCAGGCCGAGATCAAGGAGCTCCGCGATCGCGCGAACGAAGTCAACTTGTCCGAGGAGGCGCGCAAGGCGGTCGACCGCGAGCTGGGGCGGCTGGAGAAGCTGCCGGCCGCCTCGGCCGAGTACGGGGTGATTCGCACGTACCTCGAGTGGATCCTGAGCCTGCCCTGGGACCAGGAGTCGGAGGACAACCTCGACCTCCAGCAGGCGCGCAAGGTGCTCGACGACGACCACTACGACCTCGACAAGGTGAAGGAGCGGATCCTCGAGCACCTGGCCGTCTCGAAGCTCAAGGAGGGCGACCTCTCCGGCCCGATCCTCTGCTTCGTCGGGCCGCCCGGCGTCGGCAAGACGTCGCTCGGCCAATCGATCGCGAGGACGCTCGGCCGCAAGTTCGTCCGCATCTCGGTCGGCGGCGTCCGCGACGAGGCCGAGATCCGCGGCCACCGGCGTACGTACATCGGGGCGATGCCGGGGACGATCATGCGCGCGCTGCGCGACGCCGAGACGAAGAACCCGGTCTTCCTGATCGACGAGATCGACAAGATGGGCGCCGACTGGCGCGGCGACCCGGCGAGCGCGATGCTCGAGGTGCTCGACCCCGAGCAGCACTCGACCTTCCGCGACCACTACCTCGACCTCCCGTTCGACCTCTCCAAGGTGCTCTTCATCTGCACCGCCAACCAGGTCGAGACGATCCCGCCGCCGCTCCTCGACCGGATGGACGTGATCAACCTCTCCGGCTACACCGAGGAAGAGAAGCTGGGGATCGGCAAGAAGTACCTCGTTCCGAAGCAGCTGAAGGCGCACGGCCTCACCCGGTCGCGCCTTTCGTTCACCGACAAAGGGCTGCGCACGATCATCCGCGAGTACACGCGCGAGGCGGGCGTGCGACAGCTCGAGCGCCAGATCGCGGCGGTCTGCCGCAAGGCAGCGCGCCGGATCGCCGAGGGCGAGACGGAGAAGATGAGCGTCGACGAGAAGCTCGTGCGCGAGTGGCTCGGCCCGCGCCGGTTCGTCGCGGACGTCCGCAAGCGAACCTCCGAGCCGGGGGTCGCGACCGGCCTCGCCGTGACCGCGGTCGGCGGCGACGTCCTCTTCATCGAAGCGACGGCGTACCCCGGCAGCGGGCAACTGAAGGTCACGGGCCAGCTCGGCGAGGTGATGCAGGAGTCGGCACAGGCCGCTCACTCCTGGGTGCGCACCCACGCACCGGAGCTCGACATCGACTCGGACTGGTTCGGGCAGAACGACGTGCACGTGCACGTTCCCGCCGGTGCCGTGCCCAAGGACGGCCCGTCGGCTGGCATCACGATGGCGACCGCGATCGCGTCGATCGCCACCGGGAAGCCCGTCTCCGACGAGGTGGCGATGACCGGGGAGTTGACGCTGACAGGCCAGGTGCTGCCGATCGGTGGACTGCGCGAGAAGTCCCTGGCGGCTCAGCGCGCCGACATCAAGAAGGTGATCTTCCCGCGCGAGAACGAGTCCGACCTCTCGGAGCTGCCCGAGGAGACCCGCAAAGAGCTCGAGTTCATCCCGGTCGACTCGATCGAGGAGGCCTTCCAGGTCGCCTTCGACGGCTCGTTGCCGCACGTGGCCACGCCCCGGCCGCTCACCCGAGCGCGGAAAGCAGCGGCTTCCCGGGGCTAAGCCGTTTGCGCCCGTCGTAGGCGGGGTAGAGTCGCAGCTACAACGAGCCGAAAGGACTTCTGAAAATGGCCAAGCTTCAGGACCGAGCAATGGATCGGGCCAGCGACGTGAAGCCCTATCTCGAGCGCGCGTTCAAGGACGAGCGCGTCCGGGAGGACGTCAAGAGCGCGATCGCCACAGCGCGCGACATCTACGACCAGCTCCTCGGGGGCAGGCAGTTCACCGCCGCGGCCGCGCGCGTCGCCACGGACAAGGAGATCCAGGAGAGCCTTCGCGAGGCGATCGACGACCTGCGAGACGCCGCCGACCGGATCCAGGGCAAGACGTCGCACTCGACCAGGAACGCGACGCTTCTGCTCACCGGAATCGCCCTCGGCATCCTCTTCAACCCCGTGACGGGGCCGGGGACGCGCCGCTGGCTCCAGGAGAAGATCTTCGGCGAAGGCGAAGAGTTCGAGTATCGCCAAGACAACGCTAAGTAGCGCTTCGCTTCGCTCGCTGGCACGAGGGAACCCCTGGGTCCCTCGTGGGCTCCCTCCTTGCGGGCGGGGGCGTGGTTCGGACGGAAACAGAGCCGGCGGCTCATCGCTCGCTTCCCTCGTTCTCCTCTCGTTTCTGAGCCTCCCGCCGGGCTAAGCCCGGCTCCGGCGGCGGTGGGTGGCGGTCTCCGAGAGGGCTAGGTCGTTGTTAGCCCGCTTCCCTGTTTGCCTGCTTGAGTGCTCGCTCTAGGGAGCCTGGGTCGAGGCCGTCTGCCGTGGAGATGTCGGTCGACGACAGCAGGATCGCTCCCGGCTTCGGGGCGCTGCTCGTCGGCGAGATCGGCGGCGCCCAGCCTGCGACCCTCGCGAACTCGAGGTCCTCGAGGCGCCTCCACGCCATCAGGTAGGCGGTCGGATTGACCGCCCCGTCGTAACCCATGAAGAGCATCCCCACGGGGTGAATCTCGAAGTGAACGTGGTACGGCGTCGTCGCCGCGTCGCCGGTGTTCCCCATGAAACCGAGCACGGTGCCGGCCTTCACCTGCCGCCCGTTGACGGCGAACGGTGAAAACGCCGAAAGGTGCGCGTAGTAGAACTCGTTGCCGGCCTGGTCGCGGAGCCAGAGGCGGAAGCCACCCACGTCGTTCCAGCCGACCGAGAAGACGGTGCCGTCGGCGACGGCGAGCAGTGGAGCGCCGAGCTGGCCGAAGATGTCCGCTCCGTGGTGCCAGCCCGAGGCGATGTCTCCTCGTGGCGCGCCGAACGTGTCACCGAACGAGCACGGGCCGTAGACGGGGAACACGTAGCCGCCGGCCGTCAGGCGCGGCGTGACGTCGGGCGGCGGCCGGACCTCGAAGCTCGGCTTCTCAGGCCCGATGCCCGGACCCTTGACCGGCTTCTTGACCGGGGATTTCCGCTTCGGAGCCCTCGTGACGGGCTTGTGCTTGCGCTCCGGCTTCTTCACCTCGATGCCGACCTTCGCCGCCGACTCCGCGTAGCCGACCATGACCTCTGTGCCGGCCGGCAGCCCGTAGTGGTCGGCCGTGAGCCGAACTTGGAGCGCTGTCACGAACGCGCGCGCGCCTTTCGCGTCCTCGGCGTCGAGCGACGCCTTGCCCGACTGCAGGGTCACGGCGTAGCCCCAGTCGCCGAGCGAGAACTGCGTCCCGGGGCCCGGCGTCACTGCCTGGCCCTGGATGACGAGACCGGCCACGAGGGACCCGTCCGAGTCGGCATTGGAGCCACGCGAGTTGGCGGACGCCTTCGTCTTGGCGGTGATGCTGCTCACCGTGACGTCACCGCCGAAGATCGAGACCGTGGAGACCTGCGCGGAGGCGCTCGCCGTCGCGGACGAACCGGGCGTCGCGAAGGCGCCTGACGTGACAGAGCCGGCGTTGACCACGGAGCCGTCCGCCGGGTAGGCGAACGCGCCGCCGACGCCGACTGCATCTGGGGGCGCCGACACGGACGCAGCCGAGCCGCCGACCTGACCGGGGACTGCGACCTGAATCGCGAAAGCGCGGGACGTGGTTCCTGTTTCCGAGCGCGCACCGGTCGCCGACCCCGCGGAGAGGACGACGAGCAGGGCGAGCCCGAGCGCGACTGGGACCAGCCTGACCACGACGGCCACCATTATTAGCCATCCACGCGATGCCGAGACACATTCGTGCCCATAGTTGAGAATGAGTCTCAGCTAAGGTTAGGCGCGAGATGGCTGCGAGTCGAAAGGACGAGAACGCTTACCGTGGGCTGACGCTGCCGGCGCGGGCCCGGTTGACGCCGCAGCGGCGGGCGGTGCTCGACGCGATCGAGGCCTCGGGCGGCCGCTTCACCGCCGTCGAGCTCTTCCAGCGCGCGCGGCGAGCTTCCCCCAGGCTCGGACTTGCGACGACGTACCGCACGCTCGAGCTCCTGCGCCGGACGGGGTCGCTCCACGCGCTCTCGGGCGAGGGGCGGCCGGCGTACGTCCGCTGCTCACCCGAACACCACCACCACCTCGTCTGCCTCTCCTGCGGCTCGGTCGAGGACACCGACCTCTGCACGACGCCGAGCCAGCG
>DASTYD010000092.1:0-3736 GCA_035765175.1 Gaiellaceae bacterium
GCCAATAGGGGCGACGGCAGCTTCCGGGCCAAGCTCGACTACGCGACCGGACGCGGCCCTTATTCAGTCGCGATCGGCGACCTGAACGGCGACAGCAAGCCGGAGCTGGCCACCGCCAACGCCGGCGCGGACACCGTCTCCGTGCTCGCCAACGCAACTGGCCTCTGCGCGGTGCCGAACGTCAGGGGGAAGACGCTGCCCGCCGCGAAGGGGGCGATGTTGCGGGCGGATTGCCGCGTCGGGAGGATCCGCCGCGCCTACTCGAAGACCGCCAAGAAGGGCCGCGTGATCTCGCAGAAGCCCAAGCCCAGCACGGTGCTGCCGAAGCGCGGCAAGGTCGACCTCGTCGTCAGCCGCGGACGCAGGCGCTAGGCCCCGTAAACCTGCCCTTCCCGAGTGCCGGGGGCGGGACTCGAACCCGCACGCCCCCTGGGGGGACACCTGATTTTAAGTCAGGCGCGTATGACCAATTTCGCCACCCCGGCCGCGGAAGGATAGCCCCGGGCGCCTACGAGCCAGGCGACATGTCCTGCACGCTGCCGTAGCGCTCTCCGGCCTTGTTGCGCCGTTCGTCGCGAAACCGCTTGGCCGCGTCGGCGTCCCACTCCGTGCACGTCATGACGTGGCCGTCCCCGGCATCGACCTGACCGGGCTCGCTCTCGTTGCGCGCATACCGCGGCTCGTTCCAGGCGGTGAACGCGATCTTCTTGCCGAGCTTCGGGTACGGCGCGACGACGAGCCCGTACGGATCGTCCTGGTAGAAGGACTGGATGTCCTTCACGGTCTCCTCGCCGACGTCGCCGTACTGGATCACGATCCCGCCGTGCTCGAGGTTGTGGACGAGGATCGTCTGCTTGATCGGGTCCTCGTAGATCCCCCACGGAGCGGCCTGCTGGTAATGGGGCCCGCTCGAGGGCGGGAACGAGTTGTACGTCACGTTCCCGTCCGGGCTCGAGAGGTGCTCGGGCTCGAGCCCCGGGAACGACTCCTCCTTGCAGACCTGGGACTCGATCGCGGCGGAACCGCCGTCGTCGCCGCCGAAGGCCACCAGGGCCAGCACGCCGCCGAGGAGGATGACCCCCAGCGCCGCGAACGCGAGCACGTAGAGGAACGTGCGACTCTCCCGCGGGCCCCGCGGGGTCGAGCGTTGCTGTGGTGCCTGCACCGACCGTCTGGGCGGGGGCGGAGTTCGTGCTTTCTTGGCCAAGTGGGCCGATGGTAGCAACGTCTCCGCGCCGTCCCGCGGGCCTACCCGCGCCGTATACTCGGCTTCCCAACTGAGGAGGGAACGTGTCTTTCTGGGACAAGCTGATGGGCCGCGGGAAGAAGGCCGCCGGAGACGTGGCCGACGACGAGTCGCTTCGCAGCGAAGGGGCGCACCAGGAGGCCGAGGGCAAGGCCGAGGATCGCGCGGAGTCCGCGGAGGAGAGGGCTCAGGAGGCGCGCGAGGATGCGGCTACGCACCGGGCCGAGCGCGAGAACACCTAGCTAGAAGGCGCCATCCGACCCGATCTCTAACGTTTTGCGGTCCCATGTGGATCGCTCTGATCATGCTGCTCGGATTCGCGGCCCTCGCAGCCGGAGGCCTGTGGCTGCTCGGGAAGCTGCGAGCCGAGCTGGTGGCGCTGCGAGCCGAGGCCGGCGCGCAACTCACCGAGCGCACCGCCGAGGTCGATAGGCGCCTGGAGGCGATGACCTCGACGCTCGACCGGCGGCTGGAGGGCACGGCTCAGACCGCCGGCGACATCCAGCGTCGGCTCGGAGAGCTCGGGCGCGCGAACGAGGAGATCCTTGCGCGGGCGAACGACCTCAAACGGCTCGAGCAGGCACTCCGCCCCCCGAAGGCGCGAGGCGGCTTCGGCGAGCTCTTGCTCGAGAACCTGCTCCGCGACCGGCTCCCGCCGACCGCGTTCGCCCTTCAGTACGGGTTCTCGAGCGGCGAGCGCGTCGATGCGGTGATCAAGGTCGACCGGCTCGTCCCGATCGACTCGAAGTTCCCGCTCGACAACTTCGAGCGCATGGCCGCGGCCGAGAACGACATCGAGCGGCAGCAGCACGAAAAGCTCTTCGCTCGCGACGTGAAGAACCACATCGACGCGATCGCCTCGAAGTACATCCGACCCGACGAGGGGACGTACGACTTCGCGTTCATGTACCTCCCGTCCGAGGCGATCTACTACGAGCTCGCGTGCGGGAAGACCGGCGCGCTGCTCGCCTACGCGCACGACAAGCGAATCCTGCCCGTCTCCCCGACGACGCTGACGGCATACCTCCAGGTGATCGTGCTCGGCCTGAAGGGGCTCCAGATCGAGCAGCACGCGCAGGAGGTCATGGCGTACTGCGCACAGCTCCAGACCGACTTCGGGAAGTTCAAGGAGGACTTCGAGCTCGTCGGGACCCACGTGGGTCGCGCGCAGAACAAGTTCGTCGACGCGCAGAAGCGGTTGGGCCGCTTCGAATCGAAGCTCGAGCAGGCGGCGGAGTGGGACGACAGTGCGATCGAGCCCGCCGAGGCGCACGAGCTCCCCCGCGCCGTCGCTTGACCGCTTCCCTGAGCGGCGCCGGGCTTCGCCCGTCGCCTCGCGTCAGGAAACCGTCAACGCATCGAGGGCAGGACTTCGTAGTCGTAGTTGATGACCTGCCACGTGCCCTCCTGCGGCTCGACCCAGAGTCGGAACCGAGCGCGAAGCCGCCTGACGCCGGCGACCAGGACCGCCTGCCGGCCTTCGAGCCGGTAGACGAAGCAGTCCTTTCCGGCCTCCGGGACGACCTCGTTCGGCGGGCAGTCGTGGCGTAGCGCGCCGGGCCCGCGCACCCTTCGCACGCCGTTGCGGCGAATCGTCGCCTGGAAGTCGCGCATCGGCTGTCGGAGCTGGGCGCTGAGGTCGCCCTCGATCGCGGCCCAGCGGCCGTCGGCCACGAGCCGATCGACGAAGGCGTCGGCGAAGGGCTGCGCGTCCTGCAAGGGCTGGGTCTCGTCCGAGCTTCCTCCGCAGCCCGCGACGAGCGCCGCGATCAGGAGCACGGGAACGGACGGACGAGTCAGGCGGCCGCGGTTTGTTCTTGCTTCAGGTATCGGATCAGCCCGCCGGCGACGACGATCTCGCGCTCGCGCGGCAGCAAGTCGTGCGTGAACGTGACCGTCTGGCCACCGTCGATCTCGCACGTCAGCTCGTCGACGCCCTCCGCGATCTCCTGGAGCCCTGCGATGCGCCACGTCTGCCCGAGCTCGGCCTTGTCGTAGTCGGACTCGTCCTTGAAGAGGAGGGGCACGATCCCCTGCGCGATCAGGTTTCGGCGGTGGATCCGCGCGAAGCTCTTCGCGACCACCGCCCGCACGCCGAGCTGGGCGGGTGCGAGCGCCGCGTGCTCGCGGCTCGAGCCCTGGCCGTAGTTGTGACCGGCAACGATGAACCCTCCGCCCCACTCCTTTGCGCGGCGCGGGAACTCGGGATCGCGGTGCTGGAACGTGAACTCGGCGATCGCGGGCACGTTCGAGCGATAGGCCATGACGGTCGCGCCGTCGGGCGAGAGGTCCCCGGTCGAGATGTCGTCGGGCGCCACGATCAGCACACGCAGCTCGAGCGTGTCCGGGAGCTCCTTCGGCTCGGGCGGGGGCTTGATGTTCGGCCCGCGCGGGATCTCGATCGAGGCCGCCTCGTCCGCGGGCGCCGGCGCGAGGATGTGCGCCTGGACGACCGCAGGCCGTGCCGCGGGGCGCGCGGGGAGCTCGGGC
>DASTYD010000093.1:0-7033 GCA_035765175.1 Gaiellaceae bacterium
GATCCCCGAGCGGCACGTCGGGACGTTTCGCGAAGTCGGCGAGTTCATGGAGGACGAGGCGAAGCGCATGCTCGAGTTCGTCGCCGACACTGCTCGCGAGGCGGGGCTCGAGGACTACCGCGTCGTCGTCAACGTCGGACCTGGGGGCGGGCAGACCATCTTCCACCTCCACTGGCACATCCTCGGCGGCGAGATGCGAGGGTTGCCCGGGTGAGCCTCATCGTGCGCATTGAGGAAGAGCTCGCGGCCGCCAGGCGCGACCGGGATGCCGAGCGCCGCGATGCGCTGAGCCTGATCCTCTCGCAGCTGCGCTCGGCGGAGAAGGAGCTCCAGCGGCCGCTGCACGATGATGAGGAGTTGCAGGTCCTTCAGCGCGAACGGAAGAAGCGGCTCGAGGCGGCCGAGGCGTTTCGCGCCGGCGGGCGAGAAGAGCAGGCCGAGAGCGAGGAGCGCGAGCTCGAGGTGCTCGAGGAGTTCATGCCGGATCCGCTGTCCGAGGAGGAGATCGAGACGATCATCGACGACGCGATCGCCGAGTGCGGCGCGACGAGCATCCGCGACCTCGGACGTGTGATGGCCGACGTGATGCCGCAGGTCGCGGGGCGCGCCGACGGGTCAGCAGTGAGCCAGCTGGTCCGCGAGAAGCTCGCCTGAGCCGGCCCCGCCGGGGCGGGCCCCTCTGATTTCGGTACCGCCGACCTCCTCCCCACTGCGATCCTAGTCCGAAAATTCGCACCCATGGGTGCCAGCTCTGTGCCGGATGCGTCCGGCCGTCGGAGCCGCCTGCACGCCTACACTGAGGCCCATGCAACAGGTGCTGGATGTCTCGAACGACGTCGCGGCCGAGCTGGCCGCGATCGGCGACGGCGTGCTCGACGCGCTCCGCGACCGCCTGCGGTGCACGATCCGCCTGCGCGGCAACCGGCTCACGATCGAGGGTGACGACGCCCGTGTGACCGAGGCCCGGGCCGTCGTCGACGAGCTCGTCGAGCTGGTCGAGGGCGGCCACGACATCGGACCCTCGACCGTCGACGCCGTCCTCGGCGCGCTCGACCAGGTCGAGGACGTCCGCGAGGTGTTCGAGGACGTCGTCTGGCGCCACCGCGGCAAGAAGATCGCACCCAAGACGGTCACGCAGAAGCGCTACGTCGACGCGATCCGCGACTGTGTCGTCACCTTCGGCATCGGCCCGGCCGGCACGGGTAAGACCTACCTCGCGATGGCGCTGGCGGTCGCCGCGCTCTCCGATCGACAGGTCGGCCGGATCATCCTCACCCGCCCCGCGGTCGAGGCCGGCGAGCGGCTCGGCTTCCTGCCCGGGGACATCCAGGCGAAGGTCGACCCGTACCTGCGCCCGCTCTTCGACGCGCTCTACGACATGCTCGACGCCGATCGCCTCGCCTCCTACATGGAGAAGGGGATCATCGAGGTGGCCCCGCTCGCGTTCATGCGCGGCCGGACCCTGAACGACTCCTTCATCATCCTCGACGAGGCGCAGAACACGAGCCCCGAGCAGATGCAGATGTTCCTCACGCGCCTCGGGTTCGGCTCGAAGGTCGTCGTCACCGGCGACGTGACGCAGGTCGACCTCCCGCGCGAGCAGGCTTCCGGCCTGATCCAGGTCCAGAACATCCTCGGTTCGCTCGACGGCGTGGCGTTCGTCCGCTTCGGTCACGAGGACGTCGTCCGCCACAAGCTGGTCCAGCGAATCGTCGAGGCCTACCGCAAGCACGCGGAGGAGACCGGAACGCAGCGTCGGAAGTGACGTGGACACGCGCGTGGTGACTGTCGAGATCTCCAACCGCAGCGGCGCCGAGGTCGACGAGGAGGCCGCGGCCGACCTCGCGCGGCGGGTTCTCGCCGCCGAGGGGATCGAGGAGGGAGATCTCGGGCTCGTGTTCGTCGGCCCGGACGAGATGCGCGGCCTGAAGCGGGAGCACCTCGGAGTGGACGAGCCGACGGACGTCCTCTCGTTCCCGATCGACGGCCGGGACGAGCTGCCCTCGGGTGTGCCGCGCCAGCTCGGGGACGCGGTTCTCTGCCCGCAGGTCGTGGGCGACGCGTGGCATGCCCCGCTCGTCCACGGTCTCCTGCATCTGCTGGGCTACGACCACGGCGAGGCGATGGAGGCCAGGGAGACGGAGCTCGTTTCGTGAGTGCACCTCCTCGCCGGGCGCCGTCGCTCATCGAGAGCTTCAACTACGCATTCGAGGGCGTGATCCACGTCCTTCGCACGCAGCGCAACATGCGGATCCACTTCGGGATCGCCGCCGCGGTGCTGATCGCGGCGGTGGCGCTCGGCGTCGGGCGGATCGAGCTGATCGCGCTCCTGATCGCCATCTCGTTCGTCCTGATCGCCGAGATGATCAACTCGGCGCTCGAGGCGGGCATCGACGTCGCGACGACGTCGTTCGACCCGCTGGCGAAGCTTGCGAAGGACATCGCCGCCGGAGCGGTTCTCATCGCGACCGTGAACGCGGTCGCAGTCGGCTACCTCGTCTTCTCGGACCAGGCGTTCAACCGCAGCTCGCGGGTGATCGAGCGGCTCCGGGACGCACCGTCCGAGCTGACGCTGATCGCGCTCGTCCTCACGATCATCCTCGTGCTCGCGACGAAGGCGTACACGGGTCGGGGCACGCCGCTGCGGGGAGGGCTCCCTTCCGGTCATGCGGCGGTTGCATTCGGCGGCTGGATGGCGGTGACGCAAGTGGTCGGCGATACCACGCACTGGTTCCTGGTCTCGTCGCTCACGCTGCTGATGGCCGTGCTCGTCGCCCAGACCAGGCTCGAAGCCGGCGTCCACTCGTTTCTCGAGGTCACCTACGGCGCGCTGCTCGGCTCGCTCGCGGTGCTCGTCATGTTCCAGGTGTTCGGATGAGCGACGACCTGTTCGCCCGGGCGGTGTCGATCTCCGAGCGCGCCTACGCGCCGTACTCGAGCTTCAACGTGGGCGCTGCTGTCCGAGCGCGCGACGGTCGGGTCTTCGAGGGCGTGAATGTCGAGAATGCCGCCTATCCGCTCGGGATCTGCGCCGAGCGGACCGTGATCGCCACCGCGGTCGTCGCGGGGTGCGGGCCCGGCGACCTCGAGGAGATCGCGATCACCGCGTCGCCCTGCGGCGGCTGCCGGCAATGGATCCATGAGTTCCGCTTCGAGCGCGTGACCTATCGCAACGCGGACGGCGAAGTCGTCACGAAGACGCCGAAGGAGCTCCTGCCAGACACCTTCGACCTGTGAGATCCGGCTTCGTCGCAGTCGCCGGCAGGCCCAACGTGGGCAAGTCGACGCTCGTGAACGCCCTCGCCGGCGGCAAGGTCGCGATCGTCTCCGACAAGCCGCAGACGACCCGGCGCCGGATCGCGGGCGTGGTGAACGGCGCCAGCCACCAGCTCGTCCTCGTCGACCTGCCCGGGTTCCAGCGGCCGCTCGACCCGATGACCGAGCGCATGCAGCGCACCGTCGACCAGGCGTTCGAGGATGTGGACGCGGTCCTGTTCGTCCTCTCGGCGCGCGACCGGATCGGGGCCGGCGACCGGTTCATCGCGCAGCGCGTGTTCTCGCTCGGCGTGCCCGTCATCATCGCCCTGAACAAGGTCGATCGCCTGAAGCCGGGGCATATCGCAACCCAGATGGACACGGCCTCGAAGCTGGGAGACTTCCATGCGCTCCACCCGGTGAGCGCGAAGACCGGCGACGGGATCGACGCCCTGCGCGAGGAGCTCGTCGAGCTCCTGCCCGAGGGCCCCGCATACTTCCCGTCCGATCAACGGAGCGACCTCTCGCTCGAGGACCAGGTGGCCGAGCTCGTTCGCGAGAAGGCACTCGCACTGACGCGGGAGGAGCTTCCGCACGCGATCTCGGTCGAGGTCGAGGAGTTGGACGACAAGGTCGCGCGCGCGAACGTCTACGTCGAGACCGAATCGCAGAAGCAGATCGTGGTCGGACGAGGCGGCTCGATGGTGAAGGAGATCGGAACCCGCGCCCGGCCGGAGATCGAGCACCTGCTGGGACATCCTGTCTTCCTCGAGCTCCAGGTCAAGGTGAAGCCGAAGTGGCGCCGCGACGAACAGCTCCTCGGGCGGCTCGGGATCTAGATGATCGAGGTCGTCTACGAAACGCACTCGACGACGACCGACAACGAGGCCGGGATCGCGACCGGCTGGAACCACGGGCAACTGTCGGAGACCGGGCGGCGCCAGGCTGAGGCGTTGGGCGAGCGCCGCCGCGACGACGGCGTCGCCGCGGTCTTCGCCTCCGATCTGAGGCGGGCGGTCGAGACGGCTGAGATCGCCTTTGCCGGATCGGGGATTCCCGTGCACGAGGACTGGCGCCTGCGCGAATGCAACTACGGAGACCTGAACGGCACGCCCGTCGCCGAGATCGACGCTGAGCGCCTCCGACGGATCGAAGATCCGTTCCCCGGCGGAGAGAGCTACGGCGACGTCGTCGAGCGGACACGGAGCTTCATCGAGGACCTGCCGGCCGAGCTCGAAGGGGCTCGGATCGTCCTGATCGCGCACTCCGCGAACCGTTGGGCGCTCCAGCATCTGCTCGAAGGCAGGGAGCTCGCGGAGCTCATTGCAGAGCCGTTCGACTGGCAGGAAGGCTGGCTGTACCGGCTCGATCGCAGGCAGATGGCCCAGGGCTAGACTCTTCGTATGGCCAAAGCGCCTGTGCTTGCAACAGGCGTCGAGCTCCCGCTCGAGCCGCGGCTCCCGCGGATCGGCTCCGTCGACGCGGTGGCGGTCGAGGAGCGGGCGGCAACGCTCGCGAAGCGATCGATCAAGCGGGAGGCGAAGCTCTTCGCGCTCGATCTCGCAGTCCGGATGATGGACCTGACGACGCTCGAGGGCGCGGACACCCCGGGCAAGGTCTCGGCGCTGTCGTCCAAGGGCATCCGGCCCGATCCGGCCGACCTGAGTGTCCCGTCGGTGGCGGCGATCTGCGTCTATCCGAATCTCGTCCCGACGGCGGTCGAGCGCACGCGGGGCACGAGCGTGAAGGTGGCGTCCGTGGCGACCGCGTTCCCGTCGGGCCAGGCGCCGACCCACCTGAAGGTCGCCGAGGTGCGCGACGTCGTCGAGTTGGGCGCCGACGAGGTCGACATGGTCATCGACCGCGGTGCGTTCCTCTCGGGCCGGTACGCGAAGGTGTACGACGAGATCGTCCAGGTCAAGGAGGCGTCCGGGGACGCGCATCTGAAGGTGATCCTCGAGACCGGAGAGCTCGGCACGTACGACAACGTGCGGCGCGCGAGCCTGCTCGCGATGGCGGCCGGGGCGGACTTCATCAAGACGTCGACCGGGAAGCTGCCGTCGGCCGCGACGCTGCCGGTGACGCTGGTCATGCTCGAAGCGATCCGCGACGTGCACGAGGAGACCGGCCGCCGTGTCGGGATGAAGCCGGCGGGCGGCATCCGGCAGGCGAAGCAGGCGGTGCAGTACCTGGTGCAACTGCACGAGACACTCGGGCCCGAGTGGATGACGCCCGACCTGTACCGGCTCGGTGCCTCGACACTGCTGAACGACGTCCTGATGCAGATCCGGAAGGAGAAGACCGGGCGCTACCAAAGCCCGGACTACTTCACCGTTGACTGATTCGGCCCGAATTCGGCACAGACGAGCGAGCAACCGCGAGCTAACGTCGAACCCCTCCCTCTACGGGTGGGGGGTGGGTGGTGGGCGTAGCCCCATGAGCGGCATCGTCGAGGTCAGAGAGGCCCTGGCGTCAGCGAGCGGGGCTGGATGACCGAGCTCGAGCGCAAGCAAGACCGCGCGCCGGTCCCGGCTTCCTGGGACTACGCGCCCGCGCCGGAGGCGCGCGACCTCGTCCAGCTCCGCGACCGCTACGGCCTCTTCGTCGGGGGCGAGTGGCTCGAGCCGAAGGAGACGTACGCCACGATCGACCCTTCGAGCGAGGAGCCGCTGGCGGAGGTCGGGCAGGGGACCAGCCAAGAGGTCGACCTCGCCGTCGGAGCCGCTCGCGACGCCTTCGAGAACGGCTGGTCGGAGATCGCGCCCGCCGAGCGCGCCAAGTACCTGTACCGGATCGCGCGCATCCTCCAGGAGCGCTCGCGCGAGTTCGCCGTCCTCGAGTCGCTGAACGGCGGGAAGCCGATCCGCGAGTCTCGAGACGTCGACCTGCCGCTCTCGGCAGCGCACTTCTTCTACTACGCGGGCTGGGCCGACAAGCTCGAGTACGCGTTCCCGAACCGCAAGCCGCGCCCGGTCGGCGTCGCCGGCCAGATCGTGCCGTGGAACTTCCCGCTCCTCATGCTCGCCTGGAAGATCGCGCCGGCGCTCGCGACCGGCAACACTGTCGTGCTCAAGCCGGCGGAGACGACCCCGCTCTCGGCGCTTCTCTTCGCCGACGTCCTGCGCCAGGCCGAGCTCCCACCGGGCGTCGTCAACATCGTCACCGGCGACGGCCGCACCGGAGCGGCGCTCGTCAAGCACGACGGCGTGGACAAGATCGCGTTCACCGGCTCGACCGAGGTCGGCAAGGCGATCCAGCGCGAGCTCGCCGGCACGGGCAAGAAGCTGACGCTCGAGCTCGGCGGCAAGGCCGCGAACGTCATCTTCGACGACGCCGCGCTCGACCAAGCGGTCGAGGGCATCGTCAACGGCATCTACTTCAACCAGGGCCACGTCTGCTGCGCGGGCTCGCGGCTCCTCGTCCAGGAGTCGATCTACGAGCCGCTGGTCGGCAAGCTCAAGCGCCGGCTGGCGACTCTCCGCGTCGGCGACCCGCTCGACAAGAACACGGATGTCGGCGCGATCAACTCGGCACAGCAGCTCGAGAAGATCAAGGAGCTCGTGGCCTCGGGCGAGGAAGAGGGCGCCGAGATCTACCAACCGCCCTGCCGCCTGCCCGAGAAGGGCTACTGGTTCGTGCCGACCGTCTTCACGAACGTCGCGCAGAGCTACCGGATCGCGCAGGAGGAGATCTTCGGGCCCGTGCTCTCCGTGCTCACGTTCCGCACGCCGGACGAGGCGGTCGAGAAGGCGAACAACACGCCGTACGGGCTCTCCGC
>DASTYD010000094.1:0-3585 GCA_035765175.1 Gaiellaceae bacterium
CCCCGCCGGCGCACGGCATCACGCGCTCGGTAGCCTCGAGGCATATCGCCGAACGCGACGGTTCAAGCCGGCGGAGGTCGCGGCCGCCCGGCTCGCAGCGGCCCACCTCGGGCTCGTGCTGCGTGCATTCGGAACCGGCAACGGGCTCCGCGCCGGCACGACCGCCGCCGGCGAAAGCCTCGCGCTCGCAGGAGAGGCGCTCGCGGCCGGCCACGACCAGGCGCGCGGCGCCGAAGACGTGGTGCGCGTCGCCGCGCGGGCCGCAGGAGCCGAGGCCGCGCTCCTGTGGGTGATCGGCGACGACGGCACGCTCGAGCTCCTCGCGACGGCAGGCTCGCCGGAGTCTCTGGCAGCGCCTCCTTCGCAGGCCGGCGTCGTGCCGCACGAGCGGGAGCCGGTGCGGCTCGAGGCCCTGACCGACGGCTCTCGCCGAACGGTGGCGACGCTGGGCCTTGGGCACCCTCTGCTCGGTGTGATCCAGCTTGTCTTCGGGGCGGGCGTCTCGCCGTCGCCGGGCGAGCTGGACAACCTCGCCGCCTTTTCCGTCCGCGCGGCGCAGGCGCTACGCGCCGGCGAGCGTGCCCGCAAGACGTCGCTCGAGTTGGAGCATGCGCAGGCACTGCTCCAGGTTCTGGGCCAGGCGATCGCCGAGCTCTCGCTGGCACACACGCTGAAGACGGCGATCACCCGGGTCTCGGAGCTGCTCGGCGCAAACCGCGTGGCGGTATACGTCCGTGACGGGTTCCGGCTGCGCGCTGCGACCGGCCGGCAGCTCTCCGACGCGGAGCTGATGGTGGCCGAGCGCTTGCTCGAGCTCGCCTTCGGCCCCGGTCGCGTCCACGGGATGGTTCACGTCGAGGATGCGCAGTCCGACGTGCGGCTGGCGACGGTTCGCGAGGGGGTGAGCGAGGCCAGGATCGAGTCCGCGCTCGCCGTGCCGCTTGTCGCCCGCGAGGAGCTGGTGGGACTGCTCGCCGCGTACGTGCCACGCGGTCGCGAGCTGACGACGAACGAGTCGTCGCTCCTCACGGCGTTGGCCAACCAGCTGGCTGTGGCGGCGCAGAACGCCCAGCTGCACGAGCGCACGGAGCGCCTCGCGTCGGAGCGCGAAGAGGCCCTCGCCGCGGAACGCGAGGCGGCGAAGCGCCTGCGCGCGCTCTACGAGATCTCACGGTCGTTCGCCCAGAGCCTGTCGCTCGACGCGACTCTCGACGCCGTGACGAGCGCGGCCGTCGAGCTGCTCGAGGCCGATGCGGCAGTGATCAGGATGCAGGACGGGCGCGGCGACCAGCTCGTCTCGCGTTCCACGCACTTCGCCGACCGGCGCCTCGAAGGGCCGTTGCTCCCGCTCCTCACGCAGGACCAGGCTGTCGAGAAGCTCCCGGGACGACGTCTCTTCCGGAAGGGCAGGCCGCTCGTCCTGGACTCGCACAGCGCGAAGCGGCTCGGGTCGTCCTACGAGTTGCTCGTCCCCTTCCTCGAGCAGGGATCGACCGCGGTCGTCGTCCCGATCGCGACGCCTGCGGAGCTGCTGGCCACGCTGACCGTGGTCTCGCTCGACCCGGCGCACCGCATCGGGGAGGACGCGGTCGAGACGGCGCTCTTCGTCGCCGGGCAGGCCGCGCTCGCGATCGACAACGCTCGTCTCTACCAGCAGCAGAAGGACTTCGCCGACACGATGCAGCGCTCGCTGCTCCCTCGCGGGCTCCCCGAAGTCGAAGGGCTCGAAGTCGGCGCCGTGTACGAGTCGTCGGCGCAGGTCGACGTCGGCGGTGACGTCTACGACTTCCTGACCCTGCCCGACGGGAAGCTGGCGGTAGTGCTCGGAGATGCGAGCGGCCACGGCGTTGCGGCGTCGGCCGACATGGCGCTCGCGAAGTTCGTCTTCCGCTCGCTCGTCAGGCTCTACCCCAACCCGGGCGACCTGCTCGCCCAGGCGAACGAGGTCGCGCTCGGCGAGCTGACGAGCGGTGCGTTCGTGACCATGGTCTGTCTCACGGTCGACCCGTCGACGGGATACGCGTGCGCCGCGAGCGCGGGTCACCCGCTCATCCGCGTGCTGTCCGCCGACGGCACGATCGCCGCGCTGGCCCCCGGCGGGCTCGCGCTCGGCGTCGAGGCCGACCAGGACTACGAGCAAGACGACACGACGCTCACGCCGGGTGCGGCGCTCTGCCTGTACACGGACGGGCTGATCGAAGCGAGGCGCGACGGCGAGCAGTACGGGGTCGACCGCCTCGACGCAGCGCTCGCCGCCGGTCGAGAGCTCCCAGCGCAGCAGCTCGCGGAGCACGTCGTCGCCGACGCGCGCCGCTTCGCCGGCGAGCCTGGTGACGACTATGCCGTCGTCGTCATCCGGCGGACGTAGTGGCCTCCGTCAGCGTCGATCGGACGGGAGGGCCGCTGGGCCGCGGGCGCTCGCAGGCGCTGAACGTCCTCGTCTTCTGCGCGGGCGCCGGGGCGCTCGCCACGGAGATCGCCGCTGCCAGGCTGCTCGCGCCCTACTACGGGAGCTCGACGGTCGTGTGGGCGAACGTGATCGGCCTGGTGCTCGCGTTTCTCTCGCTCGGCTACTGGCTCGGCGGACGGGTGGCGGACCGCCATCCAAGCCACCGTGTCCTGGGGCGCATCGTCCTCGCCGCAGGCGTTCTGATCGCGATCGTGCCCTTCGCCGCTGGCCCGTTCCTCGAAGTCTCGGTGGAGGGGCTCGACAAGGTCTCGGCCGGAGCCGCGATCGGGTCCTTCTTCGCCGTGCTCCTGCTGTTCGCGCCGCCGGTGACGCTGCTCGGCATGGTCGCGCCGTTCGCCGTGCGCCTCGCGATCGACGACGTGCGTGACGCAGGATCGGTTGCCGGCCGCCTTTACGCGCTCTCGACCATCGGCAGCCTGCTCGGCACGTTCCTCTCCGCGCTCGTCCTGATTCCCGCGATCGGGACGAGGCGGACGCTGATCGTCGCCGCGGTCGTCGTCGCGGTTCCGGGTGCCCTCCTGCTCGGGCGCCGCTGGGTGGTCGTGGCGGCAGCGCTCGGCGCGTTGCTCGCACTCCCGCCCGGCGAGGTTCGGGCCGAGCCCGGGCTCATCTTCGAGCAGGAGTCCCGCTACCAGTTCATCCACGTCACCGAGAAGGACGGTGTGCGGCGCCTGTACCTGAACGAAGGCATCGCCGTGCATTCGATCTGGCGGCGGGACGCGGTGCTCACGGGGGGCGAGTGGGACGGCCACCTCGCGGTTGCGCCGCTTCTCGGACGGCCCCTGCGACGGGTTGCCATTCTAGGCAACGCAGGTGGGACGACCGCCCGCGCCCTCGGCGTCTTCTACCCCGAGGCCCGCGTCGACGGCGTCGAGCTCGATCCCGCGGTGAGCGAGGTCGGCCGGCGGTACTTCGGCCTCGGCGACAACCCGCGCCTGCGAGTGATCACCGCCGACGCGCGCCCGTTCCTCCGCCGCACCGACGAGCGCTACGACCTCATTCTCATCGATGCCTACCGCCCGCCCTACGTGCCGTTCTACCTGGCGACCCGGGAGTTCTTCCATCTCGCCCGCTCGCGCCTGCTGCCGGGAGGCGCGGTCGTCATCAACCTCGCG
>DASTYD010000095.1:0-2122 GCA_035765175.1 Gaiellaceae bacterium
GTCACCCGGAACGCCTCGACGGAGAGCTCCTGCACGCGTTCGATCGCAGCCGGTGACACCCGCGGCGGGATCACGAGCTCCATCCCGCCCTCGTCGTACTTCGCCGAGTAGTCGTACCAGTCCGCGTTCGCAACGATCTCGCCCGGGATCGACGCGATCGGCTTCTCGTTCCCGAGCACGCTGCACTCGACCTCGACCCCGCGCACGAACTCTTCGACGAGCACCTTCTCGTCGTGCTGGAAGGCGAGCTCGATCCCGGCCCGAAGCTCGTCCTCCGAGCGAGCCTTCGTGATCCCGACCGACGATCCCAGCCGAGCCGGCTTGACGAAGACCGGGTAGCCGAACGGGTTCTCGAACCCGTCGAGGTCGCGCAGCGTCACGCTCTTCGTGACCGGGACCCCCTTGTCGCGCAGCACCGATTTGAACAGGTCCTTGTCCATGCACAGAGCGGATGCGGTGACGCCCGCGCCGACGTAGGGCACGTTCGCAAGCTCGAGCAGCCCCTGCACGGTCCCGTCCTCGCCGAACGGCCCGTGGAGGACGGGGAAGACCACGTCCACGCCGGCGAGCGACTCCGGGACGCGCGAGGTCGGCACGGGCAGCGTCTCCACCGCAGATCGGCCGTCGCGCTCCAGTTCCGGGCGCGAGCCGGAGCCGAGCTCCCAGCGACCGTCGCGCCCGATCTCCACGGTCAGCGTCTCGTAGCGCGCCGGGTCGAGCGCGCCCAGCACGGAGCGCGCCGAGTCGAGCGAGACGTCGTGCTCGCTCGAGCGTCCGCCCATGACGACTGCGACGCGAACCTTCGCCATCAGGGCTCGACGAACCGTCCGACGATGATCGTCACCGTCGAGCCGGGCTTGGCTTTCGTGCCCCCGGGTGGATCCTGGGAGAGGACGAACCCGTCCTGGTTCGGGTCGAACGTCTCCTGATCGACCACATCCACCGTGAAACCCGACTGCTCCAGAGTTTGGGTGGCCGCCGCTTCGTCCAGACTCGTTACGTCCGGGATCGTCGACTGTTTCGGCCCCTTCGAGACGTAGAGGGTGACGGTGCCTCCGCGGGCGAGCTCGGAGCCGCCCTTCGGCTGCTGGTCGATGACCGTGTCCTTCGGCTGACTCGAGTCGACGTCGCGCCGCGCGACGGCGAAGCCCTGGCCCTGCAACTGCCCGGCCGCGTTGTCGTACTGCTGTCCGATGACGTTCGAGACGGTGAGCGGCTCGAGCCCCTTCGAGACGTTGATCTGCACCGTTGTGCCCTGAGTGACCAGCTCGCCGGCGGCGGGCGCCTGGGCGATCACGGTTCCCGCCTCGGCCTTGTTGAACACCTCGCGCACCTTCGGTTTCAGCTTCGCCTCCACGAGTGACGCGATTGCATCGTCTCGCGACTTGCCCTTGACGCTCGGCACCTCGACCTTGGGCGGGCCGGTGGACACCGTGATGTCGACGACGCCGCCCTTGTCGATCCGCACGCCGCCGTCGGGGCTCTGGTCGAAGACATCGCCGACCTTCACCGATTCGTGCGGCTCTCTGTGCACGTTCGGCTCCAGGCCCGCCTCGAGGATGTTCTGGACGGCGAGGTCCTCGCGCTGGGCGACGACATACGGAACCGACGCCGTCTCGGACCCGCTCAGCGAGTCCTGGATCTGCCCGAACGCGTACCAGCCCGCCACGCCGGCGAGGACGACGAGGAGCAGGGCCAGCAGCCACGGCCAGATCGCGCGGCGCCGCGGCGGCGGCTCGGCGTACCGGTAGCCCGGCCGTGCCGCGGTCGGGGGACGCCGCGGTGGAATGACCGAGGTCGGTGCGGCGTCGGCTCCGGACAGGACCATCGTCGCCGCGTCCGCTGTCGCCGCCGTCACGCCGAGCCCCTGCGAGACGCGCTGCAGCTCGCCGTCCATCTCCTCGGCCGTCTGGAAGCGCTCCTCCGGGCTCTTCGCGAGCGCGCGGAGCACGACCATGTCGAGGTCGGGCGAGATGTCGGGCCGTTCCAACGAGGGGGGCCGGGGCGGGTCCGAGAGATGCTTCATCGCGATCTCGACCGGGGACTCGCCGGTGAACGGCGTCTTGCCGGTCAGCATCTCGTAGAGGACGACGCCGACCGAGTAGAGATCGGAGCGCTGGTC
>DASTYD010000096.1:0-5093 GCA_035765175.1 Gaiellaceae bacterium
CGAGATCGTTGCGAACGCGGACTGGTACGACTACTCGGCGAAGTACGACGAGGGCGGGATGGAGCTCGTGATCCCGCCGCGGGTGTCACCGGCTGCGATCGAACGCGTGCAGGAGCTCTCCGTCGAGGCGTTCCGGGTGACCGAGTGCGAGGGGATGGCGCGCGCGGACTGCTTCGTGCGCGAGGACGGCGAGGTGCTCGTGAACGAGCTGAACACGATCCCGGGCTTCACCGCGACAAGCGTCTATGCGAAGCTCTTCGAGGCCTCCGGCATCCCCTACGAGGAGCTCCTGGACCGTCTCGTCCAGCTGGCACTCGAACGCCACGAGCGCCGCTCGAAGCTCAAGTTCTAGTCGAGTCTTAGGTTCTCGCTGTGACCTCGGCGATCTCGGCTTGGCCGCCTTCGAAGGGGAGCTTCAGCCAGACCACGTAGTACCGGTACTTCTGGCCCCCCGTGTCGACGGAGAAGGTCTTCGTCGAGCCGACCGGCTGGAAGTCGCCCGAGACGTCCGTGAAGCCGCCTGTGGGCGAGTTCCCGGCCTTGATCTGCGCGTCGAACTCGGAGCCGATGCTCTGGACGGTGAGCCTGGACAGTGCCACGGGGTTTGGCGCGCGCAGGACGAGCCCGACACCGTCCTTCTGGAAGTTGCGGTACGTCTCCGTTCCCCAAGCCGTCCCGCTGTTGCGATCGGTCGCGCGAGGAGCGTCCTCCCCGTGCTCGGAGCCGTCGCCGGGCGGAGGATCGTAGGCGCCGAGCGCTTGCAGCCGCACCGGGCCGGACACGGCCTCATTGGGAACGAGCGGCAGAGAGCCGTCGTCGCGAAGCAGCAGGTACGCGCCGGCCGCGACGGCGGCGCCCGCAAGCAGGACGAGCAGCGGCGTCACCGGAAAGCGTCGCGAACGCCGCTCTGCGCGACGTGGCCCCCTGCGCGCCGGCGGCACGATCATCGTCGCTCCTTCGTCTCCCCGGCCGTCGACCTCGGTACGACAGGCCTCGAGCTCGGCGACGAAGTCGTCCATCGACGCGAAGCGGTCGTCCGGATCCTTGGCCATGGCACGCTGAATCGCGAAGTCGAGCCGCGGCGGGCAGTCCGGGCGATGCTCGAGCACGCTCGGCACGGGCTCGTTCAGATGGCGCATCGCGACGGCGACGAAGTTGTCGCCCGAGAACGGCACGTCGCCGACCAAGAGCTCGTAGAGCACCGCCCCGAGCGAGTAGATGTCGGTCTTCGGGTCGACCCTCTGCCCGCGCGCCTGCTCAGGAGCGATGTAGTCGCTCGTCCCGAGCACCGTCCCGGTCTGCGTCACGCCCTGCATGTCGAGCGACCGCGCGATGCCGAAGTCGGTCACCTTGGCCTGACCGTCCTCGTTCAGGAGCACGTTCTGCGGCTTCACGTCGCGGTGAACGAGCCCGCGCTCGTGCGCGAACGAGAGGGCGTGCGCGACCTGGAGCGTGAGTCCGATCGCCTCATGGACCTCGAGCGGGCCGTCCCGGGTCAGGTCCTTGAGGTTCGGCCCGTCGACGTACTCGAAGACGATGAACTGCCGACCGTCCTGCTCGCCGCGGTCGATCACGGTGACGATGTTCGGGTGCGCGAGCTTGGCCACGGCCCGCGCCTCGCGGCGAAACCGCTCGACGTAGTCGTCGTCGCGCGTGTACTGCTCGTGGAGGATCTTCAGGGCCACAGTTCGCTCGAGCAGCCGGTCGTGGGCCCGGAAGACATTCGACATGCCGCCCGAGCCGACGAGCTGCTCCAACTCGTAGCGACCCGCGATGAGCTCGCCTACCACGGCTGGAAGTTTCCCTAAGGAAGCGTTGATTACGCGCTAAGAACGGTCGCCAGAGCGTCTTCCCAGACGCCCAGCGCCTCGTCGAGCTCTGCGTCGGTGATGACGAGGGGGACGAGCACGCGGATGCAGTTGCCGTCGGTTCCGGACTTGATGAGCAGCAGCCCGTTCCGGAACGCTTCCTCGATCACGGCCGAGGCGGCGTCGGCGGCCGGCTCCTTCGTCGCCGGGTCGCGAACGAGCTCGATCGCGAGCATCGCCCCGCGGCCGCGCACGTCGCCGATCTCCGGCCAGCGCTCCTGCCAGGCGAGCATCCGCGTGCGGATCGCGTCGCCGACCGCGGTCGCACGATCGACGAGACTCTCCTCCTCGAAAACCTCGAGCACCGCGAGCGCGGCCGCCTGAGCAACGGGATTGCCCACGTAGGTGCCGCCGATGGCCGAGTCAGGAGGGGAGTCCATGATCTCGGCCTTGCCGATAACGCCGGAGAGGGGTAGGCCGGCAGCGATCGACTTGGCGACGACCATCAGGTCTGGCTCGACGCCGTGGTGCTCGATTCCCCACATCTTTCCGGTGCGCCCGAAGCCGGTCTGCACCTCATCGACGACGAAGACGATGCCGTGCTCGTCGCAGATCTCGCGCACGCCCTGGACGAACTCGGCCGGCGCGACGACGAAACCGCCTTCCCCGAGGATCGGCTCCAGCACGATCGCGGCCACGCTCTCCGCGGCCACCTGCGTCACGAACGCACGTCGGAGCGCCCTGAGCGCGGACTCGACGTCGAGCCCGCGGTACTCGTGCGGGTAAGGGACGCGGTAGACCTCGGGTGCGAACGGGCCCAGGCCCGCTTTGTACGGATGCGTCTTCGAGGTCATCGTCATCGAGAGCAGCGTGCGGCCGTGGAACGCACCTTCGAAGGCGATCACGGCAGGACGCTTCGTGTACGAGCGCGCGAACTTGATCGAGTTCTCGATCGCTTCGGTGCCGGCGTTGAAGAACGCGGCCTTGGCCGGGCCCGAGATCGGCGCAACCGCGATCAGGCGCTCGGCGAGCTCGATGTAGACCTCGTAGGGGATGATCGTGAAGTCGGTGTGCGCGAAGCGCGCGAGCTGCTCCTGCGCAGCCTCGACCACCCGCGGGTGCGAATGGCCGACGTTGAGGCAGCCGACGCCACCGGTGAAGTCGATGAACGTGTTGCCGTCGACGTCGGTGAGCGTGGCGCCTCGGGTCTCGGCGGCGAAGATCGGATGGACGAGCGAGAGCGGCTCCGCGACGACACGCTTCTTGCGCTCGCCGATCTCAGTCGAGCGCGGGCCCGGGAGCTCGGTGCGGATCTCGATCGACTTGGTGACCGCCATGAAAGGGAAGATAGCGCAGCTACCGGCCATTTGTATAGATGAATATCGAGTATTCAGATGATCCGCTCGCCCAGCTTCGCGCCTGGCTGGACACGGACATCGTCGCTCTCGCCACGGCAACCGTGGAGGGCGCGCCGTCGGTGCGCATGGTCCTGCTCAAGGATGCGGACGAGCGGGGCCTCGTCTTCTATACGGGCTACGCGAGCCGGAAGGGCCGCGAGCTCGCCGAGAATCCGCGCGCCGCGATGCTCGTCCACATGCCCGGGCGGCAGATCAGGGTCGAAGGACGAGTCGAGAAGGTGCCGGCCGAGGAGTCCGACGCGTACTGGGCCACGCGCCCGCGTGGAAGCCAGATCGCGGCGTCCGTGTCGAAGCAGAGCGAGCCGATCGAGGCGCGCGCCGTGCTCGAAGAGCTCTTCGCCGCTTTCGAGCAGGAGCATCCAGGCGAGATCCCGAGGCCGTCACACTGGGGCGGCTACCGCCTCGTGCCGGAGGTCTTCGAGTTCTGGGAGCACCGCGAGAACCGGCTCCACGACCGCGTCCGGTACCAGCGGGCAGGCGACGGCTGGGCGATGGAACGGCTGCAGCCGTGACTACCGTTCAAGCGTGATTCTCGGCCACCTCGACCTCGACGCCTTTTTCGCCGCCGTGGAGGAGCTGGAGAACCCGGAGCTGCGGTCGAAGCCGCTCGTGGTCGGGGGCGATCCACGCGGGCGGGGAGTCGTCGCGACTGCGAACTACGAGGCAAGGAAGTTCGGGATCGGCTCCGCGATGTCGTGCGCGGAGGCCCTTCGCCGCTGCCCGCACGCCATCTTCGTCCGCCCGCGGCACACCGTCTACCGGGAGTACTCGCAGGCCGTCTGGAACGCCGTGCGGGAGGTCGTGCCGACGGTCGAGCGCACCGGCCTCGACGAGGGGTACCTCGACATCGGCGAGGTGGTCGCCGACTTCTCGCAGGCTCGCGCGCTCGCGGAGGCGGTGCAGACGTCCGTGCGCGGGGCGACGAGCCTCAGCGCGGCGATCGGCGTGGCGACCTCGAAGGTCGTGGCCAAGATCGCGAGCGACCGCCGCAAGCCGGGCGGGCTGACGATCGTCCCCCCGGGCCGCGACGCCTCCTTCCTGGCGCCGTTCGACGTCCGCAGGCTGCCCGGTGTCGGCCCCCGCTCCGAGGCCCGCCTGCGAGCGGCCGGCCTCGAGACGATCGGCGCGCTCGCCGGCCTCACCGACGCAGAGCTGAGGCGGCTCCTGCCGGGCAAGGTCGGGCTTGAGCTCCGGAACCGTGCCCGCGGCATCGACCCGCGCCCGCTCGAGACCGTCACCGAGCGCATCTCGATCTCGACCGAGGAGACCTTCGAGCGCGACATCGCCGACCGCGACCGGCTCAAGGACGAGCTCCGCCGCATGTCGACGGGCCTCGCCGAGCACCTGCGCAAGAAGGGAGAGACTGCGCGCACCGTGACGACGAAGGTGCGCTACCCGGACTTCGCGATCCGCAGCCGCTCGACGAGCCTCCCGGTCGGCACCGACGACCCGGACCGGATCGGAGAGGTCGCCTGCCGGCTCCTCGACCGCGCGCTCGACGACCGGCCCGGCCCGCTCAGGCTCGTCGGCGTCGGCGTCTCGGGGTTCGAGCCTCACCGCCAGCTTGCACTGGTCTAACGTGAAAGCGCGCATCGTCACCTTGCTCTCGATCCTCGCGATGCTGGGCGGCCTCGCGTTCCTCGGCTTCCTGGGCTGGATGTGGTGGGAGAGCCGGCTGCCCGGAAGCTACGACGTCATGGACTACGGCGTCGTCGACCTCGGCAGGGGCCCCGGCGGCGCGGCAGCCGCGTTCAGCGTCGCGGACGAGAAGGGCGAGACCGGGAACCCGGACCTGCGCGTGACGCTCACGGCCCAGAAGGCGAAGATCCGGCTCGCCTCGGGAGCCGACGTCGACGCCTGGACGTTC
>DASTYD010000097.1:0-11829 GCA_035765175.1 Gaiellaceae bacterium
CTTCAATCTCGCCCGCTCGCGCCTGCTGCCGGGAGGTGCGGTCGTCATCAACCTCGCGACGGTGCCCGGCGACCACCGCTTCGCAGATGCCGTCTCCGGAACGCTCGCCTCCGAGTTCCCGCTCGCGCTCTCCTGGCAGGCACTCCGCTTCAACCAGTTCGTGATCGGGCTCGACCGAGCGACCCCGCGGCCCGTGCTCGTCGAACGGCTGTCCCGCGGCCCGGCGCGGCTGCGGTCTCTGACCGACCTTCTCGCGCGGCGGATGCGCGTGGTCGAGCCCGGAGCTGATCCGTGGACCGACGATCGAGCGCCGGTCGAATGGCACACCGACCGGATGATTCTCGAGTACGCCGCGAAGGGCGGTCGCTTCGAGGAGGACCTGCTGCCGACTGCGCCGTGAATCTTCTCCGCGGCGAGGGGCGGGCGCTCAGGGTCGGCCACCGCGGTGCGGCGGCCCTCGCTCCCGCGAACACGATCCAGGCGGTCGAAGCCGCCATCGCCCACGGGGTCGACCTGGTCGAGCTGGACGTCTTCGGGGGGCCGGACCGGACGCTCGTCCTCGGCCATTCGCGCAAGGAGCTGGGGGAGGAGCCGGTGACACTCGAGGATGTCTTCGCGTTCCTCGCCGAGACGGCGCCCGACGTCGGCCTGCTCGCCGACCTGAAGGGCGCGGGTTGGGAGCAGGAGCTCGTCGACGCCCTCCGCCGGCACGACCTCGTCGAGCGCGCGGTCGCGAGCACGAGCAACGTCGAGGTGCTGCAGGCGCTCCGGCGCCTCGAGCCGCGCCTCGGTCGAAGCCGTACCTACCCGCGCGGCAGGCTGTACCCGGGGACGCGTCGGGCCTCGATTCCCGTCCGCGGCCCGGTGCTGACCGCATTGCGCCTCGTTCTCCCGTTCCGGATCGCCGCTCTCATCGCGGACGTGGGAGCCTCGGCGGTGACCCTGAAGCACGAGGTCGTCTCGAGCAGGGTCGTCGACCGCTGTCACGAGCTGGGCGTCGCCGTGCTGGTGTGGACCGTGAACGACCGCGAGCTCTTCCGGCGGCTCGACGCCCTCGGCGTCGACGGAGTGATCTCCGACGATCCGCGCATCTTCCGTCTGCAGCAGCACGCAGAGAAGCAAGTGCCGCCCGAGCGGCCGCGCGCAGACGGCACCACATCCTGATCGTCGAGGCCAGGACGCCCTGTGGAAGCCGTGTCGGGGATTTTCCAGCAGGATCTCGGGCTACACTCCAGGCGTGAAGCGGCTCGGTTTCGCCGTCGTAGCGCTCGCTTGCGCAGCGGCAGGCGCGATGACGGCTGTCGCCCTGGCGGGGAACGTCGGCGCGGCGGGGTTTCAGGCGACCACGACGACCAGCACGACGACGACGACGGAGCCGCTGCCGGCCCTGATCCCGCCTGGCGTGACCATCTCCGGCATCCCCGTCGGCGGGATGACGCCGGACGAGGCGAAGCTCGTCGTCACAGAGCGCTTCAACACGCCGCTTCCTCTGCGTCTCGACCGGCGCCGGCGCCTGGCGCCCATGCCGACCGCGCTCGGCGCGAGTGCGCACGTCGACGAGGCGATCAACCGCGCGCGCAACTCTCCGCCGGGGACCGCGTTGACGTTGCCAGTCCTGATCGACGGTGACATCGTTCGCGCCTACGTCCGCTCAGTGGCGGCGTTCTACAACCGCCCGCCGACCGATGCTCACGTCTTCCTGAAGAAGCTGAAGCCGGTCATCGTCCCCGATCGTCCGGGCGTGAAGGTGAACCGGGTTGCGCTCACGACCACCATCGTCTCGCGGCTGCGCAAGACGAGCCGCGTTCCGGTCCGGATCAGGCACGCCTCGCCACTTGCCGAGACGACGCGAGCCGCGTTCAGGAACGTGATCGTCATCCGCCGCGGCTCGAATCGCCTCTTCCTGTACCGCTACGACCGGCTGCGGCGCCAGTTCCGGGTCGCAACCGGCCAGTCCACGTACCCGACGCCACTCGGCCGGTTCACGATCCAGGTCATGTGGCGCAACCCCTGGTGGTACCCGCCCAACTCTCGGTGGGCAAAGGGGCAGAAGCCGATCCCGCCGGGCCCGAACAACCCGCTCGGCACGCGCTGGATGGGGCTCTCGACGCCGGGCGTGGGAATCCACGGCACACCGAACCCGGCCTCGATCGGCTACTCCGTCTCGCACGGCTGCATCCGCATGTACATCTCGGACGCGGAGTGGCTGTTCAACTCGGTGAACGTGGGGACGACCGTCTTCATCGTCGCCGCCTGAGCCGTGTCCAGGCTGAAGCTCGCAGGTCAGGTCACAGCCGTCGGGCTCGTCGTGGCGCTGTTCGGACTGCTCGTGTGGAAGGTGGTGCAGGAGGACAAGACGAACGTCGCCCGGAGCTTCGAGAAGGGGCAGAAGACGCGCCCGGTCGACTTCGACCTCGACCGCCTGGACGGCGACGGCTCGCTCCAGCTCTCCTCGCTCCGCGGGAAGGTGGTCGTGGTCAACTTCTGGGCCGCATGGTGCGTGCCCTGCAAGCGCGAGGCCCCGATCTTCCAGAAGGCGTACGAGGACTACCGCGGCCGGGTCGAGTTCGTCGGTGTCGACACGGCCGACTTCACGGGCGAGGCGCGGCAGTTCCTCGAGCGCTACGGCGTCCGCTACCCGAACGTGCGCGATCCCGACACGAGCGTGCTCGACGACTACGGCGGCCTGCCGATCCCGCGCACCTACGTCATCGACCGCGACTGGATCGTGAGCGGGTATATCTACGGAGAGACGCGGGAGGAGACCTTGCGGAGCGCAATCGAGGACGCGCTGGCCACATGAGGCTCGCCGTCGCAGTCGTGCTGCTGGCGCTCGTCGCGGTGCCGAGCGCGGTCGCGAGCGAGGAGCAGCCCGGGTCGCTCGAGGTCCAGCAGGAGCTCTACTGCACGGACTGCGACACGACGCTCGCCGAGGCGAGTGCCGTCTCGTACACGCCGGCGGCGATCAGCTTCATCGAGGATCGCATTGCCGCTGGTGACTCGAAGAGCGAGATCAAGGCCAAGGTCGCCCAGAAGTACCTCGGCCATCTGATCGCGATGCCGGCGAAGCCCGAGCCCGGCAACCGGCCGACGCTGGCCGATCTCGAGGGCGAGGTCATGTGCCCGGTGTGCGACACGACGCTCGACCAGTCGAGCTCTCCTGCCGCGCGGCAGATCAAGAACTTCATCGTCCAGAGGATCGAGGCCGGGGACTCGAAGGACGAGATCAAGGACAAGCTCGTCGCCGTCTACGGGAGGCAGATCCTCGCCGCACCGCCGAAGGAGGGCTTCGACCTGCTCGCCTGGATCCTCCCGTTCGTGGGTCTCGTCGGCGGCGCACTGGCCCTGGGGTTCCTCGCGTGGCGCTGGAGCCGCGGGCGTGATCCTCGGCCGCCGGCTCCGGCCCTGAGCCCGGCGCTCGAGCGGCGAGTGGACGAAGAGCTCGCGCGCTACGACGAGGGCTAAGCCATCCTGGAGAAGATCCCGGTCGCGTTCCTGGCGGGCCTGATCTCGATCATCACGCCTTGCGTCCTGCCGCTCGTGCCCGGCTACCTGTCGGCTGTGTCGGCGATCGAGGCCGACCGCCTGGGGAAGCCCGGTGCCGCGCGGAGCGTCGCGCTCGGGAGCCTGCCGTTCATCGCCGGCTTCACGGTCGTCTTCGTCGTCCTCGGAGCGGGGGCGGCCGCGGTTGGCGGCGTGTTGCCCTTCGACCGGCAGACCGAGCTCGCCGGCCTCGTGCTCGTCGTGCTCGGGCTGACGTTCATCGGTCTCCTGCCGTGGCCGGAGCGGATCTTCGCGCCGGGCCTCGTCGCGGGCGCCCGGCGGCGAGGGTCCAGCGTCCTGCTCGGGGGAGCCTTCGCCGTCTGTGCCGCGCCCTGCGTCGGCGTCGTGCTCGCGTCGATCCTCACGCTCGCCACGACGAGCTCCGTCGTGCGCGGCGCCGTGCTGCTGGCGGTCTACTCGGCCGGGCTCGGCCTGGCGTTCCTGCTCGCGGCTGTGGCGTTCACGCAAGCGATGGGAGCCTTCCGCTGGCTCCGCGACCACTACGTGTACATCCGCGTGACGGGAGGCGTGTCGCTCGTCGCACTCGGGCTGCTTCTCTTCTTCCACTACGACTGGTGGCTCCGCGTGTTCCTGAACCGGCTGCTCGAGGACGTCGGGCTCGGGAACATCTAGCGTGCGGGCCTATCGCGGCCGCGAGCCGAGCGCTCCGATGGACGCAAGCAGTCTGCTCCAGGTCGTGGAGCACCTCGAACGAGACGGCATCGGCGTGTGGGTCGACGGAGGCTGGGGCGTGGACGCGCTCCTGGAGCGGGAGACGCGTGAGCACGATGACCTCGACCTCGTCGCCGAGCTTCGCCACTCGGACCGCGTCATCGAGCTCCTCGGCGAGCTCGGCTACGAGCTGGTCGACGGCGCGCCGCCTGTGAGCTTCGTCCTGGTCGACGGGATCGGCCGCCAGGTCGACGTGCATCCGGTGGCCTTCGGAGAGGACGGCGGCGGCGTCTACCAGCAGCGCGAGGGCGGTACGTGGGTCTATCCGGCCGAGGGCTTCGCCGGGACCGGCAGCGTCGCCGGCAGAGCAGTCCGGTGCCTGACGCCGGAGGCTCAGGTGCTCGTGCATGCCGGGTACGAGCTCGCCGAGAAGGACTACCGCGAGCTCTACCTGCTGCGCGAGCGGTTCGGAGTCGAGTTGCCGGAGCACCTGCTCGAGCGCGTCGACCGCTCAGGGCAGCTCGAGCGGGGCTAGGTCGAGCGTTCCCAGCAGCTGCGCGCGCTCAACCTGGTCGAGCAGGCCGGCGACGTCGACGCCGCGGTGCTCTGGCGCGAAGGGCCCCAGGCGCCGGGCGGCCTTCTCCAGCTGCCGGCGGCAGCCGACCTCGTTTCCGCGCCCTGCCTGGTACCAGGCGACGACGACGTGCACGAGCCCCTGGAAGAAGTCCTTCTCTGCGGGCTCTGCCGCGCGCCAGGCGTCCTCGAGCGCCTCGTGCGCGGCGAAGTACTCGCCCGCCCGGGCGAGGTCGAGGCCCCGCTCGAGGACGTGCACCACCCTGCTGGCGACGCTAACAGAGTGCTACCCTCCAGCCGCCGTGGCGACCATCCTGCTGGCGGGGGTGGACCTCTTCATCCGGGGCAAGCTCGAGGCCTCGCTCCCGGGTCATCACCTCGTGACGTCCGACAGCGTCGACCCGCCCGACCTCGTGATCGCGGACGTGGCCCGGGTCGATCCCTACGACGTGGCGGATTTGTATCCGGACGTGCCGCTGCTCGGCTTCACGAACCACAAGGACACAGCGGGGCTCCGGCGTGCGAACGAGGCGGGCTTCGACCAGGTGGTCGCGAAATCGGCGCTCGACGAGCGCGCTCCGGAGCTGATCGACGGGCTGATCACGTAGTTAGACTGACCCGCTCCGATGACGTACATCATCGCCGAGCCCTGCATCGACATCAAAGACCGCTCCTGCGTGGACGTGTGCCCGGTCGACTGCATCCACGAGTTCGAGCGGATCCTGATCATCGACCCCGAGGAATGCATTGACTGCGGGGCATGCGAACCGGAGTGCCCGGTCGAGGCGATCTTCCCCGAGGACGCGCTGCCCGAGAAGTGGGAGCCGTTCGTCAAGATCAACTACGCCTATGGCGACGGTGCGGACGTCGTGAACAACCTCACTGACGAGTACGCGACCGAGCACAACGTCCAGAACCCTCCCCTGGAATAGAAACCGCGTTTTCGGGCATCCCCTCTTCGCAAGCGAAAGAAGGGGGTCTAGACGTGCCTCAGCAAGCTTGGAGCAACAAGCGGGAACGCCAGTACGAGCACATCAAGGGCAGCGCGAAGAAGCGCGGTGCCTCGACGAAGCGCGCAAAGGAGATCGCCGCGAGAACGGTGAACAAGGAGCGCGCGCGTTCGGGAGAGGCGAGAACGAGCTCGCGCAGCTCGACGCGTGACATGTCGTCGGGCCGCCGCGGTGGTCTCCGGTCGCGCTCGGGCCGAACCGGCGGCCACTCCGGCCAGACGAAGGAGCAGCTCTACAACCAGGCCAAGCGCCTGAACATCAAGGGCCGCTCGAAGATGAACAAGCGGCAGCTCCTCGCTGCGGTCAATCGGAAGAAATAAACCGGGTCTGGGCCTCGTTCCGTAGATAGGGTGAAAGACGGGATGAGGCCCAAGACTCTCGACCACGTTGCGCTCTGGGTCGCCGACCGCGACCGAATTGCGGACTTCCTCACCGAGCGGGTCGGCATGCATGTCATCGAGCGGACGGACAAGTTCACGCTCGTCGGCAGCGATGCACGACGCGGCAAGCTGACGCTCTTCGCGGAGGAGGGGCCGCGCGAGCGCGGCGCGCTGAAGCACGTGGCCCTTCGCGTGAGCGACCTCGAGGGCGCGCTTAGCTCGCTCGGGGACGTCGCCGTCTCGACTAAGGACGGCGGAGCGTACTTCGACGTCGCCGAGGGCTTGCGGCTCGGACTGGTCGAGGGCGAGACCGAGGTCGATTACGACCTCGACCACGTCGCGCTCTTCTCGGCATCGCCGGCGGAGACGGCGAAGACGTACGAGAAATTCGGCTTCGCGGCCGAGGACGACACGCGTGTCGAGGTGGGCGGCGCCTTCGTCGAGTTCCATGAGGGCGAGCCCGGCAATCCGGAACAGCCGCTCCTCAACCACCTGGCGGTGCTGGTCGACTCCGCGGACGAGACGCTCGAGGAGGCGAAGCAAGCCGGGATGGACGTCGCCGACGTCGTCGACGCGCCGAACACGCTTGCGGTCTTCGTCTGGGGCCCCGAGCACGTCAAGATCGAGTACGTCGAGCAGAAGCCGACGTTCGCGCTCAAATAGCCGGCCTAGATCGGAGGGTGTCGATCCGAGTAGGTCGACCGGTCATTTCAGACGGATCCACGGGCAAAGCCCGCGGATCCTGAAGGCGGCATCGTCAAGCGACGCCTCTGCATAGCCGGTGCGGGCATGGCCGGCCTCGCCGCGGCCGCGCGGGCAAAGGAGCTCGGGGCCGAGCCGCTCGTCCTCGAGAAGGGCGACCGGGCCGGCGGGTCGATGCTGCTCTCGAGCTGCGTCATCTGGCGCTACCACTCGCTCGAGGCCTTCCAGGCGGAATGCCCTGACGGCGACTCGCAGTTGCAGCGCGTGATCGTCGAGCAGCTCGATGAGGCGATCGACTGGCTCGAGTCACTCGGCGCGCCGGTCGTGGAGCACGAGACGGGCAACCCGCGCACTGTCGGCAAGCGCTTCGATCCCCCCGGGCTCACGCAAACCCTCGTGCATGTCATCGGCGACGGTTCCGTGCGCCTCTCGGAGCGGGGTCAGACCCCGCTCCAAAAGGCGAACATCTTGTGCACAGGAGGATTTCCCGTCCGGCTTGCCCGCGAGCGCGGGCTGCTCTTGCGCGCGAATCCGTGGAGCGAGGGCGACGGGCTCGATTTCGCGCTCACGCGTGGCGGACAGACCGTCGGCGACCTCGACGAGTTCTACGGCCGCGCGATGCCTGCCGTGGAGCAGGTTGCCGAGGCGGACTTCGTGCGACTCGCGCAGCTCTACGGACGACACGCGGTCGTGACCGCCCACGACATGTCCGAGCGCTTCGAGGGCGAGCCGGACTGGTCGGAGACGGCTCTCGTCCAGAAGATCGCCGACTGGCCCGATGCGCTCGCCTGGTACACGGTCGAGCCCGATGCGCTCGAGGTCTCGATCCGCGACCGGACGATCGGCGAGATGATCGAGGCCGCTCGCGAGGCCGGTGGAGTCGTCGAGGAGGTCGAAGGGCGGATTGCAGTCCTCGTCAGGCCGGGCGTGACGCAGACGCTCGGGGGCATCCGGATCGACGAGCGCGCCCGGGTCGTGGGCGCCGACGGCCTCTATGCAGCCGGCGCCGACGTCGGTGGGATCTCCGGCGGCGGCTGGTCGAGCGGCCTCGCTGCGGCGCTCGTCTTCGGCCGCATCGCTGCGGAGACAGCCCTCAGCTAGTCGTCGGCAGGAGGTACGCGCAGGGCCTGCGGTCCTGCGGGAGCGGGGACTGCCCGATCCGGTTCACGGTCCACGTTCCCTGCCCGTCCAGCTCGACGACGCTGCCGACCGTGGGCGGCTCGCCCTCGCGATCGACGAGCTCGTAGCCCGTCGGCTTCGAGACGAACAGGCAATGTCCGGACTCGGGAGCCATCAGCGCTCGGAGCTTAGCGACGGACTCGGTAGGGAGGGAAGACGATGCGCACGGTCGTGCCGCCGTCAGGCGAGGGGTCGACAGTCATCCGGCCGCTGAGCGAGCGGGCCCGTTCCTCGATCGCGTCGAAGCCGGCACGACGTCGCTCGCCCGGCGCGTCGTCGGCGATCACGGCCTCGACGCCGTCCTCGGCTTCGGCGATGTGCACCCAGACGCGCGTCGGCGGCCCGCGCCGGATCGCCTGGTGGAAGGCCTCTCGGACGATCTGGAAGATCGCCACCTGCGCGTGTTCCGTAAGGCTCTCGGCGGGCTTGACCTCGAGCTCGACCTGGAGGCGGTTTTCGAGGCCGAGCTGCTCGGCGAGCGCGCGCACGGCCGGCTCGAAGCCCTGATCGCGTAGCACGACCGGCTCGAGCTCGAACGACAGGTCGCGAAGCGAGCGGATCGTCTCGCGCTGCTTGTCGAGCGCGGAGCTCAAGACCCGCGTCGCCTCCTCGGTGCGCTCCGCCTCGATCGCCGCGATCACCGCGTCGAGCATGAGCGCGATTCCCGACATCGACTGCACCGGCCCGTCGTGCAGGAAGAGGGCGAGCCGCCTGCGCTCCTCCTGTTCCGCGGTGATCAGCTGGTCCGAGAGCCGCGCGTGCTCGGTCGATAGCCGCTCCAGCTCCTCATCCATCCGCTCGTCCTGGTGGCGCTCGAAGACGAGGAGCGTCGCCGCGAGTGCGCCGGCGATGGTCACGGCGAGCAGAATGCCCACGAGCACGGGGAACCGCGCCCCGAGCGCGAGCACGAGGATTCCGACAACAGCGCCGGCTACGACCAGCGCGACGAGGAAGCTCGCGCTAGTCGATGATCGCTTCGCGAAGCGCAATGGCTACCGCGTGCGTGCGCGTGTCCGCCTCGAGCTTCGTGAGGATGTGCCGGACGTGGCTCTTGACGGTCTCCTGGCTGATGAAGAGCTTGCCAGCGACGTCGGCGTTCGACATGCCGTCGGCGAGCAGCTGGAGGATCTCTCGCTCGCGCCCGGTGAGCATGTCCTCGCCCTTGCCCGTCAGGAACGCGGGCATGAGCGCCGGATCGACGTAGCCCTCGCCCGACACGACCTTCTCGATTGCGCGGAGGAGCGTCTGGTGCGGCGCCTCCTTGAGGATGTAGCCCTTCGCGCCCGACTCGAGGCCGCGCCCGAGGAGGCTGCGCTCGCTGAACGCGGTGAAGATGAGGACGGCGGTGTCGGGGACCTTCTCAGTGAGCTGCTTCGTCGCCTCGAGCCCGTCCATGCCCGGCATGCGAACGTCCATGATCACGACGTCGGGCTTGCGCCGCTCGGCCAGGGCGACCGCACTGGCGCCGTCGGATGCTTCGCCGATGACGCGGATGTGCGGTGCGCGCGAGAGCGACAGGCGCAGGCCTTCGCGGACGACCTCGTGGTCGTCGACGATCAGGCAGGTGATCTCGGACTTGCCGTCGTTCTTCGAATCTTCAGACACGGCCCGAGGATTGTATTCCGGGAGTCAGACCGCGAGTGCAAGCTGCTCCGGCTCGGCCTCCGGGTCGAGGGGGCGAACCCGGCGGTCGGCGACGCCGAGCTCGCGCCCCAGAGCGGCCACACGCAGCTTTACCGGCCTGACGTGGTCGGTGCCGAGATACGCCCGGCCGCTATACAGCTCGCGGTACTTCGGCACGAGCTCCGGCCAGTCCTCGGCCAGGTGCTCCAGGAAGTGCTCCCTGGTTCCCGGGCGCAGAAACAGGAGGTTCGTCCAGATGCCGGTTGCACCGGCTTGGCGGGCTGCCTTGACGACTTCGCGGAGCTGCTCCGGGCGGTCCGAGATCCCAGGGAGGATCGGCGCCATTCCGACGCCCGTCTCGATTCCGGCCCCGACGAGCTTCGAGACGGCCTTGAGCCGCTGGCGCGGATGCGCGGTCGAGGGCTCGGTCTTTCGCCAGACTTCGTCGTCGAGTGTGGGGATGGAGAAGGTGACCGAGACGCTCGCGCGCCTCGCGGCCTCGACGAGGACGTCGATGTCGCGCACGATCATCGGCCCCCGCGTGATGACGCTGAACGGGGTTCGGGCCTCGGCGAGCGCCTCGATGCAGGCGCGGGTCAGCCGGTAGCGACCCTCCGCGGGCTGGTAGGGGTCGGTGGCGGCGCCGATCGCGACCCGCTCACGATCCCAGGACGGCCGCGAGAGCTCGCGGCGCAGGACGTCGGCGACGTTGACCTTGACGCGGATCGAGGTCCCGTAGCGATCGTCGGCGGGCCGGTCGGCGCGGCGCTCGAAGGCGCGGACGTAGCAGAAGGTGCAGCGGTGGACGCAGCCCATGTACGGGTTCAGCGACCACTGGAAGGCCATGCCCTGCACGCGGTTCAAAGCGCTGCGGCAGGGCTCCTCTCGGTACTCCGGCCCCATAGGTGGTTCATTATAGGAACAGGTGTTCGCCCGCTGTGGCGGAAATCGGCTCTGTTCAGTCACATCCCCGTCCGTCTTTGACGGTTACGCTCACAGCGGGTGGCGGGTGGAACCAATCCCCACCCGGGTGGGGAGCTAGGGCGTCTCTCCGCCGGTCGGTGTGGGCCGACGGCTCGCCTATACTCAGACCAGATCGCCGTTGGACGACGACCACCCGCCTAGTACCCGCGCCCCGGAGAGCGGGGCCGCGTGACTCTCCTCCTCTCACTGCTCGCGGTCGCAGGCCTGCTCCTGCTGAACGCGCTCTTCGTCGCGGCCGAGTACGCCCTCGTCACCGCACGCCGCACGCGCATCACCGAGCTCCGCGACCAGGGCAACCGCCGCGCCCGCGTCGTCCTCCGCATCACCGCCAACCCGGCGCGATTCATCGCGGCGATGCAGCTCGGCGTGACGATCACCAGCCTGGGCGTCGGTGCCGTGGGCGAGCCCGTCTTCGCGCGCATCTTCGACCCGATTCCCGCCGTCATCATCTCCTACGGCCTCGCGTTCCTGCTCATCACCTACCTGCACGTCGTGATCGGAGAGCTGATCCCGAAGGGAGTGGCGCTCGGCCACTCGGAGACAGTCGCCCTCGCCCTGTCCACCCCCGTGAGCTGGTTCTTCGTCGTCTTCAAGCCGCTGATCTGGGTGCTCGAGAAGTCCTCCGACTGGGCCCTGCGCGCCTTGGGCCTCGAGCCTCCGGGTGAGGACCGCGGCGCGCCGTACTCCGAGGCCGAGCTGAAGATGCTCCTCTCCCGCTCCACGGAGTCCGGCGAGCTCGAGGCGCAGGAGCAGGAGATGCTCTACAAGGTCTTCGACTTCGCCGACAAGGAGGTCTCGGACGTCATGGTTCCCAGGCCCCAGGTCGTCGCCCTCTCGGTCGATCTGCCGCCCGAGGAGTGCCTGGCGGCCGTGATCGACTCTCCGTACACGCGCTATCCGGTCTACCGCGAGACGCTCGACAACGTCGTCGGCGTCCTCCACGTGCGCGACCTCTTCTCCGCCCTCGTCGACCGCGGCATCGCGAACGTCCACGTCGAGGAGATCCTGCGCGAGCCGTACATCGTCCCCGAGACGAAGGACCTCGCCGCGATGCTGACCGAGTTCCGCCGGACGAACCAGCACATGTCGGTCGTCGTCGACGAGTACGGCGCGATGCAGGGCATCGTCACGCTCGAGGACCTGCTCGAGGAGATCGTCGGCGA
>DASTYD010000098.1:0-2743 GCA_035765175.1 Gaiellaceae bacterium
GGACTGAGCGGGCCTGTCGGAGGAGGAAGAGCGACGGCGGCGTCCACGACAAGCTCGATTCTTCTTGTTGCTGCACGTGGAGGCATCCCTCAGAAGAGTGATGCGGGCGAGAGGACTCGAACCTCCAAGGGCGTTAGCCCACCGGGTCCTAAACCCGGCGCGTCTGCCAGTTCCGCCACGCCCGCTCGGCCTGTTCAAGGATAGAGCCGAGTGGGTAGTCCCGGCTTATGGCCACACCAGAAGATCGTGAGCGAGAGAGCCGCGAGAGCGACACCACGAAGTACGAGGAGCTGACGGAAGAGGTGCGCGAGGAGCAGCACGAGGCTGCCGAGCGCATCGCCGAGCCCCTCGAGCCGCAAGACGGCGACGAGTCGGGCTAGCGGATCCGGTAGGGCGCGCAGGACTTGGCGTGGTTCGACGCCTTGTCCCAGACCGTGACGCACGCGACCCAGCGCCCGGGCCGCAGCCGCCGCGGGAGCGGCCCCTTCGTGTAGAAGGTCAGGCGGTCGTTCCAGCTCAGCTGGTTGAAGCCGAAGTCGACCCACATCGCGAGCCGCCCGTGGTACAGGAACGAGACGCGGAAGCGGACGAAGTCGCGGTCGTCGGCTGCGCGGAACCTCAGGAATGCGCGCTTGCCACGTCTGGCCGAGCCCGCGTAGACCAGGACGCGCGGCTTGACCGTGTCGGGCTGGCACGCGTCGCCCCTGCCGTCGCGATTCGAGTCGCGCTGATCGGAGTTGGGCACGGTCGGGCAATTGTCCCGGGCGTCCTCGACGCCGTCATGGTCGGTGTCGGCGATCTTCGCGATGAACATCCACGTGGCGCTCGTGACCGGCCCGGTCGACGTGGTCAGGCTCACGCGCCAGTACCAGATCGTGCCGCTCGGCCCGGGCGCCGGGAGCGCGAACTGGTGGGTCGAGAAGCAGTTCGGGTCGACCGACGGGCACGAGCGGCTTTCGCTGCCTGCGAGCTGGGCGAACGTCGGCGTCGTCGAGAGCTGCCAGGTCACCGTCGTGGTCTCCGGGGTGTCCCAGGTCACGTGCCACGAGAACGTCGTCGGCGAGGACGGGCTGATCGTCGACGCGTTCTGCGGCGTGATCAGCGTGATCGAAGGAGCTGCTGCGTCCGCGGGCGGCGCGGACGCGAGCAGTACGGCGGACAGCACAGCGGCTGCGAGGGCGGCTCGCGGCATGTGCCCTCTCATCGGACGGGCGGCGCCTTCCCCGCAATGCCTCGTTCGGGGATTCTCGTCCCGGGTCGCTGGGGGCTCCCGCGGCCAGGGAAGCGACGGCTGGCAGAATGGCCGCGGTGAAGACGAAGGTCGAAGAGCTCGCCGAGAACCGGGTCCGCCTCGAGGTCGAGGTCCCGAGCGACCACATGAAGCACGCCGTCGAGCATGCCTCGTCGGACCTCGCGGCGACCACGAAGATCCCCGGCTTCCGCAAGGGCAAGGTCCCGCAGAAGGTGCTCGAGGCGCGCGTCGGGCGCGACCGGATCTTCAGTGAGGCCGTCGAATCGCACATCGGCGGCTGGTTTTGGAACGCGGCCGCGGACGCATCGATCCGTCCCGTCTCGCAGCCGGAGCTCAACTACGAGCTGCCGTCTTCCGAGGATGAGCCGTTCAACTTCACCGCCGAGTTCGCCGTGCAGCCGCCGCCCGAGGTCGCCGACTGGAGCGGGCTCGAGGTGCCGAAGCCGGAGCCCGACGTGCCGGAGGAGCTGGTCGACCAAGAGCTCGAGGTTCTGCGCGCGTCGGTCGCCGAGCTCGTCCCGGTCGAGGACCGGCCGGCGAAGGACGGCGACGTTCTGATCGTCGACCTCGTCGACGACTCCGGCGAGGCCCAGCGCGACTACGTCGTTCAACTCGGGGCCGGTCGGCTGCTCGAGGAGATCGAGCGCGGCCTGCGCGGGATGAGCCCGGGCGAGACGAAGAAGATCGCCTACACGGCGCCCGAGGGCCAGAAGAAAGAGGCCGAGGCGACGCTGAAGGAGGTCAAGGAGCCGGTCCTGCCCCCGCTCGACGACGAGCTGGCCCGATCGGCCAGCGAGTTCGAGACCCTGGCGGAGCTCCGTGGCGACATCGAGTCCAGGCTCCACGACGCGATCCAGCTCGAGCTCGAGGCGGATTTCCGGGCCGGCGCGGTCGACCAGCTCGTCGAGGCCTCGAAGGTCGACATCTCCGACTCCCTCGTCGAAGCCCGTGCGGCCGAGCTGCTGAGCGCGATGCTGCGCTCGCTCGAGCGCCGAGGACTCGACGCCGACACGTACCTGCACGTCACGGGCCAGACCGCCGACCAGCTCCGCGAGACCCTGCGCGGAGAGGCGAGCCGCGCGATCGGACGCGAGCTCGTGCTCGAGGCCGTCGCCGACCAGCTCGGGATCGAGGTCTCAGACGACGAGGTGAAGGAGCTCGTGCGCGAGCAGGCCGGGGCCACAGAGGACGATCCGGAGGCTGTCATCCAGCAGCTCTGGGAGTCCGGCCGGCACGAGCGCCTGCGCGAGGACCTGCGCCTGAAGAAGGCGCTCGACCGCATCGTCGAGGACGTGAAGCCGATCCCGGTCGAGCTTGCGAGGGCCCGCGAGAGCATCTGGACGCCCGAGAAGGAAAAGCCCGACACACCGACAAAGTTGTGGACCCCTGGTAGTAAGGAGACTGCATGAGCCCACTCGTTCCCATGGTCATCGAGCAGACGTCGCGCGGCGAGCGCGCGTTCGACATCTACTCGCGTCTGCTCAACGAGCG
>DASTYD010000099.1:0-3117 GCA_035765175.1 Gaiellaceae bacterium
GGAGCGATGCGGGTTCCCGCATCAGAGCGAGTGGCAACCCCAGGTCACCGCGGCAGCGGGTTCGGGCCGGTGGCTGTGACGAGGCGCTGCGGCACCCAGTCATCGACGTGGATGAAACCCTCGAAGCGCCCTACCTCGTCCTCGACGACATCGAAGAAGGAGCGCCGGTAGAACTTCACGTGGGTGAAGTCCTCGAACAGCACGTAGACCGGGTCGATGTAGGCGCTCTGGAACTGCTGACCCGTCAGGACGGCCCGATGCACTCGCGAGAACTCGTCGATCTCCTCACCGACGACGACGCCGAGGTGCTCGAGGCCCATCCGGTAGACCCGCTGGTGAACGGGCGGGATGAGCTCGATGCGCGAGACCGGAGTCCCGTCGAGGACCTCGAGCGGCTCGGCGAGCACGATCAAGGAGATCGGACGCCCGTTCCAGAACTTCTCGAGGTTCGCCCTCGCATGGCGCTCGAGAAGCGTTCGCTGGTGGACGTAAAGATCCCAATCGGCCACGCGGACGGCGAGGTGGCTGAGTGCGTACGGTGAGATGTCGATGCCGCAGGCAGAAAGACGGTCGCGCTGCATCGCCGCGAAGGCTCGATAGTCACCGATGATCTCGGCGATCGGATCAGACGTCGCCACGTTGCATCCTCCTCCGCCATCGTACGAGATGCACGGGCGCTCGCCAGAGGGCGGACGCCGGTGCCTACGCTCTCCCCGCCTTGTGCAGCTGCGCGTAGATCGAGCGAGCCGTCTTCTGCGGCATCCCGGGCACGCCCTCGAGCTCCTCCTGGGTCGCGGCGAGGAAGCGCTCGGCCGAGCCGAAGTGCTGGAGCAGCGCGCGCCTCCGCGCCGGCCCGACGCCGGAGAGCGTGTCGAAGATCGACTCCTTCGCCTTCGAGTCGCGCCGCAGCCGGTGGAAGCCGAGCGCGAACCGGTGCGCCTCGTCGCGGATCCGCTGGAGTAGTTGCAGGCCCGGCGAGTGGCGGTCGAGCCGGATCGGCCGGGGCTGGTCCGGCACGAAGACCTCCTCCTCGCGCTTCGCCAGCGAGATCACAGCCACGCGCGGAAGGTCGAACCCCTGCATCGCGGCCAGCACCGCCGAGAGCTGTCCTTTGCCGCCGTCGACGACCACGAGATTGGGTGTTGCCGCGAACGACTCGTCGTATTCCTGTTCCACCACGTCGCGCATGCGGGCGAACCGCCGCGTGATCACCTCGGCCAGCGCCGCGTAGTCGTCCTGGCCCTCGGCGCGCTTGATCCCGAACTTCCGGTAATGAGCCTTCTTCGCGACGCCGTCCTGGAAGACGACCATCGACGCGACCGGCGACTCCTCCTGGATGTTCGAGACGTCGTAGCACTCGATTCGCAGCGGGAGGCTCTCGAGGTTGAGCGCCTCCCGGAGCTCCTCGAGCGCCTCGACGCGCCGCAACCGCTTCTGCTCGGCGGCAGCGGCCTCGGACTTCAGCGCGAGTCGCGCGTTCTCGGTGGCGAGCTCCTGGAGCCGCCGCTTCTCGCCGCGCTCGGCCTTGCGCACCTCGACCCGCGACCCACGCCGTTCCGAGAGGAACTCGGCCAGCGCCGCCACATCCCCCACGGCTCGCGGCATGACGATCTGCGGCGGGACGCTCGGAGCAGAGCCGTAGTACTCGAGCACGAACGCCTCGAGGACGGTGTCGAGATCCTGCCCCTCGACGTTCTCGAGGTGGAAGCTGTAGCGGTCGATGAGCTTCCCGTCCCGAAGCGGGAAGATCTGCACGGTCGCACGTTCGCCCTCGAGCGCGATCCCGATCACGTCGATCGTCCCCACCGCGCGCTTGTCCGCTGCCTGCCGCTCCGCGAGGTGCCGAACGGAGAAGAGCCGGTTGCGATAGCGGGCCGCCTCCTCGAACCGCTCCTCCTCCGCCGCCTGCCGCATCTTCGACTCGAGCTGCCGCACGATCGGCCGGGTCTCGCCGGAGAGAAACTCGATCACGCCGTCGATCACCGCCCGGTAGTCCTCCTCCGACACGTACCCGACGCACGGAGCCAGGCAGCGCTCGATGTGGTAGTCGAGGCACGGGATCCCCGAGTGACGGCCCGGCTTCGGCCCCTCGCAGGGCCGGTAGGGGAAGACGCGGTTGAGGACGTCGAGTGTCTCGCGCACCTTCTTCGCGTTCGCATACGGGCCGAAGTAGACGACGCCCCGGCGGTGCCGCTCCCGCGTGAACATCACCCGCGGGAACTCGTCCTCGACGGTCACCGCGATGTACGGGAACGATTTGTCGTCGCGCAGCCGGACGTTGAAGGGCGGTCGGTGGCGCTTGACGAGGTTCTGCTCGAGGTGGAGCGCCTCGACCTCGGTGTCGGTGACGATCACCTCGACGTCGGCGACGCGCTCGGGCAGCTGCGTGAGCGTCGTGCGCGTGCCCGACGCCGCCTGGAAGTAGCTGCGCACCCGGGGGCGAAGCGATTTCGCCTTCCCGATGTACAGGACGTCGCCGCCCGCATCGCGGAACAGGTAGACACCGGGCTTCGCCGGGAGCGACTTCAGCTTGCTCTCGAGTTTGGAGATCTCCCTCGCCACGGAATTAGGGTAGTGACGATGTGGAAGGTTCTGCTCGCGGCCCTGGCCGCACTCGTGCTTGCCGGCGGGGCTTGGGCGCTCTTCATGCGCGAGGACGACACGGGGCGCCGGATCGACGTCGGAGCGCTCGAGGACGGCGTCAAGTTCCCCCAGCCCGAGATCGCCGACCAGCGCGTCCAGCTCGGGGAGGAGGCGGGGTTCAACGCGCACAACGTCACGACGGCCTGGGTGCCCGGCCAGACGGAGCCCGATCCCGCAGAGCTGACGGTCCTCCGCAACGTCGCGACCGCGCTCGACAAGCGGAACATGAAGCTCCTGATCACGTCCTACGCACCGCGGCCCCGTTACGCACCCGTGAGCGAGGAGGAGCGGGAGAACTACGCCACGTTCATGGCGACGCTCGCACGAGAGCTTCCCTCGGTGCGCGACTTCGCCGTCTGGAACGAGCCGAACCTGAACGGCTTCTGGCTCTCCCAGTTCGACGACGCCGGACAGGACATCGCGGCGCGCGACTACACGGCTCTCCTCGCCCGCACCTACGACGCGCTCAAGGAG
>DASTYD010000100.1:0-13300 GCA_035765175.1 Gaiellaceae bacterium
TCACTCGCAACGCCCACAAGTCGTAGTGCCTTGGCGCGCCGGAGGGCTCGCCTGATTCGACGAAGGGAGGTGAATCAGGTGCTGAAGCTTTTCGACGCGTTCAAGCGCGAAGACGGGCAGACGATGGCGGAGTACGGCGTCGTCCTGGCCGTGATCACGATCGCCGTTTTCGGCGCTCTCGCGCTCCTCTCGGGGAACATCGTGAACGCCGTGACCAGGGTCGCCGGTTACATCACCTAAGACCGAAGCACGGCTTGGCTTGAAGGGTGGGCTCCTTCCCACGAAAGAGCCCACCCACCTTCTCCAGCAAGCGGCATTACGGAAGAAAAGATTTCTCAATGAAAAGAATTTCACTCAGAAATCAGGACGGACAGTCGATGACGGAGTTCGCTCTCGTCCTCCCCATCCTGGCCTTCCTGCTGTTCGCGGTCATCCAGTTCGGAATCGTGTTCAACAACTACATAACGTTGACCGACTCGACCCGCGCCGGCGCCCGCAAAGCGGCTGCGTCCAGCACAAGGCGCGAACCGGACCCACGGAGTGTCTGCATCGCCGCCGTGCGGAGTTCTGCAAACGGCCTAAAGCCGGCGAACCTGACTGCCGATTGCGTCTCGGACTGGGAATCAGGCTCGGACGTAGTGGTCAGAGCGACCTACCCCTACTCAATCAGCCTGCTCGGTCTGTTCACCAAATCCGGAACCTTGACGAGCGAGACCACGGAGCGAATCGAATGAAACGTATGAATCAAAGAGGGCAGTCGATGGTTATGTCCCTCGTCTTCCTCACAGTGCTTCTGGGCATGTCGGCGCTCGTCGTCGACGTCGGCTCCTGGTACAGGGCGCATCGAGCTGCTCAGTCGACGGCCGACGCGTCGGCGCTCGCAGGCGCCCAGGGGCTTCCTGACACGGCCCAGGCAACTGCGCTGGCCAACGAGTACGCCACCAAGAACAGCGGCAGCACGGGGTCCCCCGGCTCCAACCTGCAGGTCACGTTCACCCAGCAGGACTACGAGACCGACACGATCCACGTCACATACACGAAGCCACATCCGGGCTTCTTCGCCAAGCTGTTCGGCCTCAACTCCGTCGACGTCACGGGTCGGGCAACCGCGCGTGCCTGGAATGTCGAGGTGGTCCACAGCGGCGTCGCCCCGATCACGGTCAACTACAAGCACCCGGACCTACGCTGCACGCGTAGTGCGAGGCCGACCTGCAATCCCGACTTCGGACGAGCCACGACTCTCACCCTCGAAGACATCCATTCGCCGCATTCGAAGGACGCGGCCGGTGCCTTCGGCCTGATCAATCTCAACCAGGACGACGATGGGAACATCGGCGCCGACGTCCTCGCCGATTGGCTCCTGAACGGCTATCCCAACGACCTCGAAACGGGCAACTACAACTCGGCGCCGTCGGCGAACTTCAACAACAACCAGTTCACGAGCGCGCTCGATCAGCAGATTGGGAACGAGCTCTTGTTCCCGGTCTACCGCATCCTGCGAGGGCCCGGCGCGAACGCGGTCTACGAGATCATCGGCTGGGTCGGCTTCGTCATCACCTCGTACAACACGAGCGGAAGCGACGGAACGATCTACGGACACTTCAGCCGGATGCTCGCCGACGGAGTCCCCGCAGAGCACGGCGGGGGTGGAGCCGAGGGACTCGGCGTCCACAAGATCGAGCTGACCCACTAACCAAAAGGAGAAAAGAGACCCGCCGCCATGACATATCGACTTCGGAACATCGGGATCGCAATCGTACTTGCGGTCGTCGCCGCGCTCCTGACGACGTTCTACGTCACGAACTACAAGCGGAGCGTCCAGCACGGCGAAGGGAACGTGCCGGTCTACGTTGCCACACATGACATCGCGCTCGGCACGTCCGGCGCCGACGTCGCGCAGGGTGGCGGCCTCCGTGTGGAGCAGGTTCCGCGTCGGAGCGTCGTGCCAGGTGCGATCTCGCAGCCGGACCAGATCGCGGACAAGGTCGCGGTCGAGGCGATCTACGCGGGCGAGCAGGTCTCCACGCAGCGCTTCCGCTCGGTGCAGGAGCAGGGCATCCAGGCCCAGCTCAAGGGCAACCTGCGCGCACTCGAGGTGCCCGGAAGCGCAACGCAGCTCCTGAACGGCACGCTGAAGGACGGCGACCGGATCGACGTGGTCGGCACCTGGAAGCTGCCGGAGTCGAGGGAGAACCACGTCAGCCGCGTCCTGCTGCGCAACCTGCTCGTGCTCAAGGCGCCGCAGACGAACAACGTCTCCAGCAGGCTGAGCAGCAACCCGAACGAGGGGTTCACGGCCATGCTCGCGATGACTGACTCCCAGGCCACGAAGTTCTGGTGGATCGTGAACAACGGCGAGTGGACGTTCCAGCTACGGCCGGTCACCGATCCGTCCGACAGCCCGGAGGAGCTCAACAACTCCGTCACGAACGCGTTCGACGGGGTCAACGGCAAGCAGCGCCGCCGCGCGATTGGAGGCCGGTAATGACCGTCGAGACGCAGACACGCGAGAAGACCCGCGTCTTCATCACGGGTAACTGCGAAGGCCTGACCGAGCTGAGTGACGCCCTCGGGCGTCACTCGGAGCTCGAGCTCGTCGGGAAGACGGAGCACGTCCGCGAGGGCGCCGGCGCCCTGACGGGAGGCCACCTGCAGGCCGTCCTACACGCCACGCGCAGCTCGGCCCTGCCGGTCGACGAGATCGCAGCCATCCGGGAACACACGCAGGCGCCGATCGTCCTGCTCGCCTCCGGTGAGGCCTCGGCCCTGCTCGAGGAGGCACTCGACGCCGACGTGGCTGACGTCCTCCTGCTCCCGCAGCTGACGGAGAACGTCGTGTTCGCGATTCGCAAGGCGAGCCATTCCGGCCGCCGGTCGAAGGACGGCCGCCCTCGCGGCAACGGCCGCGTCGTCACCGTCTTTTCGCCGAAGGGCGGGACGGGCAAGACCGTCATGGCGACGAACCTGTCCGCCTGCTTCGCGAAGAACGCGGGCAAGAAGACGCTTCTGCTCGACCTCGACCTGCAGTTCGGAGACGCGGCGATCATGCTCGGGATCGAGCCGGAGAAGACGATCCAGGACCTCGTCACCGCTCCGGGCGAGCTCGACCCGGAGAAGCTCGCCGGCTATACGACCCATCACTCGTGCGGGCTCGACATCCTGCCGGCGCCGATCCGGCCGGAGGACGCCGAGCTCGTCACCGAAGCCAAGCTGGTCCGGCTGATGGAGGTCGCGAAGGAGTCGTACGAGGCGATCGTCGTCGACACCTCGCCGTTCTTCCACGGGCCGATGCTGGCGACGCTCGACCAGACCGAGGACCTGCTGCTCCTGTGCGGCCTCGAGGTGCCGACGATCAAGAACGTGCGCCTGAGCCTCCAGACCCTGCAGCTCCTGTCCTTCCCGACCGAGCGCGTCCGGGTCGTCCTCAACCGGGCGAACTCGAACGTCGGCATGAAGAAGGGCGAGGTCGAGGCCGCCCTCGAGTCGAAGATCCGATTCGAGGTGCCGAGCGACCGAGTGGTCCCGCTCGCCGTCAACCGCTCCAACCCGGCCGTGCTCTCCGACCCGAAGTCGGACTTCGGCCGCGCGGTGCGCGAGATGGCGAAGACCCTCCTGCCGGCAGCAGCATCCGCGAACGGGAAGCGCCGCTTCCTGGGAAAGAACGGTAACTAGCAATGGGCCTTCACGACCGCATCAAGGGCGGCGGCGAGAACGGCGAATCCGCTTCCTACGACGAGCAGCCGAATGCGCTCGGTCCGAGCCAGGCGATCGGCGATGCGCCGCCTGAGAAGCCTGCCGATCCGTATGCCGAGCTGAAGACCCGGATCCACCACGCGTGCATCGCGAAGCTCGGTCCGCACCTGTTCACGACCGAGACGAGCGAGAACCTCTCCGAGCGCGTCCTGCGCGAGGTGACGGAGCAGCTCGCGCTCGACCGCACGCCGCTCACACGCGAGGAGCGGCGGCGCATCGTCCGGGAGATCACCGACGACATCCTCGGCTACGGGCCGCTGGAGCCGCTGCTCCGAGACGACTCCGTGACCGAGGTCATGGTCAACAACTTCGACCGGATCTACATCGAGCGGGACGGCAAGCTCGAGCGAAGCCAGACGACGTTCGCCGACAACGCGCATCTCCTGCGGATCATCGACAAGATCGTGTCCCAGGTCGGCCGCCGAATCGACGAGTCCTCGCCCATGGTCGACGCGCGTCTCCCGGACGGCAGCCGTGTGAACGCGATCATCCCGCCGCTGTCGCTGCGCGGGCCGACGCTCACGATCCGGAAGTTCTCCCGCGACCCGTACACGATGGACGACCTGATCAACTTCGGCTCACTCACGCCGAAGGCCGCTCAGTTCCTCGCCGCGTGCTGCCGCGGGAAGCTGAACGTGCTCATCTCCGGAGGTACCGGTACCGGTAAGACGACGACGCTGAACGCGATCTCCGCCTTCGTCCCCGGCGACGAGCGAATCGTCACGATCGAGGACGCAGCCGAGCTTCAACTCCAGCAGGACCACGTGATCACGCTCGAGGCTCGACCGCCGAACATCGAGGGCCAGGGCGAGATCCGGATCCGCGAGCTCGTGCGGAACTCCCTCCGCATGCGCCCCGACCGGATCATCGTCGGTGAGGTCCGCGGCGCGGAGACGCTCGACATGCTCCAGGCGATGAACACGGGCCACGAGGGCTCGCTGACCACGATCCACGCGAACTCTCCCCGCGACGCGCTGTCCCGGCTCGAGACGCTCGTCCTCACAGCCGGCGTGGAGCTTCCGCTGCGGGCGATCCGCGAGCAGATTTCGAGCGCGTTCGACCTGCTCGTGCAGATCACGCGCCTCGTCGACGGTTCCCGCAAGATCTCCCACATCACCGAGGTGCTCCGCATGGAGTCCGAGGTGATCACCCTGCAGGACATCTTCGTCGCGAAGCCGCCGGACGAGGAAACTGCCGCGAGCGGCCCCTCGAGGCTCCTCTCGCCGCTTCTGTGCACCGGCCTCAAGCCGCACTTCCTCGACAAGATGGCAGCGCACGGAGTCGCCCTGTCGCCGAACTTCTTCGAAGAGGAGCAGTCCGGTTACCGGTCGAACCTCGCGGTTGCGAACTTCGGCGGGTTCTCATGATCACGAAGCGTCTACTCGCGATCGCCCTTGCGGGGGCGATGTGCCTCGCCGTGCCGGCGGCCTACGCAGGAGTCGCGATCAAGAGCGTCGACACGGGCTCGTTCCCGGTGCTCCGCGTCAGCGTCCTCACGTCCGATCCGAGCTCGCGGTCGCCCAAGCTGCGTGAGAACGGCCAGCCCGTCCGGATCGAGCGGGCTGAGAACCTGGGCGCCGAGAAGTCCGTCGTCCTCGCAATCGACCGCTCGCAGTCGATGCGGGGCGCGCCGCTCGCCAACGCGGTCGTAGCAGCCCGGAGCTTCCTTGCCGCGAAGCCCGCGGCCGATCGGCTCGCCGTGGCCACGTTCGCGACGAAGCCGCAGATCCTGACCGCCTTCTCGACGGAGCGGAGTGAGCTGGACGGAGCTCTGAGGTCGATCCAGGTCGACCCGGTCCAGGGCACCACGCTGTACGACGCGATCGTCCGCGCCTCGAACACGCTCGCAGACGAGCCGCTCGAGGCCCGGGTGATCATCGCCGTGACCGACGGGAACGAGACGCGCAGCGCGGCCTCTCTGACCGAGGCGATCTCGGCCGCACGCAAGGCCGGGACGGCGATCTACGTCGTCGCCATCGAGAGCCCGAAGTTCAACCCGGCCCCGCTCCGAAAGCTCGCCGAGCAGACGGGCGGCGCATACCACGGAACCTCGTCGAGCGCGACCCTCAGCGCCGAGTACGCGAAGATCGCGTCGGAGCTCCGCCGCACGTGGTTGATCGACTACGCGACCGCGGTCCGGCCCGGGGAGACCGCCTTCCTCGAGGCGACCTGGGAAGACCAGAAGTCGGTCCCGAAGCCGCTCGCGCTCCCCGCGAGCCTCGGCCCGGGGTCCGACGACAAGAAGCCGTCGGAGCTTCTGCCCGGGGTCTTCTACAAGACGGTCCTGGGAACCCAGGTGATGGCGATCGTGTCGTTCTTCATCGTCCTCATCGCCGCGTCCCTCGCGCTGACCACCGTGAAGGGCGCACGGCTCAAGAAGCGGCTCGAACCGCACATCGCGAAGGACCCCGTGACGCAGAAGCGGAAGCGGGACAAGGAAAGGCTCGCGGCAGCGGCCGGGCTGTTCAACGCCACCGAGAGCGCGTTCGAGGGCTGGAAGCTCTGGAAGCGGCTCGACCGCCTGGTCGAGCGGAGTGACCTGCCGGTCCGAACCGTCGAGATCTTCTACCTGATGTGCGGGGGCGCGCTCGTCGGAGCTCTCATCGCGTCGGTCATGACCTCGTCGATGCTCATCACCCTGGGAGCGTTCGCCGGAGGAGCCTTCGTGCCCGTCTCGTTCGTCTGGTTCAAGGCGAGCCGTCGGCTCGCGGCGTTCGAGAACCAGCTGCCGGACGTCCTGATCACGCTCGCTGCAGCGCTCAAGGCCGGGCACAGCTTCAAAGCCGGCCTGCAGACGATCGTCGACGAGGGCAACCCGCCGGCGAGCAAGGAGTTCCACCGCGTCCTCGCCGAGGCACGCCTCGGAAAGCCCCTCGAGCAGGCCCTCGCGGACATGTCCGAGCGACTGGGCTCGAAGAACTTCGACTTCGTGATCACCGCGGTCAAGATCCAGCAGCAGGTCGGCGGCAGCCTCGCCGGGCTCGTCGACATGGTCGCCGACACGGTCCGGCAGCGCCAGCAGTTCATTCGCAAGGTCAAGGGCCTGACGGCGATGGGCCGCGCGGGTGCCTACACGCTCGTTGCGCTCCCGTTCTTCATCGCCATCGTGATCACGATCATCAACCCGACCTACATGTACCCGCTCTACCACACGCCGACGGGTCACATGCTCATTTACATCGGCCTCGGGGCGATGGCGTTCGGCTCCCTGTGTCTCAAGAAGATCGTCTCGTTCAAGGGGTAACTGATGACTCTCGTTCTCATACTCGCTGTCTTCTGCCTCGCCGGCGCCGCGTTCCTGATCGGCGAGATCGTCACCGCGCCCGCCCGCCAGCGGTACGTGTCGGTGCGGCGCGCCGCCACCTGGGGCAAGATGGAGCTCCCGTCGGGCGCGCCCCAGGAGGGCCTGCAGGAGCGCCTCGTCGCGCCGATCGGAGAAGTGCTCGCGAAGTGGGCGCTCAAGCTCAATCCGCGTACGAGCACCGACAACGTCTCACGCCGGCTGATGGCGGCGGGACTGGGCTACAAGCTGTCGCCGACGGGCTTCCTCGCGCTGAAGGCGCTCTTCGCCCTGCTCGGCGTCTTCGCGGGCTCGATGCTCGGCGCCTCCCGCGGCCTTGCCGGCCTGGTGCTGGGCGCCGCCATCGCCGGCGCCATTGGGTTCCTCGGCCCCGACTACGCGCTGACGCTCAAGGCTCGCAGCCGGAAGGAGAAGATCCGTGCCGAGCTGCCCGACGCGCTGGACCTGCTCGCCGTCAGCGTCGAGGCGGGCCTCGGCTTCGACGCGTCGCTGGCCAAGCTCAACGAGCACATGGACGGCCCCCTGGCGCAGGAGTTCGGCCTCACGCTGTCCGAGATGCGAATCGGCGAGAGCCGCTCCGAGGCGCTGAAGCGCATGTCCGACCGCGTCGACGCGCCCGAGCTCTCTGCGTTCACGCGCTCGATCATCCAGGCCGACCAGCTCGGCACGACGCTCGGACGGATCCTGCGCGTCCAGGCCACCGACGCGCGCCTGCGCCGGCAGGCCGCCGCCGAGGAGCGGGCGATGAAGGCGCCGATCAAGATGCTCTTCCCGACGGTGCTCTTCATCTTCCCGGCCATGTTCCTCGTCATCCTCGGGCCGGCCATCCTCAACGTCGAGAAGCTCTTCGGCTAAGGAGCTCACTATGCCTCGCGGTAAGAAAAACGAGCAGCCCGACGAGACCCAGGAGGAAGGGGCCAAGACCGAAGCCACCGAACGCGGCTTCGGCACGGGCCTCCGGGCACAGCTGCAGAAACGCCAGAACCCTCGGGCCGAGGAGCAGGCGCCCGAGCCTGTCAAAGCGCCCGACTCCTCCTTCGTCAACTACGAGTTCGACACACCAGCGACGGTCGAGGCGAACGCTGACGCGCCCAACGGCGAGGTCGAGGACCTTCGCGGAAAGCTCGAGGACGCTCAGAAGCGCGAGCGCGAGCTGCGACTGGCCCTCGCCGAGCAGGTCGAAGCCTACGAGCGGAAGCTCAGCGTGGAGTACGAGGTCGCTCATGAGCAGACGAAGCTCGAGGAGCGCAGCGCGAGGCTGTCCGGGACGGAAAACGCGATTCGGGAGCGCGAGGAGCGCCTGGCCGCAGAGCGGCAAAAGCTGAACGCCGAGCGAGCGCGGCTCTCGGCGCTCCAGGACGAGGTTGCAGCAGCCCAGACTGCTGCCGCCGAGCTCCAGGAGGAGCTCCAAGCACGCGACGCCGAGCTGACGGAGGCCGAGCGACTCGCGGGCCGGAGCTCCTCAGAGCTCGTCCAGCGAACGTCCGGGCTCGCGTCGCGGGAGGAGAAGGTACGAAAGGCCGAGCAGGACCTCGCCAAGCGCGAGGGGACGTGGAAGCGGCGCGAGCACGACCTGAAGAGCCGCGAGAAGGATCTCTCCGGCCGCGAGACACGGCTGACGGAGGGCGAGCAGCGCCTGGCCAAGGAAAGCGCGCGGATCGCCGCCGAGGATGCGGCGCTCAGGCGACGGGAGGCTGACGTGCACGACCGGCACAAGCGAATCCGCGACGAGAGCGATCAGCTCGAGCGGCAGCTCGCGTCGTCCGGCGCCGAGGTTCAGGAGCTGAGCGCTCGCCTCGCCGAGATCGAAGGCCGCGAGCAGGCGCTCGTCACCCGCGAGGCCGATCTGAAGAGGCGCGAATCGGAGCTGGGGCTCGACAAGGCCCAGAGGGAGGAGCTGGCCGCACGCCTCGCCGAGATCGCGGGCCGCGAGCAGGCGCTGATCACTCAGGAGAGCGAGCTGAAGCGGCGCGAAGCGGAGCTCGAGGAGACGCAGAGCCACGAGCTCGATCGGCTGAGAGCTCAGCTCGAGGCGCGCGAGCAGGAGCTCGTCGCCCGGGAGGCCTTGAGACAGCAGCTCGAGGCCCGCGACAAGGAGCTGACCGAGCGCGAAGAGGCATTCGCGGAGGAGACCGAACTGTCGAAGACGGCGCTCGCTCGCATCGACAAGCGCGAGAAGCGCGTCGCGGACACCGAGGCGACCTTGCGTGATCGCACACGGGAGCTCGATGAGCGCGAGGACTCACTCGAGCAGCGCGAGGCTCGGTACGAGACCGACTTCGACATCCGGCTCGAGAAGCTCGAGGCGCGCGAGCAGGCCGTGGCGGAGCTCGAGGAGAAGCTCGGCGCGAAGGAGAGCCAGCTCGCCAACTACGTCGCGCAGGCCCAGGGTGCTCTGCAGCGCCGCGAGTCCGAGTGGTGGAGCAAGCAGCTCGACAGCGACGAAGCAGACGCCGAAGTCGCATAGCGTCTTCACGCGGGGACATGTCTTTCCCCCGAAACAGACATTGTCCGGCGGGCACCTGCCACTGAGCCCGCATCCCGCTCCCCAAGCGAAGCCAACGCCACGCCGAGGCCATGTCCGGTGCCTGGCACCGGACAGTGGGCCTTGCGGAGGTGTCTGCTTCGGCTAGGATCCCGCGACCATGTGGCAGGCCTACGTGAGGTTCAGCTCAGGCTCCACGACTCGCGCGGACGTCGCCGAGACCGAGGAGGACGCCCGCAAGGCGCTCGCTGACGCGATGAGCCAGCTGAGCAAGGACGGAATCGCCAACGTGGGCCCGAGCCTCGTCGTCACGAAGGACGACCTCGAGTTCATCAAGCTCGAGCAGAAGCAACAAGAACGCTAAGGGCTTCGCTTCGCTCGCCTTCACGGGTGAACCCCTGGATCCCCCGTGTGCCCCCTCCTTGCGAGCGTCCGCTCGGCTCGAACGTTTCAGGAGCCGCCGGGGCTGGCCGTGCTTCTAGCGTTCTTTGGGTCTCGCAAGCCTCCCGCCGGGCTAAGCCCGGCTCCGGCGGCAGCTCGGTCTGCTCTCCGAGAGCGTTAGATGCCACGTTCGCGGGCCCAGAGGGCAGCCTGGGTTCGGTCACTGACGCCGATCTGCTGGTAGATCCTCGTCAAGTGGGCCTTCACCGTCTTCTCGCTGATGCCGAGGCTCCGCGCGATCAGCTTGTTGGGCAGGCCTTTCGCGACGCAGCGCAGGACCTCCAGCTCCCGTTCGCTCAACTGAATCTCGGGACGCTGCGCGCGAGCATCGAGCAGCGTCCTGGCCACCTTCGGCGCAAACGGTGACTCCCGCTTCGCGGCCGCCCGCACGCCGCGAATCACTTCCTCCGGCTCGGCGTCCTTCAGCAGGTAGCCGACCGCCCCAGCGTCGAGCGCCGCCACGATCTGCGGACGGTCGGCGAAGGACGTGAGCACGACGACCTGGACGTCCTCGTTCGCCTCGACGATCTGCTTCGTCGCCTCGATGCCGGTCAGGCGGGGCATCGAGATGTCCATCAGCACGACGTCGGGCTTGTGCTCGGCCGCGAGCTCGACCGCCTGGGCGCCGTCCTCGGCGCCCGCGACGACCTCGATGTCATCCGTCGTGCCGAGCAGGCGCTCGAGCCCGGCCCGGACGATCGAGTGGTCCTCCGCGAGCAGGACTCGGATCACACGCTCACCTCCACTTTGACGGTAGTACCTCGGCCGGGCGCCGATCGGATGTCCAGGTCGCCGCCGGCCTCGCGCACGAAGTCCCCGAGGACGCGAAGGCCGAAATGCGCCTCCTCTGCTCGCTCGCCGACGACGAAGCCCGAGCCGTCGTCCTCGATGCAAAGGGTCGCCGTGCCGTCACGACGTGCAACTTCCACGTCGACCCGTTCAGCGCCGGCATGCTTGACCACGTTCCGAAGGGCCTCCTGCGCCGCGCGGAAGAACAGCCGCTCGATGTCTTCGGGGAGGTCACCGTCCTCGACCTCCAGATGCGTCTGGAGCCCCTTTGCCGCGCATGGTGCGAGCAGGTCCTCGAGTGCCGCCTCGAGCCCCTCGCGCTGGAGCTCGGCCGGGTAGATCTCGACGAGGAGGCTCCGCAGCTCGCGGAGCCCCTGCCTCGTCTCGGCGGCCGCCTCGTTCAGGGTGGGCACGAGGTTCGGCGGCGCAGTGCTCGCTGCGGCCGAGAGGGAGTACGAGACGCCGGCGAGGTTCTGGACGACCCCGTCGTGGAGGTCGGCCGCGATCCGGCGACGCTCCCGCTCGGATGCCTCGACCGCCCGCTGCAGGAGCTCCACTCGCTCCTTCTGCGCGCGCTGCACCCGTCGCGAGAGCTGCCACGCGAGCGGGAGCTGGATCAGTGCGAAGAGGATCAGAGCCGCGAGCGCGATGTAGCCGAACTCGTGGAAGATGCGCGTCCCGCGGTCGTCGATGAAGCTCGACCGGTAGTACTCCTCGTAGCGAAGGCGCTTTCCGGTCGGCGTCGTGAGCCCCACATACACCTCGAGCAGCTCCCCGAACTCGCGCTCGAACCGGTTCTCCGGCTTGTCGAGGTCGCTCACCTCGGCGTCGATCCGGTCGTCCTCGAACTCGGCGCGCTCCTCCGGGCTCATCGGATAACGAGCGCCGATCAACCGGGACTCGTCCGAGTACACGATCCGGCCCGTCGGATCCCAGATCTTGACGCGCACGACGGAGGAGCCTCGAAGGCGTTGGCGCACGGCGTCATCGAGAACGAGCAACGCCTGCGGCTCGCCGCGCAGAACCTCGTCCGTCAGCAGGGGCTCGACGGCCCACTTGGCCGACGCGCGGGTCTGGTCCTTCGCGTCGCGGATCGCCTCGTCCTGCCCGAACTCGCGAAAGAGGAGAATGCCGAGCAGGCTGATCAGGACGACAGCGACGAGCGCACTCGCGACGTACCGTGCGAGGGACTGCCAGACGGGGTTCGGTTCTCCCACAGCTCGATAGTGCCGCCCTGCACTGGCAGTTCAAACCATGGACCGCATGGTTGAGCCAGGTCAGTCCTTTCCGTTTCTCGAGAGGAAGGCGGCCGCGGCTACGCCGAGGCCGGCGGCGATCGCGATCCGCCCTCGGCGGCGGTCGAGCTCGAACAGCAAGCTGCGCGCCTTCGATTTGTCGTCGAACTCGCCGTGCGCTCCGAACTCACCCGGGACCGGCTCGAAGAGGTTGCCCTCGCGCTCACCGTCGAGCGGCTCGTCGGTCTGTTGCGCCTCGTAGCCGTTGCGCGCGAGGTAGTGGTCGAGCAGGCCGGGCATGACTTTCTCGCCGTAGATCGCCTTGCGGGCGGGCCAGCCGACAACGAGCTCGCGCCGGGGGTGCGTGGCGGCATACTCGATCGCCTCGGCCGCGACCTCGGGCTGGAAGATCGGAGGCACCGGCTGCGGCTGTCTTGGCATCTTGGCGCGGCTCCAGCTGAACTGCGGCGTGTTGTGCGCGGGGAGCTCGACCATCGTCACGTGCACGTTCGAACCGTCGTGCAGGAGCTCGGTGCGGAGTGATTCCGTGAAGCCGCGGATCGCAGACTTGGCGCCACAGTAGGCGGCCTGGAGCGGAATCGAGCGGTACGCGAGGGCCGAGCCGACCTGGACGATCGTCCCGCGGTCGCGGGGGAGCATCCGCCGGAGCGCGGCGATCGTCCCCCAGACGAAGCCGAGGTAGGTGACCTCGGTCGCGCGCCGGAACTCCTCCGGGCTGACGTCCTTCAGGGGAGCGAAGACGGTCGCCATCGCGTTGTTCACCCAGACGTCGATCGGGCCGAAGCGCTCCTCGATCTCAGCGGCGGCGTTCTCGACCGCCTGCGCATCGGCGACGTCGAGCGAGAGGACCAGCGCCTGGCCTCCGAGCTGCTCGACCTCGGCCGCCGTCGCCTCGAGCCGCTCTTTGCCACGCGCCATGAGACCGAGGCGGGCGCCGCTCTCGGCGAACCGGCGGGCCGTGGCGCGTCCGACACCCGCCGAAGCGCCGGTCAGGGCGACGACTTTCATCGCTTCTCGAACTACCCGCGTGTGGCGGCCGAAAACGCCGGCCGTCGAGCTGGCGGACGACGGTCAGCTCCCCGAGCATCTACCGTCGGCTCTTGCCCCTTCGCGCACGGGCTAGTCGTATCGCAGCGCGATACTGTTCCCAAAGATGGGCGGCCGGCCGACTGGGGAACCGTCCCTCGAGGACGTGCAGCGCGCGGCAGATTTTCGCGTCGCGCTGCGAGCGTTTCAACGAGGCACCGAGCGCGTCGCCAGGAGCGCGGGGCTCAC
>DASTYD010000101.1:0-6023 GCA_035765175.1 Gaiellaceae bacterium
GCGCCGCGTGCAGCTCGTCGAACTCGGCGAACCAGCCCGTGATCGCCGGGCGCAGCTCGTCGGCCTGCGGCGGCAGGCGCAGGAAGCAGTTGCCCTCCCCGAGCTGGAGGTACTTGTAGCCGCCGCCGACGATCCAGGCCCGCTCGAGGCCCGCGACGGTGAACGGCAGGCAGCCGAGGGCGTGGTAGGCGTCGACGAGGAGCTCCGCGCCGGCGTCGTCGCATGCCGCCGCGAGGGCCGGCAGGTCAGGGACGATGCGCGAGTCCTCGAAGAGAACGGCCGAGACGAGCACCACGCTCGCACCAGGAGCCTCGCCCGCGAGCCGCTCGGAGAGCGTCTCCACCGGCCGCGTGGGAAGCCGGGTGACCTCGAGCCCTTCCTCCGCGAGCCGCCCGAGCTGGCGTCGAAGGGTGTGAAACTCACCGCTCGTCGTGACGAGCTTCGGCCGATTCCGGAGCGGCAGCGCCGAGAGGAACCGAAGCACGAGCTCGTGCGTGTTCGACGCGAGCGCGACCGGCGCGCCGGGGTCGGCGAGCAACCGTCGCACGCCTTCGCGCAGGCGCTCCGCCTTCGCGAACGCCCGCTCCCACTTGAGGTCGATGTGCTCCGCCGCGTCCTGCCACGCTTCCAGCTGCCCCTCCCGCCCGACGTCCGGCCAGGCCTGGTGCGAGTGGCCGGTCAGAAACAGGCGCTCGGCGACACGGAACGCCGAGTAGTGCTCCGCGAGGCCGTCGATCAAAGCTCGCTGCGCACGGCCCAGAGGTCGGGGAAGAACGGCTTGTGGAGCGTCGAGCGCAGGTACTCCGCGCCGTAGCCGCCGGTCCCAGGACGCGAGCCGATCGTCCGCTCGACCATCTTCACGTGGTGGTACCGCCACTCCATGAAGCCCTCGTCGAAGTCGACGAGGCGCTCGGCGACCTGCGCGGGCTCGCCGTCGTCGCGATACGCCTCGAGCAGCGCGGCCTGGACGCCCTTCGACTCCCGCACCGGCTGCGTGACGTCGCGCTCGAGGGCCTCGGCCGGAACCTCGTAGCCCTTCCCGGCCAGGTAGCGGAGGAACGAGTCGTAGACGGACGGCCGAGCCATTGCCGCCTCCACCTTCTCGTAGTCGACGCTGCCTTCGTGGTAGGCGGTCAGCACGCCGCGGTCCCGGCGCCCGAGGATCGCCTCGAGCTCGCGGAACTGGCCGGACTGGAACCCCGACGACGACTCGAGACGCTCACGGAATGACAGGAACTGGACCGGGGTCATCGTCTCGATCACGTCGAGCTGCGCGACGACGAGCTTGAGAATCGTCAGGAGGCGCTTGAACGTGGCGAACGCCCGCGCGTTGTTGCCGGCCTCGAGCATCTGCTGGAGGTAGAGCAGCTCATGGATCAGCTGCTTGAACCAGAGCTCGTAGACCTGGTGGACGACGATGAAGAGGATCTCGTCGTGCTCCTCGGACTTCGGACGCTGCGCGCCGAGGATCTCCTCCAGCGCGAGGTACGACGTGTATGTCAGGGACTTGTCCTGGCTCACCCAGCCTCCTTGAACAGCTCGCGGGCGATGATCTCGCGCTGGACCTCCGACGCGCCCTCGTAGATGCGCGGCGCGCGCACCTCACGATAGAGGTGCTCGAGCACATGGCCCTTCTCCAGACCCCGCGCCCCGTGCACCTGGATCGCAACGTCGACGGCGCGCTGTGCCGCCTCGGTGGCGAAGAGCTTGGCCATCGCCGACGCCTTGCGCACCGGCCGGACGCCGGCGTCGTACTGGGTCGCCGCCTCGCGGACGAGGAGCCGCGCGGCCTCGATCTCCGTCGCGACGTCGGCGAGTTGGTGGGAGACGGCCTGGAAGTGCGAGAGCGGCCGGCCGAACGCCTCGCGTTCCCGCGTGTGCGCGAGGGCGGCGTCGAGCGCCGCCTGCGCCATGCCGACCGCGAAGGCGCCGACGCTGGGACGGAAGAGGTCGAGCGTGTCCATCGCCACCGCGAATCCGCCGTCGATGTCGCCGAGCACCTGGTCGGCTTCCACCCGGACCCCGTCGAAGTCGAGCCGGCCGATCGGATGCGGCGCGAGCAGGTCGAGATGCTCGCCCGAGAGGCCTTCGCTCTCGCGCGGGACGGCGAAGGCGGTGATCCCCTTCGCTCCGTCGTCGGAGGTTCGTGCGAAGACGCTGTAGACGTCGGCCTCGGGCGCGTTCGAGATCCAGAGCTTCGTCCCGGTCAGGCGAAAGCCGTCGCGCTCGCGCTTGGCCTGGAGGGTCAGGTTGGCCGCGTCCGAGCCGGCGTCGGGCTCGCTGAGCGCGAAGGCGGCCACGACCTCCCCGCTCGAGAGCTGCGGGATCCACTCCTCGCGCACCGCCGGCGATCCACGGCTCAGGATCGGATAGCCGCCGAGGCCCTGCAGTGCCAGCGCGGTCTCCGCCTCCGTGCAGCCGTGCGCGAGGCCTTCCCTGAGCTCGCAGAGCTCGACCGCCGACCCGGCGAAGACGAGCTCCAGCAGCCCGTGCTCGCCGAGGGCGCGGACGAGGGGACGGTTCAGCCGTCCGGGCTGGCCGTTGGCCGCGATCGGCGCGAACACCTCGTGTCCGAGGCGGCGGGCGCGATTGAGGACGTCAGCCATCGAGAACGGCGACGCCCATCAGCTCGATGCGTGCTTCAGGCTCGAAGAGGGCCGAGACACCGATCAGCGCCATCGCCGGGTAACGCCGCCCGAAGTGCCTGCGCCAGACCTCCCCCAGCTCGCGCGTCGACGCCCGGTACTCCTCGATGTCCGTCGTGTAGACGACGAGCGAGACGAGCTGGTCCGGTTCGCCGCCGGCTGCGCGGAGAGCCGTGACGAGCTTCGTCGCGGCCGAATCGAACTGCTCGGCGAGTGTGGCGCCCTCCCCGGTCTGGCCGCCCAAGTAGACCGCGCCGCTCGCGACGACCGCGTGCGCGAACCCGACCGGCTCGGGCAGTTCGGGTGGGTTGACGATCACCGGCCGCGCCATGCGGGGTCCCTCCCCTCCGACCACGCCGCGTAGAACTCGGCGAAATCCTCGCTCTTCATCAGCAGCGCCTGCGCGAGCGCCTCCATCTCGACGGCGTCTCCGAGGCCCATGTCCAGCTCGCGCGTGAGGAGGATCTTCGTCGTCGCGTGTGCGAGCGCTGGCCCATCGGCGAGCCGACGCGCCAGCCCTGTTGCCTCTCGGGACAACTGCTCGTCGTCGACGACGCGCGACGCAAGCCCGAGCTCGGCGGCTCGCTCCGCATCGACCTCGTCGCCCAGGATGAGCAGCTCGCTCGCGCGGCCGAGGCCGATCAGGCGCGGTAGGAGGTACGCGGCGCCCATGTCCGCTCCGGCCAGCCCGACGCGCGTGAAGAGGAAGGCGAACTTCGCTGAACGCGCGACGAGCCTGAGATCGGCGGCGAGTGCGAGCACGGCGCCCGCCCCGGCAGCGACACCGTTCACGGCTGCGACGACCGGGAGTGGCGCCTCCCGCATCGCCTTGACCACCGCGCCGCTCATCCGCGTGAAGTCCAGGAGCTCGCCGGCGCTCATGCTCTGCAGCTCGCCGATGATCTCCTCGACGTCGCCCCCCGAGCAGAAGCCCCTTCCCTCGCCGGTGAGGACGAGCACGCGCACGTCGCCGCGATGTGGGAGCTCGCCGAGCAGGTCGCGCAGATCGGCGTAGACGTCGAAGGTGAGCGCGTTCAGCTTGTCGGGGCGCGAGAACGCCACGGTCGCAACGCCGTCCTCGAGCGCGAAGTCGAAGTTCTCCCACTCCTCGGTGAACGCGGCCGAGCCGCGGAACGGGCTCACGTCTGGAGACCCCCGCCGTCGAGGACGATCGTCTGCCCGTTGATGGCCGCGGCCTCGGGCGAGGCCAGGAAGACGACCGCCGCCGCGACCTCGTCCGGCTCGAGCAGCCGGCCGAGCGGCGTCATCGACTCGAGGTCCGATCGGGCCTCGTCGGCCGTCCGGCTCGTCTTGGCGACGATGTTCTCGACCGTGCGCCGGGTCATGTCGGTATCCACGTAGGCGGGACAGACGGCGTTCGCCGTGACACCGGTTCCGGCGACCTCCGCGGCAGTCGCGCGCATCAGCCCCACGGCCGCGTGCTTGGACGCGGCGTACGCGGCTGTGTAGCGAGCGCCGTAGAGCCCGGCGACGGATGCGACGGTGACGATGCGGCCATGTCCGCCCTCGATCATGCCGGGGAGGACGGCCCGGGTGCAGAGGAACGCGCCCGTGGCGTTCACGTCGAAGTGCGCGCGCCAGTCCTCGAGCGTCGTCCGCGCGAGCGGTGCCCCCGCCGCGATGCCCGCGTTGTTCACGAGCACGTCGACCCGGCCGATGCGGGCGAAGAAGGCGGCGACCTGATCCTCGTCGGCGACGTCGAGCTCGTCGTGGCCCGGCGCGTAGACGTCGTCGCTCGAGAACCGTTCGGCGATCGCTTTCCCGATCCCCTTCGCGCCGCCCGTGACCACGACCACGCGGCTCATGCGAGGAGCGCCTTCCGGTCGAGCTTTCCCGACGGCGTCTTCGGCAGGTCGTCTACGAACCGCACCTCGCGCGGATACTTGTGCGGCGAGAGCCGCTCGCGCACGAAGTCCTGTAGCGCTTCCTCTTCGACCGGCTGCCGTGCGACGACGTACGCCCGCGGGACGGTGAGGCCGTTCTGCGCGACGCCGACGACCGCGCACGCGACGACGTCCGGATGGGTGATGAGGCAGTGCTCGATCTCGGCCGGAGCGACCCAGATCCCCCCGACCTTGATCAGGTCGTCGACGCGGCCGCGGTACCAGAAGAAGCCGTCGTCGTCCTGCTCGAACAGGTCGCCCGTGCGGACGGTGTCGCCGTCGAACGTGCGCTTCGTCTTCTCCTCGTCGCCGAAGTAGAAGAATGCGGCCGTGTCGCCGGTGACGAGCAGCTCGCCGCTCTCGTCGAGCTCGGCCTCGTAGCCGGGGACGAGCTGGCCGGTGCTCCCGGGCCGGACTTGGCCCGGTCGGTTCGAGATGTAGATGTGGTACAGCTCGGAGGAGCCGATCCCGTCGAGGACCTCGACGCCGAAGGTGTCGAGCCAGCGGTCGTGCAGCTCGCGCGGCAGCGCCTCGCCGGCCGACGTACACATCCGCAAGCTGGACATGTCTGGTGCCTGGCACCGGCCATGTCGGACCGAGTCGATCATCTGGGCCATCATCGTCGGCACGTTGACGAGGATCGTGGGGCGATGGTCGGCGACCAGCTCGAAGATCTTTTCCGGCGTCGAGCGCTCCGAGAACACGATCCCGGCGCCTCCGACGCCGAACGGATAGAGCGCGGTCAGGTCGCGCGCGTAGCCGAAGAAGAGTTTCGGCACCGGCAGCACGACGTCGTCCTCGCGGATCCCGAGCACGCCCTGCGCGTACCAGTCGTTGCTGAGCACCGGGCTGTGCACGGGATGCACAGCGCCCTTCGGCTGTCCGGTGCTGCCGGTCGTGAACTTCCACAGCGCAAAGTCGTCTTTGGTCGTCCGCGCCGCCTCGAGCTCGTCCGACATCGCGCTCAGTCGCTTCCAGAACATCTCGTCGACGACGAGAACCTGTCGCCCGCGTGCGACCTCGCGGACCGGTGCCTCCGTCGTCTCGTCTGCGATGACGATCGCCGCATCGGTGTAGTCGAGGTAGTAGGCGTAGTCCTTGGGCTGGAGAAAGGTGTACGCCTCGGCCGTGACGGCGCCGATCTTCTGCGCCCCGTACCAGAGCGCGACGAGCTCGACGGAATCACAGAGGACGAGGAGAACCCTGTCCTGGGCTCGCACACCGAGCTCGAGCAGGAGATTGCCGCAGCGGTTCACGAGGCCCGCGAGCTCCGCATACGTCGTCGCGCCCGCCGGCCCGATCAGCGCGGTCCGACCGCCGCGGCCCTCCTCGACGTGGCGATCGACGAACCAGGTCGCGAGGTTGAGCTCGCGCGGCAGGTCGGCGTGCGAGATCACGCGGCGACCTCGCGGACCAGCTCGACGAGCATCTCGGTCAGCGTCTCGAACGTGTCACGGCCCTCCTCGGCGGAGGC
>DASTYD010000102.1:0-9654 GCA_035765175.1 Gaiellaceae bacterium
ACCGTGCGGTCCGACGGCACGGCGCCGGTCGCGTCCTGCTGGTCGTTCAGGAACGTGATCAGGTTCTGCGCCGCCTGCTCGTCCAGGGAGTGCTGCTCCGTGAGCCGCTCAAGCGCCTTCTTCTCGGGGAGCGCCGCCAGCTCGCGCGAGGCCTTGCCGATCGCCTCGCCCAGCTCGTAAGGCCGGCCCGGCCCCTCACCTTTCCAGAACGGGATCAGGCCAGGAACCCCCGGGGCCGGCGAGACGAGCACGCGGTCGCGAGTGATCTCCTCGATCCGCCAGGTGGAGGCGCCGAGCAGGAACGTCTGACCCGCGCGAGCCTCGTAGACCATCTCCTCGTCGAGCTCCCCGACTCGGCCGCCGCCGTCGACGAGGTGGACGCCGAACAGGCCGCGATCCGGAATCGTCCCTGCGTTCGTGACGGCGAGCTGCCGCGCCCCGGAACGGCCGCGGATGACCCCGGCCGTCCGGTCCCAGACGATGCGGGGCCGCAGCTCGGCGAACTCGTCGGACGGGTACCGGCCCGCGAGCATGTCGAGCACGTTCTCGAGCTGCACGCGGGAGAGGTCGGCGAAGTTGTAGGCGCCGCGGACGAGGTCGTGCAGCTCGTCGACGCTGATCTCCGTATCGGCTGCGATGGCGACGATCTGCTGGGCGAGCACGTCGATCGGGTTCCGCGGGATAACGGTCTCCTCGATCGCTCCGACCTTCATCCGCTCGACGACGACGGCCGACTCGAGCAGGTCGGCGCGGTACTTCGGGAAAATGCGGCCGCGCGAGACGGCGCCCAGCTCGTGGCCGGCCCGCCCAACCCGCTGGAGCCCGCGCGCGACCGACTTCGGCGACTCGACCTGTACCACGAGGTCGACGGCTCCCATGTCGATCCCGAGCTCGAGTGACGATGTCGCGACGAGGCAGGGGATCTCGCCCTTCTTGAGGAGCTCCTCGATCTCCAGTCGCTGCTCGCGGGCGAGCGACCCGTGGTGGGCGCGCGCGATCTCGGTGCGCTTCTCGTCCTCGACGCCTTCGTTGGCGAGCTCGTTCAGGCGAAGCGCGATTCGCTCGGCCAGGCGGCGGTTGTTGACGAAGACGATCGTCGACCGGTGCTGCCGGACGAGCTCGAGTACCTCGGGGTAGATCGACGGCCAGATCGAGCTGCCTTCCCCTGGCTCGCGCATGTCCTCGAGCGGGATGACGACCTTGAGGTCGAGCTCCTTCGCGCGGCCCGCGTCGACGAGCTCGATCGGCCGGCCGCCGGAGACGAACCGCCCGATCTCCTCCATCGGCCGCTGCGTCGCTGACAAACCGATCCGCTGGACATGTCCGGTGCCAGGCACCGTCCCGGTCCCGACGAGACGGTCCAGGCGCTCGACGGACAGGGCCAGATGCGCTCCCCGCTTGGTGCCGGCGACGGCGTGCACCTCGTCGAGGATCAGCGTCTCGACCGACTTCAGCATCTCGCGGGCGCGCGAGGTGAGGAGCAGGTAGAACGACTCGGGAGTCGTGATCAGGATGTCCGGGTGCTCGCGAAGCATCGCGGCTCGGTCTCGTTGGGGCGTGTCCCCCGTGCGGACTGCCACGCGAAGGTCGCTGTCGAGCCCGGCGAGCGGCCCGCGCAGGTTTCGCTCCACGTCGTAGTTGAGCGCCTTCAGCGGCGAGACGTAGAGGAGGCGCAGGCCCTCGCCCGGAGAGGCGGTCAGCTTGTCGATCCCGTACAGGAAGGCGGCGAGTGTCTTGCCGGAGCCGGTCGGTGCCTGGATCAGCGTGTGTTTGCCGCTTGCGATCGCCGGCCAGCCCTGCTCCTGGGCAGGGGTCGGCGCCTCGAAGGCTCCCTCGAACCAGGCTCGCGTTTTCGGGGAGAAGACGTCGAGGGCGCTCACGCCCTCAGGTTAACCACCGGCGCAGGGCCTCCAGATCTCGCCGAAAGACCTCCTCGGGGATCGGCGGGCGCGTCTCGTCCGGAAACGGGAACGGCCAGCCGGGTCGCGGGTCGTCGGCGTACCGCGGGACGACGTGCGTGTGCAGGTGCGGAAGCGAGTTCCCGAGCAGGTCGTAGTTGAGCTTCACCGGCTCGAGGACGTTCTCGATCGCAAGGCCCACGCGCAGGGTCTCAAGCCAGTAGGCCGTGGCCTCCTCGGCGCTCAGCTCGGACGGCTCGGCCACGTGACGGCCTCGCCAGATGACGACGGAGTAGCCACGCTGGATGTCTGCTCGCTGGAGGTACGCATCGGACACCTCGCCGGCGAAGAAACGAGCACCGTGCGCTGTCTCCTCGGGACGCCCCTGCTCACACATGGGGCATCCCTCACCCCGCTTGAGCGCGTAGAACGACTCCGGCCACTCCACGCGTTTAGCATCGCCGATCGATGCCGGAGACACCGGAAGAGCTCTACGAGCGCGTCAAGGACGGGCTCCGCATGCCGCCCGTCGAGGAGTGGGAGACGTTCCCCTTCGACGGAGAGATGCGACCGCGGGCGCTCCTCCCGCCCGTCGAGAAGGAGAAGCCGCGCTTCGGAGAGGGCGGCGTCGACTGCCGCCGCTGCCAGGCTCCCGACGACGAGTACGTCTGGACGGACGAGCGCTGGCGGCTGCTTGCACTCGGACCGACGGGCCTCCCAGTGGTGCTCATGCTCGAGCCGCGCGAGCACTTCGCCGAACCGGGAGACCTCCCCGAGGAGCTCGCGGCGGAGCTCGGCGTCCTCCTCGGTCGCGTCGAGCGCGCGATCAGGTCGGTCGGCGAGATCGGCCGCGTGCACGTCTGCCGCTGGGGCGACGGCGGCGAGCACCTTCACTGGTGGTTCATGGCCCGTCCAGCCCGCATCCCGCAGCTGATCGGGAGCTTCGCGGCTATCTGGGACGACATCCTGCCGCCGGTGCCCGAGAAGATCTGGCGGGCGAACGTCGACGCCGTCGTCGCCGCGCTGCGCTAGCGATGCCGCGGCGAATCGTCGTCAAAGGGTCGAGCGGGGCCGGGAAATCGACGACCGCGTCCGACCTCGCCCATCGGCTCGGAGTGACGTACGTCGAGCTCGACGCGCTCCATCACGGCCCCAACTGGTCCGAGCCGACCGCGGAAGAGTTCCAGGCGATCGTTCGCCGGGCGCTGGACGCGGCACCAGAGGGCTGGATCGTCGACGGCAACTACGACTCGAAGCTGGGGGACCTCGTCGTGGCGGAGGCCGACACGATCGTCTGGCTCGACCTTCCGCTCTCCGTCAAGTGGCCGCGCGTCTGGCGCCGCACGATGCACCGGATCCGAAACCAGGTCGAGCTCTGGAACGGCAATCGCGAATCCTGGCGAGACGCGTTCACGAGCCGGGACTCGATCCTCGTCTGGGTGCTTCGCTCGCACGTCCGGCACAAGCGGCAATGGCCCAAGCGGTTCGAAGGTGACGCGCGCCTCCTCCGGCTGCGCACCGAGGACGACGTGCATCGGTGGCTCGAGGCGGCGACGGAGGAGTAACCTAGACGCATGGCCGTCGCGGCACCCGACCGGCTCTACTACACGGACAGCGACGAGGCGAACGAGCTGATCGCAACCGACCCGCTCGCGCTTCTGATCGGTTTCGCGCTCGACCAGCAGGTCAATGTCCAGACCGCGTTCCTGGGGCCGCTGAAGATCAAGCAGCGGCTCGGCACGCTCGCCATTGCGACCAGCGATCCGGCCGAGGTGGAGGCCGCCTTCCGCGAGACGCCTGCCGTGCATCGCTTCCCGGGCGCCATGGCGACGCGGGTCCAGGATCTCTGCGCGCTCGTCGACGAGGAGTACGGCGGCGACGCGTCGAGACTCTGGCGCGAGGCGGCCGATTCGGACGACCTGCGGAAGCGCATCTCCGCGCTTCCCGGCTTCGGCGAGATGAAGATCAAGGCTCTGTCGGCCGTGCTCTGGAAACGGTTCGGCATCAAGGCGGCTGAGGGCCTCACGCCCTCGCATCCGACACTCGGCGACGTCGACTCCCGCGAGGCGCTCGAGGCCTACCAGGAGAAGAAGCGGGCCTACAAGGCCAAGATGCGGGCCCAGAAGAGCTGAGACCCCGGCCGCCCGTCACCGCCTACGTCACCCGCGAGCACCCCGAGACGGGAGCCGACGAGCTGCTCGTCTTCGACGTGCCGGGACTGCCGAAGTACACCGCGGTCGTGCCCGGCGGCGGTATCGAGGAGGGCGAGACCGTCGCCGAGACGGCGGTTCGGGAGGTCAAGGAGGAAGCCGGCATCGACGTCGTGTTCGTCCGAGAAGTCGGCAGCGCGGAGAGCCCCACCGTGCACTATGTGCAGGTCACGTCCACAGAACAACTTCCGGCGACGTGGGAGCACGACGGCCGTGCCTTTCGCTGGCTGCCGGTCCGAGCCGACCTCGAGCTCTGGGGCCAGCGCGGCGACTTTGTCCACGCGCTCGTCCGCAAACGGGTCGTCGGCTACGTGACCCGTGGCCGCGAGCTTCTGATCTTCGACCACAAGGGCATGTCACACGTCCCGACCCAGGTGCCTGCCGGGCGCGTCGACAGTCACGAGGACCTCGAGGATGGGTTGCGCCGGGAGGTCGAGGAAGAGACCGGCGTGACGGGGATCGAGATCGTGCGCGTCCTGGCCGACGGTGATGAGTTCGAGCAGCTGTACGGGCCGGGTGCTCACGAGAGCCACGCGTTCCACGCAGTTGCCCCGCCCGGAGGTTCGGACGCCTGGGAGCACCCGGTCACGGGAACCGGCATGGACTCGGGCCTCGTCTACGTCTGCCGCTGGGTCCCGCTCGACGACTGCCCGCCCCTTTGGGGGGATGCCGACCCTCTGGTCGAGAAGCTCCGCCGGTCGATAGAGGAGGCATGAGGCGCCGGCTCCCCTTGCTCGTCGGCTGCGTGCTCGCCCTCGGAGGCTCCTCCGCCGAGGCGCTGCGCATGCCGTCCGCTCCGCGCTGCCCCGTCTTCCCGAAGTCGAGCCCGTGGAACCAGCGGGTCGACCAGTTGCCGGTCGCGCCGAGCTCCGACGAGATCATCCGCTCGATCGGCGCGGGTGGGAGCGTGCACGCCGACTTCGGGTCGGGGCTCTGGGAGGGCGCGCCGATCGGGATCCCGATCACCGTCGTCGGCAAGCGCCAGGCGAAGAAGCGCGTCTCGTTCGAGTACGCCGACGAGTCCGACCGCGGGCCGTACCCGATCCCGCGCAACGTGAAGATCGAGGGCGGCCGCTCGTCGACCGGCGACCGGCACGCGATCATCGTCGACCGCGACTCATGCCGGCTGTACGAGCTGTTCTCCCTCTATCCGAGGGGCAACGGCTGGCGCGCGGGGTCGGGCGCCATCTGGAACCTGCGCTCGAACAAGCTCCGTCCCGCCGGCTGGACCTCGGCCGATGCCGCCGGCCTCGCCATCCTCCCCGGGCTCGCGCGCTACGACGAAGTGAAGCGAGGCCGGATCGACCATGCGTTGCGCTTCACCGTCCAGCGCACGCGCCGCGCGTACGTCTTCCCGGCCCGCCACTACGCGAGCACTTCGGACGACCCGAGCCTGCCGCCGATGGGCCTCAGGCTGCGACTGAAGGCGAGCTTCGACGCCAACGACTTCCCGCGCCAGGCGCGGATCGTGCTCGTCGCGCTCAAGCGCTACGGGATGCTCGTCTCGGACAACGGCTCGAGCTGGTACATCACCGGCGCTCCCGACCCGCGGTGGTCGAACGACCAGCTGCACACGCTCAGCCGCGTCAAGGGCTCCGACTTCGAGGTCGTGGGCCGGTAGAGAACCGTTCCGGGCGCGAGAGCGAACTTCCGGAGTGATGAAGCTGACAGCTCCCTGTGCGATCGGAACAACGGCCCTTCTCCTGCTTGGGGTGGGCTGTGGCGGGAGCAGCAAGGCCGCGGCGGATGTGAGCAGCGACGATGTCTACGTCATGCTCGTCGAGCAGAACGGGTCCGGCGAGTCAGGCACCGCCAGGTTGACACCGCTCGGCAACCGCACGAGGGTCGTCCTCGACGTGACCGGCGCCGTCGCTCCGCGGCAGCCGGCTCACATCCACGTGGGCTTCTGCGACGAGCTCGACCCCCAGCCGGAGTACGGGCTCTCGGAAGTGCAGTCCGGAACGTCGGTGAGCATCGTCGATGCGGAGCTGACCGCCCTCCGCCGCGGGTCGTTCACGATCAACGTCCACCAGTCGGCGGACGCGATCGACACCTACGTCGCCTGCGGTGAGATCGGAACGGGACGGACGATGGACTACGACCCGCCCGGGCACGACAAGGAGTGACGACGAAATCCGTTCCGGCCCGACGCGCGAAGGTTCAAGTGTGCGCCAAGGAACCGTCGTGATCACGCAGCGCGACCAGCGCCGCTGACTGTCCACACATCCCGTGGACTCCACCCCCGGGAGGCGTGGCCGAAGAGCAGAGGTAGACCCCTTCGAGAGCCGTCCTGTAGGGGACGAGCTTTCGGACGGGCCGGAAGAAGAGTTGGCCGAGGTCCATCGCGCCGCCGTTGATGTCGCCGCCGACGATGTTGCGGTTCCGCCGCTCGAAGTCGGCGGGTGCCGTGGCGGTCCGGGCCAGGATGAGGTCCCGGAACCCCGGCGCGAAGCGCTCGACCTGCGTTTCCATCCGCTCGGTCATGTCCTCCGTCGAGCCGTTCGGGACATGGCAGTAGGCCCAGGCGGTGTGCTTGCCCGTAGGGGCGCGCGAGTCGTCGAAGAGTGACGGCTGGGTCAGTAGGACGTACGGCTGCTCGGCGTGCCGCCCCTCCCACGGCGCACGTTCCGATTCGGCGAGCTCCTCGAACGTCCCGCCCAGGTGGACGGTCGCAGCGCGCCGGCAGTCGTCGGCCGCCCACGGGATGGGCCCGTCGAGCGCCCAGTCGAGCTTGAAGACGCCCGGGCCGTAGCGGTAGCGCCGCAACGCTTTCGCGTAGCGCGCCGGGAGGCGGTCGCCTGCGATGCGGAGGAGCTCGCGAGGCACGACGTCGGCGAGGACGACGTCGGCCGTCGGAAGCTCGTCCACCCGGCTGCTCGTGCGGATCTCGCCGCCGAGCTCGCGCAGCCGGTCGGCGAGGGCCTCGGCGAGGCGCTGCGACCCGCCGCGCGGGAAGCCCCAGCCGTTCACGTGCGCAGTCGCGATCAGGAAGAGGCCGACTCCCCCGCTCGGCCTCGTTTCCAGGGGGAGCATCGAATGCGCCGCGTGGCCGGCGAGAAGTGCTCGCGCGCGCTCCGACCGGAAGCGCTTCGCGAGGCCTTGCGCACTCGAAAGCCCGGCGCGGGCGAACGAGAGGTCGACCGCGTGCAGGAGACGGTTCGGTCTGGGCAGGAACGGGCCGAGGACCACCGGCTCGTAGTCGTGCCAGCTCGAGACGATGCGATTGAGAACGCGCAGGTAGGCACCGCGATCGTCCGCGAGGCCTTCGGCCGTGGCGAGGAGCGAACGCTCAGTGGTCACGGCAGTTCCGTCGTCGAGGGGATGTGCAGCCGGGGCGTCGGGCTGAACCCAGCCGACCGGGAGCTCGAGATCACGGAAGAACGGGGAGTCGCGCCCGAGCGGATGGATCGCCGAGCACACGTCGTGCTTGAAGCCCGGCAGCGTCAGCTCCTCGGATCGCACGCCGCCGCCGATCGTGTCCGCAGCCTCGTGGACAGTCACCTCCCACCCGGCGCGCGCCATCGTGATCGCTGCTGCGAGCCCATTCGGCCCCGAGCCGATGACGACAGCGGTCCTCATGCCTGACCCTATGATCGCGCCATGGCGACGGGACGGCCGGTGCCAAGCATCCTTTTCGAGCTGCACAGCGCCAACGGGGCGGTCGCCGCGCTCCTGACCCGACGAATGATCGCCGAGGGCATCGACCCGAACCTCCTCTACGTCCTCTGGCTGATCGACCGCCACGCACCGGTCACGCCCACGGAGCTCGCGGTCGAAGGCGGCTACCCGCCGACAACGGCTCGCGACTTCGTCAACACGCTGGTCGGGCGCGGACTGGCACACAGGATCGAGAACAAGGCTGATCGCCGCTCCCACCTCCTCGAGTCGACCGAGCAGGGCCGGCGCCATCTCGAGGCGGCGGCCCCGATCCTGCGCGGCGTCGAACGCGACCTCGACAAGGCGCTGGGGAAGCCGCTCTCCTCATGGCGAGCCCGGCTTCGAGATCTTCGCCGCGCTGCACGGAAGTTGGACGCCGCTGGCAACTAGCGCGAATTCGCGCTATAATACTCCGGATCCGCACTACTTTTACACTCGGGATGCTTGTCCTCGGCGCCGTGCTCGCCTCGAGCGCTTCCGGCGCGGACCGGCTGACCATGGTCCTGAGGGCAAGCGGTCCGGCCGCCGTGGATCGCCCCTGGTCGGCGACCCTGCTCGTCCGCAGAGGCGGCAGTCCGGTTGCCCATGGCCGACCCGTGGTCACGGCCCGCCTCGGCACGACGCGGATCTCGTCGAAGGCACGACGGGTCGCCCGCGGTCGTTACCGGATCACGTTGCGCTTCCCAAGGCTGGGGCGCTGGCGGTTGACAGCGAGGGTCGGCCGAGCCGGGCGACAATTGGGCGCGGTCGTCGTCGGCGCGGGGCCGCTCGACGTTCGCGAGCCCTTCGGCCTCGCCGCCGAGCCGGCCGGCACGCTTCTCGTCGCCGACGGGCAGCGGAACAGGATCGCGCGGCTGGACCCGGTCAGCGGGCGGATCACCTCGGTCCACGGCGACCTCGGGCGGCCGCTCGAGCTCGCGCTCGGCCCCGACGGCTCGATCTACGTCGTGGCAGCGCTGCGCGTGCACCGGATCGGCCCCGGGGGCGATGTCACGGTGGTCGCGGGCAACGGGGCGAGCGGCTACTCAGGTGACGGAGGGCCGGCCGTCCAGGCGGCGCTCGACCTGCCGACCTCGATCGACGTCGACGCCGCCGGCAACGTGTTCATCGCCGAGTACGGAAGCCGCGTCCGTCGCGTCGACGGCGCAACCGGGACCATCTCCACCGTCATCCCGACCGGCCTGGATCGCCCCCACGGAGTCGCCGTCGCAGCGGACGGGACGATCTACGTCTCCGACACGTACAGCGGATCGCTCAAGCGACTCCGCCCGGGAGCGTCGCTCGAGACCCTCGCCGCCGGGCTCGCTCAGCCGATCGGTATCGAGGTCGCGTCCGACGGCGCGGTGCTCGTCGCCGAGCTCTTCGGCGGCTCTATCGCGCGCGTCAGTTCCAGTGGACAGGTCTCGCGTATCGCGCATGGGCTCACCCAGCCAACCGCCGTCACGGAGGGCACCGGAGGCACCGTCTACGTGGCGGCACTGGGCGGCGGCGTGCGGGTCGGCCGCGTCAACCCTTCAGGCGCGGTCACGCCCATCGCGCGCTGAGCTATCCGCGCGGAGCGAGCGCAGCGCCGGCCCCAGCGCCTGGCCGCCGCGCAGCACCGGCTCGAAGAGGTCGCCGTGCCTCTCGATCCGCGCCAGTGTCTCGCGCCTGCCGAAGTCGCGGGGCCGCACCTTCTCGCCGAGCTCCTCCCAGCGGAGCGGCGTCGACACCGGCGCCCCGGGCTTCGGCCGCACGGAATAGGCGGACGCAATCGTCTTTCCGTGCCCGTTCTGGCGATGGTCGACCAGCACGCCGCGCCGTTTCTTCTTCAGCCACTCGGTCGTCACGAGACCCGGGTTCTCCGCCTCGAGACGGCGGGATACGCCCTCTGCGAGCTCGTACGTCTC
>DASTYD010000103.1:0-4285 GCA_035765175.1 Gaiellaceae bacterium
ACGAGCACGCGATCCTCGGCGCCCACCTGCCGGTCGAACTCGAGCAGCTCGTCGAGCCAGGCCGGATCCGCATCGGGCGCGAAGAAGTAGTCGAGGACCCCGCTCGACCGCTCGGGGCCCGCGGGCAGGAGCGGCCCGAGCGAGAGGTTCGGTGCGCCGGCGAAGACGTTGATCCGCAGGTTCGGCCAGACGAAATGGAACTGCGCCTGCCCCTCCTCCCCATCCCGCGTGTGCGCGAACTGGGAGAGGACGTGGTCGGCGATCGGCTCGAGCCGATACTCGTCGGGGTCGACGTCGTACGTGGCGCTGAAGCCCTTGTGCGCGACCGGGCAGTGGTAGCACTCGAGGTAGTTCTCGCAGGCGATCTTCCAGTTGGCCGCGACCTCGAACTCGTCGCGCGAGTGGAAGACGAGCCCGTCGAGCGGCAGCAGCTCGGGCAGCGGGCCGAGCGTCTCGACCAGCGGCGGCGCATCCTCGTCGGGGTTCGCGAACAGGAACGGGCCCCACGTCTCGAGGCGGAGCGGCACGAGCGAGAGGCCGTCCGGGTCGAAGTCCGGCTCGCGCTCCGAGCGCGGCGCAGCGCGGAGCGAGCCGTCGAGCCCGTACGTCCACGCGTGGTAGGGACACTGCACCGATTTCCCGCTGCCCTCGCCCTCGACGAGGAGCGAGCCCCGGTGGCGGCAGACGTTCAGGAAGGCGCGCGGCCCGTCCTCGCCGCGGACGACGAGCACCGGCACCTCACCGGCCCAGGCCGAGAACCGATCGCCGACGTTCTCGACGCTGCCGGCATGGCCCACGTACTGCCAGGTGCGGCGAAAGATTCGCTCCTGTTCCCGGCGGAGCACCTCAGGGTCGGCGTACCAGCTCCACGGGAACGGCATGCGCCGAATGTATCTCCTAGGGCTCCGGCTCCTCGATCTCGGGCAGCTCGCGCATCTTCGGGATCGGCGAGGGCAGGACCCAGAGGAAGCCGAGGATCGCTCCCACGGAGGCGATCCAGAGCGCGGGCCTGAGGCCGATCGCCGTCCCCAGGAAGCCGCCGATCAGCGCCCCGACCGGCCGCACGCCGTAGTTGACCACCGTGAAAGCCCCGGAAACGCGCGAGCGCAGACGGGGCGGGACGATCGCGGCGAAGATCGAGGCGGCGCTGATGTCGAGGATCATCACGCCGAGGCCGCTGCCGAACTCGGCGAGGAAGAGCATCGCCAGGATCAGCCACATCGGCCCTTCCGCGAGCGGCACGAGGACGAGCGGCACCGGGAAGAGGATCGAGCCGAGCAGCAACGCGCGGCCGATTCCGATCCGGCGGCTGAGCCGTGTCGTGACCATCGAGCCGATCAGGCCGCCGACCGCGCCCGCGCCGAGGACGAGCCCGAGCGTGCCTGCGCTCACGCCAAGGTTTCTCACCGCGTAGAGAATGAACAGCGCCCAGAAGATGAAGTTGAAGAGGTTGATCGTCGCGGCCCCGAGGAGGGCGGCGCGCATCGTCGGGTTTCGGAACACATAGCTGATGCCGGCTCGGACGTGGCCGTGCTCGGCCTCCTCGTTCGGCGGCTCCTCCGGCGAAATCGTGCTGAGGAAGACCGCTGCGAACAGGAACGACACGGCGTCGACGATCAACGCGAACGGCGCCTTCAGGGCCTGGACAAGGAGCCCGCCGAGGCTTGGCCCGGCGACGAACGAGAACGCGCGGCTCCCTGCGAGCCACGACGACGCGGTCACGTACTGGTCGCGCTCGACGAGCACGACGAAGAGCGACGCGTACGCGACCGAGAAGAGCACCGTCATCGTTCCGGCCGCGAAGGCGACGACGTAGAGCTGCGTCATCGTGAGCGCGTCGAAGGCGTACGCGAGCGGAATGGTCGCGATCAGTCCGGCGCGGGCGAGGTCGGTGAAGATCATCATCTGGCGCCTGCCGCCCCGGCGGTCGACCCACGCGCCGGCGTGGAGCGCGAAGAGGAGGTTCGGCGTCAGCTCGGCCGCGACGAGGTAGCCCATCTGCGCGGCGTTCGCGTCGAGGACGAGGACGGCGGTCAGCGGGACGGCGATCATCGTCACCTGGTCGCCCATGAGCGAGATCGTCTGGGCGAGCCAGAAGCGCCGGAAGACGACGTTCTCCCGGAGGAGCGGCGGGATGTGCCGCCTCAACGCAGGAGGTGCTCGATCGCCGTTTGCGCCACCCGGGTGGCGAGGAGATCGGAGGCCGAGCCGACGCCGCCGCCGTTCCAGGTGAGGACGGTGACGACGAAGGCGCCGCCGGACGAGTAGACGAGGCCGCTGTCGTGGCGCGCCTTCACGATCCAGCCCGCCTTGTGGAGGACGGTCACGCCTCCTCCCCACACTCCGGTCAAGCCGCCGCGAGTCCGCGAGTGCGCGAGCAGGTAGAGGAGGAAGCGCGCGTCCGACGGGGTGAAGGCGCCGGAGAAGCGCCAGATCAGGGCGCCCCGCGCTCCGGCGGCCAGGTGGAGCGCCCGCTCTAGCCGGGCCAGGTCCCAGGCGGTCGTGTACTTGCCGATGAAGTACGGGCGGCCGAGGATCTCGAGCGGGATCGGCCGGCGCGCGAGCGAGTCCTCGACGAGGTAGCCGCCGTACATCTCGCTGTCGGCGAGGTTGAGTGCGCGCATCATCGAGTTGATTCGGGCCGAGCCGCCGGAGATCGAGCCGCCGATCGCCGTGAGCAGCTCGTTCGCCGAACGGTCGTCCGAGTAGACGAGCATTCGCCAGAGGAGGCCCGCGAGCCGCGAGCCCGGCTGCGGGATCCCGCGCAGGCTGCGCAAGAGCTCGACCGCGATCGCGAGCTTCAGCGTCGAGGCAGCGGGGAAGCGGGCACGCGCGTTCCAGGAGGCCCCGGCGCCCGTGCGGAGGTCCTGGACGAAGAAGCCGCACACGCCGGGAAAGCGGCGGGCGAGGCTACGCGTGGCGCCGGCGAGCCGGGCGTCCTCGTAGCCTCGGAGGGCGGGGATCGGCCCGGCGTACGGGGCCGCTTCGCGCGGGAGGCCGTAGACGGGCCCGACGAGGGTCGAGGAGCGGCGGCCGAGCGCGTCGACCGCGGTCACCCGGATCGTCACGTCCCGGCTCGGGAGCGTGACGACGACGACGAACCGGCGGCGCCTCACGTCCTTCGTCGCCAGTAGCGTGCCGCCGACGCGGACCAGAACTTGGCGGGTGCCAGCCGGGAGGCGTCCCTCGATGCGCCCGTACGAGACCTCGCGCGGAGCGGGCGAGACGATCGCCGGCGGCGGCAGCGGCGCGGCGGCCAGAGCCACTAGCGTCGCTCGGTCGCGAGGCGGAGACCGAGCGCGACGAGCACCGCGCCGGTCATTGCTTCGACGGTCCGGCGCACCGCGGTGCGGCTCAGGAAGTCGCCCGCACGCGCGACGACGACTGCGTACGCGGCGAGCCAGACGAGCGTCAGCACGCAGAACGTCAGCCCCAGGGCGAGCAGCATCGAGAACGAGCCCGCGAACTGCGGCAGCAGGCTCGGGAAGAACGCAGCCATCTTCGGATTCCCGAGGTTGCTGAGGAGCCCCTGGCGGAACGCGGAGCGACTCGGTGCCTGGACAGCGGACCTGGTGCGACCGCGAACGGCGGCAAGGATCGCCTGGAGCCCGAGCCAGACGAGGTAAGCGGAGCCGGCGAGCTTGACCGCCAGGAACGCAGGCTCGGAGGCGGCGAGCAGCGCCGCAATCCCGGCAGCGGTCGCCAGCGTCCAGATCGCCTGACCGGTCGAGACCCCGAACGCCGTGAAGATCCCGGCGCGGCGACCGCCCATGAGCGTGTTGCGGATCGTGAGCGCGGTGTCGGGCCCCGGCGTTGCGATCACGACCGCCGAGACCCCGAGGAACGCTGCGAGCTCGCCCGCCACGCAGTCAGTTTCTCAGACGCCGGCCGCGGGAAATGCCTTCCTGATGCTTGGCCGCGCGCTTGCGGCGATGCCCCTGGTTGCCCTGAGCTCGATCGCGCTTGCCTCGGCCGCCGCTTCCGGCCGGCTCGATCCGACCTTCTCCGGCGACGGTTGGGTTCGCTCGTACGACCAGACCGGCTACACCCGTGGTTACTTCCCCCGCGGAGCCGAGGACATCGCGCTCCAACCCGACGGAAAGATTCTCGCGACCGGCGAGATCCAGGACGGAGGGAGCGAGCACTACTTCGGCGTCTATCGCTGGACGTCGACCGGCGAGCTCGACGCGTCGTTCGGCGAGGGAGGCTGGGCGGTCACGAAGGTCGGGGAGGTGGCCTTCCCGCGCGCGGTTGCGGTCCAGCGGGACGGGAAGATCATCGTCGC
>DASTYD010000104.1:0-9018 GCA_035765175.1 Gaiellaceae bacterium
GATCGACTTCCGCTCCAGGGTCTCGGCCACCTCGCGCGCGGTCTCCTCCGCGGAGAAGACGAGCGTCACGCCGCGGCCGAAGACCCGCTGGAAGATCGGCCGGATCAGTGGATAGTGGGTGCAGCCCAGGATCACCGTGTCGACGTCCGCCTGTTTCAGCGGCGCGGCGTACTCGCGCACGGCGGCGACCGTCGCCTCGCCGAACGGGTCGTCGCCCTCGATCAGCGGCACGAGTCGCGGGCAGGCGACGGGGAACAGGCGAACGCCGGCGTCGAGCGTATGGACGAGCGAGGCGTAGCGACCGGCCGTCACGGTTGCCTGCGTCGCGAGCAGCCCGATCCGTCGGTTGCGGGTCGTCTGCACGGCAGCGTGCGCCTCGGGCGTGATCACCCCGACGATCGGCACCTCGAGCCGCTCCTGGAGCTCGGGCAGTGCGGCCGAGGTCGCCGCGTTGCACGCCGCCACGACGAGCTTCACGCCCTGCCCCTCGAGGTAGCCCGCGATCTCGCCGGCGAAGCGCCGGATCTCGCCGAGGGGCCGAGGCCCGTACGGCAGCCGCGCCAGGTCCCCGAGGTACAGGAAGTCCTCGTGCGGCATGGTCACGAGACACTCGTGGAGCACGGTCAGCCCGCCGGTGCCCGAGTCGAACACGCCTACCGGCCGGGGGTCCATGGGGCGATTGTAGGCTGAGGGCATGGTGCGCCTCGTTGCAGCGCTCGCCGGGCTCGCGCTCGCCCTGCCCGCGGTCGCGTCGGCGTTTTCGAAGGTCGACGTCGTCATTCCGATGAGTGATGGCGCCAAGATCGCCGCGACCTACTACACCCCGGACACCCCTCCTCCAGGGCCAGGCTGGCCGAGCGTACTGATGCTTCACGGGATCGGCGAGAACCGCAGTGACGACACGAACGCCCTTGGGATGTCGATCAACACGATCGCGGAGACGCAGCTCGCGCCCCAGGGATACGCCGTCCTCACGTTCGATGCGCGTGGCCACGGCCAGTCGGAAGGTCTCGTCGGCATCGACGGGCCGCGCGAGATCCAGGACGTGCGGGAACTTGTCGCCTGGCTCGGATCACGACCGGGTGTCAACCCGGGGCGCATCGGAGCGTTCGCCTACTCCTATGGTGGAGGAGCGATCTGGCGGGCCGCCGCCGAAGGCGTGCCTTTCAAGGCGATCGAGGTCGCGGCGGCGTGGACCGACCTGTATGCCGCTCTCGCGCCGCAGGACCTCGCGCGCTCCGGCATCGTGCTCGGCTTCTGGCAGTCGATCGCGGCGCGGGCCGCTCCCGAGGTGGGCCCGATAGTCAACGATGTTCTGGCCGGCCGGAACCTCGCCGCCGTTCGTGCGTTCGCCGCGGCGCGCTCCTCGCGACAGATGCTCGGTCAAGTCAACGCCCCGACCTTCCTACTCCAGGGCCGCCGCGACTTCGCGTTCGACCTCGACCAGGCGCTCGTCCCCTTCGCCCGACTCAGAGTTCCCAAGCGGCTCTACCTGGCGGACTTCGGGCACGCACCTTCGCCGCATCCGGCCGGTGAGCTCGGACACGTCCTTCCGACCGCCCGTCGCTGGTTCGACCGCTACCTGAAGAACCTCCCGAACGGAATCGACACCGAGCGGCCCGTCGAGCTCGCGCCAGATCCCTGGACCGGCCGCACCTTCTCGTACCGCTCATTGCCGACCCGCAAGACGCTGCGCCTCGCGTTCCCGGGCAGGAAGGAGATCGGCTCGACCGGCAGGGTCGTTCGGACGCTCCCGCGTAGGAAGGCAAGACTCGAAACCTTCGGGGCGCCGTCGCTGCGAGTCGCGCTCTCGAGCCGAAACGGCTGGCCGCACGTGGTCGCCGTCCTGTCGGCGCTGAGCCCGCAGGGCAGGGAGATCGTCGTCAGCTCCGGCGGCGCCCGCGTCCGGCTCGGCTCGAAGCCGAAGGAGGTCGCGATCCGGCTGATCAGCCAGGTGACGAACGTCCCACCACGCTCGCGACTGCGCCTGACCGTGGCCGCGACGTCGACCGCGCAGAGCTCGGGGAACCTCCTCTACCTGTCGGGCGTCCCGCGCTCCGCGAGGCTCGTCGTCGGGCGCGCCCGGCTCACGCTGCCGACCCTCGCGACGCCAATCTCGCGCTGATCTAGGCTGATCTATTGACTCGCGAGTCAAACTGGCGGTTAACTCCTGCTGAAATCTTTCGTCTAACTCAGGAACTCCGAGGAAAGGAAGCTCTATGAGAAGGTTCATCCGCCTGGCCATTGCGGCGGGCGCGGTCGTGTCCGCGCTGGCGTTCAGTGGCTCGGCCTGGGCGGCGTATGCGCCGAGCCTGTCCGTCACGTCGCAGAGGAACGCCCCGGGCCGTCCGACGGCGATCCTCCTGGGACACGTCCAGACCGCGGCTGACGATGCCACCGCGAAGGACACGATCTACGCGCCACTCGGCTACGGGGTGAACCTGAGTCAGGCACCCGGCACGAAGATCGGTGACGTCAGCGCACGGCTCATCCTCCGCGGCGGCGGCAACGCCGAGGTCGACGTCGAGGGACAGGTCGTCGCCGACAATCCCGCGCTGTACCAGGCCAACCAATGCGCGCCAGGGCTGCACGGCGCCGTCTGGAAGCTGAACATCACGGTCGCGGGCACGCCGCTGACGGTTCCCATCTACGTGGACGCCGTCACGGCCGGCCCCGAAGCCACATTCGCCTCGGCGAAGATCCAGCTCTGCCTCGCGGGCCCGATCGGGACTCCCGCGGGCGCGCAGCTCCTCTTCGCCTTCTTCGACGTGAACGGGGTCTTCACGAATCCGTCCAACACGCAGGATCGGGTCTGGCACGCGACGTTCACGCCGTACGTGGCGGGATCGCCGCAGCCGAACCCCGGCGGCACGACGGAGGGCCAGGCAGTCGTCCCCGGTCGAGTGAGCCTCACGGTCAAGTCGAAGAGCCTGAAGAAGGGTCGCGTGACCATCTCCGGGAAGCTCCTGGTCGACGGCAGGCCGTATCGGGGAGCCGTGATCGAGCTCTACGTCGGCAACAGGAAGGTCGGGGAGGCAAGGACGAACGCGAGTGGGAGCTACACGTTCCGCAAGAAGATCAGGAAGAAGACGCGCTTCGGCGTCCAGGTCCTCGAGCTGGCGGACCTGGCGCTGCCGTGCCCTGCACCACCGCTACCAACGCCGCAGGGCTGTAGGACGGCGACGCTCTCCTTCTTCGCCTTCAACGTCGTCACCGCAAGACGTAAGCGCTAGTAGTCGAGCGGTTCAGAAGCGGGGCCTCGGAAGGGGCCCCGCTCTCGTATCCTGGCGGGCATGGCCACTCCGATCCGGGTGGGAACCTGCTCGTGGGCCGACGAGGCGCTCTCGAAGTACTGGTATCCGAAAGGCACTCCGTCGGGCGCGCGACTCGCCTGGTACGCCGAGCACTTCGACACGGTCGAGGTCGACTCCACGTACTACCGGCTACCGGTCGAGGAGATGGTCGAGCGCTGGGCGGAGCGGACGCCGGACGGGTTCGTGATGCACGTGAAGGCCTTCGGCGTGATGACGAGACATCCGGTGAAGATCGAGCAGCTGCCGCCGGATCTGCGCGACGAGGCGCCGAGGGACGATCGGGGGCGGGTCGACCGGCCCTCGCGTGAGTTCCGAGCCGAGGTCTTCAGCCGTTTCCGGGCCGCGCTCGAGCCGCTCCGTTCCGCCGGGAAGCTCGGCGGCCTGCTGTTCCAGTTCCCGCCGTACGTCGTCCCGAAGGAAGCGTCGTACGACTATCTCGCGTGGGCGCGCGAACAGGTCGAGGACGACAAGATGCTGGTCGAGTTCCGCCACCGGAGCTGGTACGAGGACGAGCAGCGCGAAGAAACCCTGCGTTTCCTCGAGGAGCACGGAATGGCGCACGTGGTCGTCGACGCGCCGCGCATGGACGGCAAGAACGTCCCGCTGACGGTCCACGCGTTGACGGCGCCGATCCTCTACGTCCGCATGCACGGGCGGAACGCGGGGACGTGGAACGTCCGCGGCGGGAGCGCGGCCGAGCGGTTCGACTACCTGTACTCCGAGGATGAGCTCGCCGAGTGGGTCGACCCGCTGAAGGAGCTCTCGCAGCAGGCCGAGGAGGCGTACGTCCTCTTCAACAACAACAACCGCAGCCGGGTGGGCGGTCGCGAGCAGGCGCAAGCGCCGACAAACGCCGAGATGCTGCGCAAACTTCTCGCCAAGGAGCGCGTCCCCGTCTCGTAGATGCTTCGCTTGCTCGCGGTCGGCGCCCTCGCAGCCGTTGTCCTGATGAGCGGGCCTGCCGCCAGGGAACCGCTGACGAAAGAGGAGTACCTCTCGGTCGTGCGGAACGTCGTCGACGCGAAAGCGACAGACCGGCTGTTCGACGACGTCGTGAACTTCACCTACTTCGAACGCGAGCCCTGCCGTGTCTGCCGCTTCGACACGACGACGCTCGTCGACGAGCAGTGGCTACGGGCCGAGCGCCGTCTCCGGCGAGACATCGACGCACTCACGAGTCGGTTCACCGCCCTGCTCCCGCCAGGCGATGTCGCTCGGCTTCACGCGGCCTGGATGACCGCGCTCGAGCGCTGCTCCGCAGCCCTGAGAAGCCTCGAGGCCGACCAGGGACGGCTCGCGAGCGGCGACTTCGAAACGATGGTCGCCGAGCGGACCGGCCCGGCATGCTTCGAACGATTCCAGGAGATCATTCCGGCGTTCGAGAAGCGAGGCTACGTGTTCGCTCGAGCCAGCTGAGCAAGATCTCGTTGAAGCGATCCGGTGCGTCGACGTTGACAAGGTGGCCGGCCCCTTCGACGACTTCGAGTCGGCCGTTCGCCGCTGCCTCGGCGATCTGGCGTGCTTCGTCCACGGGCAGGATGTCGTCCTGGTCGCCGACCACGACCACGAGTGGCCCCTGGAAGGAGCTGACGACGTCGGTGGCGTCCGGTCGGTCGCGGAGGGCCTCGATGCCACGGACGAGCTCGTCGGTCATGCGGTCCGGTGGCCCGGGCGGCGAGAAGTCGCGATTCCAGCCCTCGATGCCCTCCTCCTCGACGACGCGGATCATCTTGTCGCGCAGCGCCTTGCGATCGGGCGGATCGGGTGTCGCGCGGGAGCCGGCCAGCAGGAGGCCGCGAATGCGCTCGGGCTCGCGACGCGCCATCGCGAGCGCGACGTAGCCGCCCAGCGAGGCTCCGACGGCGACGAGCTCGCCCTCGACCTGCTCGAGGACCCGCTCGGCCCAGCCGTCGACCGAGCTCCCGCCGAGGCTGTACAGGTTCGGCACCAGCACGTGCTGATCGCCGAGCGCGGCGAGCTGCGGCTCCCACATCCGCTCGTCGAGCGGGAACGCGTGGAGCAGGGCGACCGTCATGTGTGGGCCACCGTGACCGAGCCCGGAAGGCTCTTCGCCTCCTCGAAGCCGACCACGGCACGCGGGATTCCGAGGGCCGCAGCGAGACCCTCCGCGACCTCCGCGGGCGGAGGAAGATCTGCGGGCGAGCCGGCGGTCGCGGCCGCCGCCCGGATGGCCGGGGCTTTTCCGCCCGAGAGCCTCGCGAGCAGCGTCGGGTTCGCACGTAGCGCCATCGCGTCGCCGGGCGGAAGCGCTCCGTAGTACTCGGGAATCGACAGGTACTCGTCCATCATCTGGCCGCGCTCGAACGCGACGAGCCGCACGACGGCGCCGCGCTCGATCCCCAGTGCGACGACGACGCCCGAGATCACGTACGAGAGCTCGGAGGCGAGCTTGCGAAGGCGGTCGGGCTCGCCGCCGGCGACCTCGTCGTAGACGCCGATCCAGCCGTTCTCCGGCGCCGAGACGACCGTGGCGGAGGTCCGCGCGACCCGAGGAGCCCAGCGGACGACCGCCTTCTCGACTGCGGCCTGGTCGTCGGTCTGCACGTACACCGAGCCGGTCGAGGGCTCGTCACCCCCAGCGAGCCGCTGCTCGAGCGAATCGAGGTCCGTGAGCAGTGAGCGCCGGTAGTCGGTGAAGCCGAGGCGGCGCCAGTACGCGAGCGCCTCGTCGTTCGGGAGCTCGACGTTCAGCGACACGTGGGCGACGCCCTGCTGACGGAAGTCGGCCACCAGGTCGCGAACGAGCATCTGGCCGCCGCCTTGCCCGCGGGCCTCCGGCTTGAGGTAGACGAAGCTGATGTGGCCGAGGCCCTCCCGCAGCTCGCCCTTGGCCATTCCGACCACCTCTTCGTTCGCCTCGGCGACGACGATCCGGCCTTGCCTCACGTACGGCCCCGGCGGAGGAGGTGGGTAGGGCCGGGCCCAGTGCTCGTCCAGGTACGCGAGGACGAGCTCCTCCAGGATCGGAAGGTCCGCCTCAGTCGCCTGGCGAACGTTCACAGCGCGGCCAGAAGAGCTGTCTCGGCTGCCACCGACGGGCGCTCGCGGATGCGTGCCACCCAGTCGGCGAGTGCCGAGTGGGGGTCGAGGTCGACGCCGAGCATCGCCTCGGCCCGCAGGATCCACGGCAGGTAGGCGGCATCGACCAGCCCGAACTCGCGGCCGGTCAGGAACGGCCGACTCGTGAGCAGCGAGTCGAGCCCGGCAAGCTCGGCGTCGAGGCGCGGGCGCGCGTGCTCGTCTCCCCGGCGAAGCGCATAGTACGGGCGGCTTAGCTGGTCGAAGCGCTCGACGAGCAGGCGGCCCGCGGCGCGCTCGGCCGGCTCCGCGGGCCAGAGCGGCGGCTCCGGATAGCGCTCTTCAAGGAACTCGTTGATGACCGCAGACTCGGGAAGCACGAGGTCGCCCTCCTCGAGCACGGGCACCTTCCCGAGCGGGTTCTTCTCGTAGATCCAGGCCGGCCGGTCTTCGAGGTCGACGACGACCGTCTCGTACTGCGCCCCCTTCTCCGCGAGGACGATCCGAACACGGGCGCAGTAGGGGCAGCGGTCCGCGTCGTAGAGCGTCAGCACGGTTTGGATCCTAGGTCGCCTGCAGCAGTCCGGCGAGGAGGTAGTGGGCGGTCAGGTTCTGGAACGGATCGAAGCGCTCGCCGAGCGTACGCACCTCGTCCGTCGTCAGCTCGCGGCCGTCGCCGTAGAACCGGGAGACGGCCTTGCGCACGCCGAGGTCGCCCGCCGGGCACGCCCGCGGCCGGGCGAGGTGGCGGGCCAGGAACCAGTCGGCCGTCCACTCGCCGATGCCCGGGAGGGCCGTGAGAGCCGCCTTGACCTCGTCGTCCGGGAGGAGCGCGAGCGCGCGCAGGTCGAGGTCGCTGCGCGCGAGCCCGGTCACGTACTCCGCCTTGCGCCGCGAGAAGCCGAGCTCGAAGAGCTCCGCCGGATCGGTCGCGGCCAGCCGCTCGCGCGTGGGGAACGCATACGCATGCTCGGCGTGGACGCCGAAACGCTCGATGAGCCGGTTCCTGATCGCGAAGGCGGCGTGGAGCGAGACCTGCTGGGCCGTGATCGACGTGACGACGGACTCGAAGGGCTCGACGGCGATCGGCGGGCGGAGGCCGCGAAGCTCACCGACCAGGCTCGCGAGGACGGGCTCGCCGGCTGCGAAGCCGTAGAACTCACCGAGGTCGAACTCGGCGCCGAGCAGCTTGCGCACGACCGGCTCGATCGCGGCGTCGAGCGGCTCGACGTCGACCCCGCCGGACGTTTCGGTGATCCGCACCTCCTGTCCATCGACGACCCGGTGCAGCCCGCCTTCGTGCCAGAGGTTCGCGAGATCGGTCCCGAAAGCGCGGTAGCGGGCGGTCGAGAGCTCGAAGGCGTACGGCTCCGGGAATGCAATCGGAGGCACTAGGCGGCGAGCGCGTCGGAAAGCGCGTGGAAGTCCGAGAAGGGCTCGAAGGGCTTTCCCCGCTCCCCGAGGTAGCGCGCAAGGCCGCGCGTCGCGAAGACCCGATCGGACGCGAGTGCGGCGCAGCGGTCCGAGTAGCCGTCCCCGACGTAGACGACGTACCCATCCGGAAGCAGCGCGCGCTTGCACGACTCGCCGCAGTGGTCACAGTCGTCGGGGTACCGCCACTCGACCCGCCAGCCGCTCGGCGACGCGTCGATTCGGTTCGCGTGCAGGAGCACATCCACGCCCTCGCTCTCGAGTACCGGCTCGATCAGCTCGTGGAAGCCGCTCGAGACGACATGCACCTCCCAGCCGGCCGCCTGCGCGCGCTCGACGAACTCGCGGAACCCGGCCCTGACCCGAGCGTGCTCGAGCACCCAGGCAACCACGACGTCGAGCGGCGCAGTGACGGGCGCGAACTCCCGCGTGATCACCTCGCGAAGCGGCATGGTGCCCGCGTCGAGCCCGTCCTCGACCTCCTGGTAGACGACCGGGTCGCCGAAGTCGCGCGCGATCCGGTCGAGCAGGTCGTCCTCCGTGACGGTCCCGTCGAAGTCGATCACGAGGGACCGATTCATCGGCTTACTCTCAGCACGAATCCGTCACCCCCGCGTGCGCAGTTCCTCACTAGAATTGAAAGCGGGAGGAGGCGGGCTGTACCTCAGAACCGGCCGGTTTCGGCCGTGTCCCAGCCCCTCATAGATGCGACGTCGCCCCGGCGGGGTCCTGGTCGTACGTATGCGTCTCGCCCGGCTCCTCGTACCACGAGTAGGCGTACTTCCCGTCGTCGAGGTCCTTCGCCAGCTTCGAAAGCTTCAGCGGGTGGAACGTGTCGCACATGACCGCCAGCTCGTGCGTCTCCGTCGCGCCGATCGACTTCTCGGCGAGCCCCGGCTGCGGCCCGTGCGGGATCCCGGACGGATGGAGCGTGACCGAGCCGATCTCGATCCCCTTCCGCGACGAGAACTGCCCGTCGACGTAATAGATCATCTCCTCGCTCTGGAGATTCGAGTGGTGGTACGGGATCGGGATCGCCAGCGGGTCGAAGTCGAGCTTCCGCGGGCAGAACGAGCAGATGACGAAGTTCGGTCCGGCGAATGTCTGGTGCGAGGGCGGCGGCATGTGGATGCGCCCCGTGATCGGCTCGAAGTCGTTGATGTTGAACGTCCACGGATAGAGGTAGCCGTCCCACCCCACGACGTCGAACGGGTGGTAGTCGATGACGTAGTCC
>DASTYD010000105.1:0-22962 GCA_035765175.1 Gaiellaceae bacterium
CCGAGGCGCTCGGTGCAGGGGAGCTCGACCTCTGCTTCTTCTCGGTCGGCACGGCAGCGAGCAGCGAGCTCGTCCCGGCGGCGGTCGCAGGAGGTGCTTTGTGCGTCGACAAGTCGTCCGCCTTCCGGCTCACCGAAGGCGTCCCGCTGGTCGTACCGGAGGTGAACGGCGAGTCCGCGACGGCGCACGAGGGCATCGTCGCGAACCCGAACTGCTCGACGATCCAGCTCGTCTGCGCGTTGGGGCCGCTGCACGAGGCGGCCGGACTGAAGCGCGTACGCATCGCGACGTACCAGTCGGCGTCGGGCGCGGGCGCGGGCCGGATGCCGGAGCTCCGGTCGAGGGAGTCGACCGAGGGCAACGTCGACATGGACTGGCCGTTGGAAGGGGACGAGTTCGAGGAGGAGTCGAAGCTTCGCGCCGAGACTCGCAAGATCCTCGGGTTCGAAGACCTTCCGCTCAGCGCGACGTGCGCGCGCGTGCCGGTGCTGGTCGGCCACTCGCAGGCTGTATGGATCGAGACGGACCGGCCGCTCGCGCCGGAGGAGGCGCGCGAGATCCTCACCGCCGCGCCGTCGGTCGTCGTCACGGACCGCCCGACCGCGCGTGACGCCGTCGGCGGCGACGACGTCCTCGTCGGGCGGGTCCGTCGCGACACGGCCGGCGACGGGCTCGCGATGTGGATCGTCTGCGACAACCTGCGCAAGGGCGCGGCGCTGAACGCGATCCAGATCGCGGAGTTGCTGCTCGCGCGCCAGGCGCTAGCAGCCTAGTTTCGGTAGGGAACGCCCGGGAACGGGCTCACTATGCCGGCGGCGGAGGCGGTAGCGGCTACTAGGCCCGCGCGACCCGCCCGGACTTTCGGGGGCGGTTCGCTCCCGCGGCACGCCTTCTGATTCCGGTACCGCCGACCTCCTCCCCGATTTCATCGTAGTGCGGAAATCCGCGCTCGTGGGTGCCGGATCTGTGCCGCCTTTCGCGCCGCTACGGCCCCGGCGGCACCGGCGCCGGTGCGGGAAAGAACGCCTGCTTCACGAGCCGTAGGACCTTCGCCCGGGTCCCCTCGGCGACCGGCTGGAGGCCACCGAGGTCAAGCCGCGCGAGCTCCACGCGGCCCATTGCGCGCACGGTTTCGAAGCCGAAGTCGGAGAGGAAATCGCGCGGGAAGACCGTGCGATGCACGATGAACCGCTCGTGCGCCGACTCGCCCTCCGGGTAGCGGTACGCGAACGTCTCCAGCGCGCCCGCCCTCTTGTCGCGGGCGTCGCCGATGGCGGCGAGGAAGAGCGATTGCATGACCCACGGGCTCGCCCGGTCGAGTAGATACGCGCACGTGACCAGCAGAGCGTCGTCGGAAGGCGGCCCCGCCGGCAGGTCCCAGGCGCGCGGAAACAGCTCCGCGGGCCCGTACTGCATCGAGCCGATCACGGTTCCGTCGTCGTCGCGGTAGACGGCCCCCCACGCACCCCAGTCCGTCTCGGCCCGCTCGATCCAGCGCTGCTTGTCGGTCCGGCGGCCGCTGTGCGACTGCCACCACACGCAGTCGTGGCAGACGCGAGGCGCCTCCTGGAGTGTGACGCCCGTGAGGCCGGAGACCCTCGTGCTCACGACCGTGATTGTAGGACGAGCTCCGTCGCTTCCGGCCGCGCGAAGAACCGGAACGGCACGAACGTCGTGCCAAGGCCCGGGGACACGTGGAGCACTCCTCCGGGCCGCCGGTAGAGCCCCTCCACGTAGGTCCAGCGGAGATGGGCGAGCCGCACCTTCCCGCGCCAATACGGCAGCACGATCTGCCCCGCGTGGAGGTGGCCTGCGAGCACGAGGTCGAACGCGCGCGACGGCAGCCGGTCGATCACGTGCGGGAAGTGGCAGAGCAGGATGCGCAGATCAGCGTCCCGGTCGGCGAGCTTGGTCGGGCGCGATGCTCCCAGCCGATAGGTGCGCGGATCGATCCCGACGATCTGGACCGCGCGACCGCGCAGCTCGACCGTCCGAGCCTCGTCGAAGAGCACCGTGGTCGAGGGGAGATCGGTGACGGCGCTCGGCGTCGAGAACGGGTCGCGTGATTGCGCGAAGTCGTGGTTGCCGAGCACGGCAAACGACCCCGGCACCCGGCCGAGAAACTCACGAAGCTTGCCCTCGGCACCCGGGCGCGAGAGGAGGTCGCCGGTGATCAGGACGAGATCCGGCTCGCGCGCGGCCGTCCATGCGATCGCACGCTCGACGGCGCGCTCACCGCGAGACGGAAACCCGAGGTGGAAGTCCGACAGGTGGACGAGACGCAACCCGTCCAGCTCACGAGGCAGGCCCGGAATCGAAACCGGGATCGAGCGCAGACGCACCCAGCCGGCCTCGAAGTGCCCCCAGAGCGCGGCGCCGAGCGCAAGCGACGCGAGTGTGCCGAGCGGCTTCTTCATTCAGGCTCCATTGTGTGCGCCGTGTGCGTGGTCGACTCCGTCCGGTCGGTCCGTGCGCCTTCGTCGTCCTCCGAGCGCACGGTTCGATGTGGGTGACGAGCTACGCGGGCAGCGACGTCCGGCGCTTTCGGCCCTAGACCTCGAGCTTCTCGACGACCGGGTCGACGGGGACGACGTGCCGCTTGAACTTGAGCTCGGACTCGTCGAGCCCCGCGGCGACTCCGATCAGCTGCGAGAGGTGGAGGATCGGCATGTGGAAGTCGCGGCCGGTCCGCTCGCGCAGCTTCGACTGCCACGCGTCGAGCGAGAGATGGCAGAGCGGACACGGCGTGACGATCGCGTCCGCGCCGGCCTCGGTCGCCTGCTCGATCGGCTGCAGGAGCTCGCCGAGCGCGGTCTCCTCACGAGCCTGGATGATCGGGAACCCGCAGCACTTGATCTTCGCGGGGTAGTCGATCGCCTCGCCGCCGCAGGCGTCGATGATCGCCTCCAGCGAGTGCGGCTTGTCCGGATCCTCGAAGCCGAGGATCTTCGACGGGCGCAGGATCTGACACCCGTAGAACGGAGCCACCTTCAGGCCCTTCAGCCCCTTGTGCGCGACCTGCTTCAGCTTGTCGTAGCCCTCGCCCTCGGCGATCAGCCAGAGGAAGTGCTTCACCTCGACGTTGCCCTCGTACCGCGGCACCCCCACCGTCTCGAGGTTCGTGTTGACCCGCTCGCGCAGCTCGTCGTCGTTCTTGAGCTGCCAGTTCGCCTGCCGGAGGTTGAGCGTGCAGACGTTGCAGATCGTCATCAGCGTGTCCGAGCCGGTCTGCTCGCCGTAGGCCAGGATGCGCGCGTTCAGGTGGAGGTAGTAGTCCGGCTCGGCCTCGTGGATGTCGCCTGCGCCGCAGCAGGTGACCGCGTCCAGCTCTTCGAGCTCGATGTCCAGCTTCGGCGCCAGTGCCTGCGTGGACGTGTCGAGCTCCTTCGCAGACAGCGAGGCCAGGCAGCCCTTGTAGTACGCGACCTTCATCAGCCCTCCGCAGGTGGTGGAGTCTCTCCGGGCGTGACTTCTGGGACGTCGCGGTGCGCTCCTCCGGCCTCGACATGCTCGATCCGCGCCAGCCCGCGCTCGCCCTGGACGATGCCGAGCGCTCCGTCTCGGCCCTGCTCCTTGACGAGGTTGTAGAGCTTGCGAGCCTCGTCGACGTTGGCCGCGACATGGATCGGCCCCGGCGGCGGCACCTTGCCCTTGCGGAGCAGCGAAAGCGCGAACTTCGTCTCCTTGAGGGCGCTGAGGATGCCCTGAGTCTTCGGCACGAGCTCGGTCTCGCGGAGCCAGCCCGTGGTCTTCGTCGAGGTCACGAACCACTTCGCGTGCTTGACCCCCATGTCCCAGTCGATCCCTTCCTTGACCGACTCGGCGCCGAGCTTCGCGATCGCGTCGCGCGGGTCGACGCCCTTCGGGCACCGCTCGTTGCAGAAGTAGCACCGGGTGCAGTCCCAGATGCCGTGCTCGTCGTTCAGCTCGGTCAGCCGCTCGACGGCGACTTGGTCGCGCGCGTCGCCGACGAACCGCATGCCCTTCGCGAGCGCCGCGGGGCCGCGGAAGTCAGGGTCGGCCTCCATCGCGTTGCACTCCGAGACGCAGCAGCCGCACATGATGCAGAGCGACTCCTTGTTGATCACGTTCATCTGCTGCTGCGAAACGATCCGCTCCTTCTCGGGCGGCTCCTCGTACAGCGGGTCGAGCCACGGCTTCACGTCGCGCACCTTCTGCCAGAAGGGGCTCATGTCGACGACGAGGTCCTTGACGATCGGGAGGTTGCCCATTGGCGAGATCGTCGGCACGTGGCCGCTCTCGACGATGGGCTTCATCCGCTCTTTGCAGGCGAGGATCGCCCGACCGTCCATGCGCATCCCGCAGGAGCCGCAGATCATCATCCGGCAGCTCTTGCGGTAGGCGAGCGTCCCGTCGTGGCGGTCCTTGACGATGTCGAGGACGTCGAGGAGGCAGGCCCACTCGGGCGCCTCGACCTCGTAGGTCTTCAGCTCGCGCTCGCCGTTCTCGTCGACGCGCCAGATCTTGAGCGCGACGTCCATCGTCGGCCCTTCCCAGCTCTGGATGTGGGCTGCTTCCGTCATTCCCCCTCTGTCGTTGGGATCGTTTCAGTTGGCGAGGTCTGGCCGCTTTCGATGGCGCCGAATATCGCGCACAAGGGGTTCATCTCTTCCGGGGCCTTGTCAACGCCTGCGCACTGCTCGTCCATGAGCCTGTCGAACGCGTCTTCGGAGACGACCTCACGCGCAGGAGGGGCCTTGACCTCGACGGCTACGCCGAAATCGAAGAGTTCCATGACGAACCCGGAGTGGTCTTCGCCCCCGAACGGGATGCGGATACGCCGCGGGAGATCCTGTCCGTCGATCCACGCGTCGACGACGCCCGGTTCGCCCTCGTTGCCCTCGTTGCCCTCGAGCCCGAGCTTGGTCTCGTCGAGGTGCGCTCGGTAATGAGTGGCCGTCACTCCGCGGATCTCCTCGCTGCCCAGCTTCTCGACCTTCTTGCTCGAATCGGTCAGGGCCTTCAGCAAGCGCTCAGGGCTCGTCCCGCCCGGACCGGGAAAGAACCGCTCAGCGCCGGTAGCGTCGTCAACCGACTGCTTCAGCCAATGCATCGTGCCGCCGACCTCAACGCCCATGTAGGAGTCACGGCCCACGAGGACCAAGCGCGCCTCAGGAGCCGAGTCGCTCTCGCCGTGCATGACCAGCTCGGCCCGGCCCTTCGCGTAGTCGATGGATCCCGTAGACCTCATCGAGGCCCACGTGGGCACGTTCTCGCCTTCCATCTTCCACTCGATGCGCGAGGACGAAGCGCTCTTCAGTGCGTCTTCGGATCCCGCGAGCGAACTGGGCTCCGAGCCGCAACCAGCGGCGAGCAGGGTGAACGGGACTAGCAGCAGCACCCAGCGCATCAGTACGTCCTTTCCTGCGGCTGCCATTTCGTCATCGTCACCGGCTTCCAGTCGAGGACCGGCTGGTCGCCAACCCAGCGGACGATCGTGTGCTTCAGGAACTTCTCGTCGTCGCGATCGGGATAGTCGTACGGCCTTGCGTGCGCGCCGCGACTCTCCTTGCGCTCGATGCCCGCCACCACCATGCACGCGGCGAGCTCGAGCAGGTAGCCGAGCTCGAGCGCCTGCGTCAGGTCGTTGTTGAAGACGTCGCCCTTGTCGTCGACGACGACGTTCTCGTACCGCTCCCGTAGGTAGCCGACGATCCGCTGCTGCTCCTTCATCTGGTTCTCGCGGCGGAAGACGCCGAAGTTCTCGTGCATCGTCTTCGCGAGCTCGTCGCGGATCTGCCAGGGCCGCTCGCCGTCGCGGCGGTCGAGCAGCGCCTTCAGCTCGCGCTGTGCATCGACCTCCACGGATCGAGGGACCGCGACCGTCGTGTGCGTCAGCGCCCAGTCCGCCGCGGCCGCCCCAGCGCGCCTGCCGTAGGTGATCGTCTCCATCAGCGCGTTGCCGCCGAGCCGGTTCGCGCCGTGCACCGAGACGCACGCGCACTCGCCGGCGGCGTAGAGGCCTTCGAGCTCGGTTGCACCCTCCTCGTGGTCGGTGTCGACGCCGCCCATGTGGTAGTGGGCGCCCGGCCGGACCGGGATCGGCTCGTGGATCGGGTCGACGCCGGCGAATGTCATCGACAGCTCGCGCGTGCCGTGCAACCGCTCGAGGATCTTCTCGGCGCCGAGATGACGCAGGTCGAGCAGGACGTTTCCGTTGACGCCCCGCCCCTCGTCGATCTCGACCTGCTCGGCCCGCGAGATGACGTCGCGGCTGGCGAGCTCCATTGCGTTCGGCGCGTAGTTCTTGAGGAAGCGCTCGTTCTCGGCGTTCAGGAGGTACGCGCCCTCGCCGCGACAGCCCTCGGTGATCAGGACGCCGGTCGGCGCGAGCGTCGTCGGGTGGAACTGCATCATCTCCATGTCCTTGAGAGGCACTCCGACCCGAAGGGCCATGGCCATGCCGTCCCCCGTGCAGGCGTACGCGTTCGTCGTGCCGCTGTAGAGCCTGCCCGCGCCGCCGGTCGCGAGAACGACGGTCTTGGCGCCGATCGTCTTCAGCCCGCCGTTCAGGAGATCCCAGGCGATCACGCCCTGGCAGCGCTCGTCGTCGACGACGAGCTTCCAGGCGAAGAACTCCTCGTACACCTGGAGGTCGCGCTTCATCACCTGCTCGTAGAGGACGTGGATGAGGACGTGCCCGGTGATGTCCGCCGCATAGGCGGTCCGCGGCGCGCCCGCCGCACCGAACGGCCGCTGGGCGATGCGACCATCATCCGTGCGCGAGAAGATCGCGCCCCAGTGCTCGAGCTGGTACACGTCTCCGGGCGCCTCGTTGCACAGGATCTCGATCGCGTCCTGGTCGCCCAGGTAGTCGGCGCCCTTGACGGTGTCGTAGGCGTGCTCCTCGGGACTGTCCTCGGACGCGTTCGCGAGGGCCGCGTTGATCCCGCCCTCGGCCGCGCCCGAGTGGCTGCGAACCGGATGGATCTTCGAGAGAAGCGCGACGTCGGCGCCGAGATCGTAAGCCTCGATCGCAGCGCGCATGCCGGCGCACCCGGCGCCGACAACGAGGACGTCGTGCGTCGCTTCCACCAACACTGGAAGCTATCGCACCGGCCTTGCTTCCGGCCTCGTGACAACCGAGTCAATTGCGATGGAGCCGCGGCGCGGGCTCACGCCGCCAATCCGGCTCACAGCCCTCGATGCGAAAGAGCTCGACGGCTGCGAGGTAGCGCGCTGCCTCCGCGACGAGATCCGTCCGTTCCGGTTCCGTGAAGGAGCGCGAGACGAAGGGGCGGTGGGGGATCACCGCCCCTTCGGTCTGGGTGGAGCTGTCCGTCACGGACAGCTCCGCTTCTTCTCGCCGACGCAGCTGTCGCGGCCGGGGCCGCCGTTCAGGCGATCCCGTCCGGGCCCGCCGTTCAGCTTGTCGCGGCCTGCGCCGCCGTTGACGACGTCGTTGCCCTTCTCGCCGAACAGCACGTCCGGACCGCCGGCGCCGTTGATCACATCGGCGCCGCCCTCGCCCCAGATCCAATTCACGCCACCGTCTCCGGAGAGCCGATCGGCGAACCGGGATCCGAGCAGGTCCTCGACTCCGGTCAGCGAGTCGTCGCCGAAGCCATGACCCGTCCCGGCCGCGAGGTCGACCACGACTGGGCCGGGCGCGTAGCGGTAGCTCATCAGGTCGTCATTGGGACCGCCGTCGACCGCGTCGTTCCCGTCCTCGCCGTCGACGAAATCACTACCCGGGCCGGCGAGGATCTTGTCGTCCCCGGCGCCGGAATAGAGGTAGTTGCGGGCGTTGTCGCCCTCGATCGAGTCGGCGAAGTCCGAGCCGAACACGCCCTCGATGTCGACGAGCGTGTCGGTGCCGTCGCCAGTTGCGGTTCCGGTCAGAAGACTGACCTGCACCGGAGCGACCGCATCGACGTAGAGGGCGAAGTCAGGATCCTCGCCGTACATGTCCTCGCTTTCGGAACCGGCGAGCGTGTCGTCGCCGGGGCCACCGTCGAGCCCGTCGATGCCCGGGCCGCCGTCGATCTGGTCGTTGCCCTCGTTGCCGCAGATGAGATCGAAGTCGCCGAGGCCTTCGATCACGTCGTGGCCGCCGAGGCCGATGATGACGTCGTCCTCTCGAGTTCCGACGAGGAAGTCGTCACCGGCGGTGCCGACGATCGTCGGCGTCTCGTCCATGCACTCCGGGAGCTGGCTCGAAGACGCGCCCGAGCCGGCGGGAACGGCGATCGCGAGCGCGACCGCGAGCACCAGCATGTGCGTGGGCTTCATGTGTGAGTGCCGCATCTGTGTCCCTCCTTTTGAGTCGTTTTCGGACACACATCGAGCCTAGGTCCGCGCCTCTCTCGGCGTAACCGGGCAGGCCCCGGAATCGGCGCACCCACAACCCTGGAGCGGCCTCAGGGCTACCTCTGAGCGCGCGGAAGACGCCGGCCGAGCCGTCAGACCCGGCCGGCGTCTCATGACCTGTTTATCCCACCGGCCAGCCGGCGAGCGTGCCGAGGGGATCGACCCACACGGCGTGGTAGGCGGGGCCCTGCGGCGAGGTGCCGAAGGCAACGGTCCCGATCGGCGCCGGGGCGTGGAAGTACTGCAGCTCGCCCCAGAAGCCCTGGAACTCGGCCCAGGTCGGGTGCTCGTCCTCGATCACTCGCACGTGCGTGAACGTACCGCCCGCCTCACGCGGCCCCGCGATCTCCCCTCCGTCGAAGGAGCGGTCGACCGGGAACGGCAGCCCACTCGCCTGGAAGAAGGCGAGGGCGGGCGGTGGGATGCACGCGATCTGGATCGGTGTGACACCGACCGAGAAGAGGTTCGCGTGCGAGCCGGCCGCGACGTGCACGACCGCGTGAGTGCCGAGCCGCGGCGTCGTGCTCCATGCACGCCGCTGTCCTCGACAGTGCTGGCTGTAGCCGACGAACTGGGGCTCCTCGTCCTGCGAGAGGACGACGTTCACGACCTCCCAGTCGCCCTCGTGCGCCTGCCAGATGAAGTTGCTCGGCGGGTAGGCGTACGAGTAGGTGTTGTCGTAGTAGAAGTACCAGTACTGGAGCACGATCGCGCCCGGTGGACGGGCGACGCGCCCATAGACCACGCTTGCTCCGTCACCCTCGGAGGCCGCGACGGCGTAACACGCGAGCCCGCCGATCGGAAGCGTCGGCGTGCAGGAATCCTGGTTCAGCCGCCATGTGCCGGTGCCGGGAGCGGGAAGCTCGCCGGGCTCCGGATCCGGGTCGGCGAGCGACCAGGAGCCGCCGCCGAACTGCTCCAGGTCGGAATCGGCGACGAACGACTGCACGCTGGCCGGGCGGAACTGCTCGGCCGGGTCGAGGTGCATGACCGGCTGGTACTGCTCGAGTAGCTGACGGTCCGTGTTCTCCGCCCCGGCGACCGCCGGCGCGTAGAAGAGGACCGCGAGCGCAGCGGAGATCACGACGGCTCCGCGATGAACGACGCTGGACATTGGCTTTCCTCCTTTTTCGGGATGTCTTCGAGCGTCGTTTCCGAGCGTAGGTGCGAGGGTCTCGCGGCGTAACCGGGCAGGCCCCTGACTGTGCGGGTAGGTGCACTGAGCTTCAGTTCGGTGCCCACCCCGGCGCGAACTCAGGGCTGGCCCCGTTGTCACGACGAGCGCACCGTGTGACGATTTCGGTGTGCACGCGCTCTACGTCCGGTTGCTGGTAGTTCTCGGGGGGATCGTGCTGGGCTTCGTTGCGTACGACGTCCAGGTCGACAATCTCGGGGCCGGCACGACGAACCTGAAAGCTGCAGCCGGCGTGGCGGCCGCGTGGTCGTTCCTCGCGGCAGGAGTCGCAACGTGGTCGCGGAGGCCCGGGAACCTCCTCGGGCCGATCATGGCCGCCACCTGCTTTGCGCTTCTCGCCCGGCAGCTGCGCTACAGCCACGACGCACTCGTGTTCACCGTCTTCTTCGCCGTGAGTGAGCTCGGGTATGCGCTCGTGGCGCATTCCGCGCTCGCCTATCCGTGGGGCCAGGTGCGGGACAAGGCCGAGCGCACGTTCCTCAAGGTGACCTACGCCACGGTCCTCGCCTTTCCGATCGCGATCCTGCTCTTCCACGACGGCGAGGCGCCGCTGCGCTACTTCGATCCCCTTCCGCGTGAGAGCGTGATCAGCGTCACCGGGGACTCCGGCATCACGAGCTTCCTTCAGGACGCATACGCGGTGATCGCCTACGGCGGACTTGCGGTGATCTTCATCGCTCTCGTCACCCGGAAGCTCGCCACGGCAAGTCCCCGGACACGGCGGATTCTCGCTCCGCTGCTCCTGGCGACAGTGTTCGCAGCCCTCTGGGCGATCTACAACAGCGTGGTCGCGTTCGTCTCGCCGGTTCCCGATTTCGTCGCCGAGAACGTCTTCTGGTGGCAGATCACCGCGCTGATCGCGCTGCCGTTCACGCTCTTCGTCGGCCTGATCCGCTCGCGGCTCGCCCACGCGAGCATCGGCGACCTCGTATTGCGGCTCGAGACCGTCACCCCAGCCGGGATCCGCGACGAGCTCGCAACGGCTCTCCGCGACCCGACGCTCGAGGTCTACTTCTGGCTGCCCGAGAGGGATGCTTTCGTCGACGTGCACGGGCTCCCCGTCGAGCTGCCCGACGACGGGCCGACCCGGGCGGTGACGATGCTCGAGCACGAGGGCGAGCCCCTGGCCGCGGTCGTGCACGACCCGATCCTCCGCGACGAGCCCGAACTGATCGACGTCGCGGCCGCCGCGGCCCGGCTGGCGCTCGAGAATGCCCGGCTCCAGGCCGAGGTGCAGGCCCAGCTCGCCAAGGTCAAGGAGTCACGGGCCCGGATCGTCGCAGCGGCTGACGAGCAACGTCGCCGGATCGAGCGCGATCTCCACGACGGCGCCCAGCAGCGCCTCGTCGCGCTCGCGCTCGAGCTGAAGAGCGCGCAGCGCAAGCACGGTGGAACGGCGGACCCCGAGATCGAGCGCTTGCTCGGAGACGCCGCGGAGGAAGTTCAGGTCGCCGTCGAGGAGCTTCGAGACCTTGCCGGAGGCATCCATCCGGGAATCCTCACGCAGGGCGGTCTCACGGTCGCGCTCGGCGCCCTGGCGGCGAGAGCCTCCGTGCCGGTCATCGTTGACGCCAAGCTCGAGCGCGTCAGCCCGGCGATCGAGGCGACCGCGTACTTCGTCGCTTCGGAAGCGCTCACGAACGTCGCGAAGCACGCGCGCGCGTCGAGCGCGACGATCGCAGCGACCCTCGAGAACGGCTTGCTCGTGATCGAGGTCGCCGACAACGGAGTCGGCGGCGCGTCCGCCGATGGTGGCAGCGGTCTGCGCGGCCTCGCCGACCGGGTGGAGGCTCAAGGCGGCCGGCTGCGGATCCTCAGTCCCGCAGGCGAGGGGACGCGAATCGTCGGAGAGATTCCATGCGCGTCGTGATCGCAGAAGACTCGGCACTCCTCCGGGAAGGGCTGGCCCGCATCCTCACCGAGAGTGGCTTCGAGGTCCTTGCGCAAACGACAAGTGCCGAGGAGCTGCTAGACGCGGTTCGCCGTCACAGACCCGATGTCGCTGTAGTCGACGTCCGCATGCCGCCGACACACACGGACGAAGGCGCGCGCGCGGCGCGGGAGATCAGGGAGTCCTACCCCGAGGTTGGCGTCCTCCTGTTGTCGCAGATCGTGGAGGCCGCACATGCGTTGGCGCTGTTCAGCGAGCACCCCGAAGGATTCGGCTATCTCCTCAAGGACCGGGTGCTCGAGATCGACGACTTCCTCGAGGCCGTGCGTCGAGTGGGCCGAGGTGGAACCGCAATCGACCCGCACGTGATCGCCCAGCTCCTGGGACGCCCGAGGGAGGACGATCCTCTCGCCGAGCTGACGCCCCGCGAGCGCGAGGTGCTCGGCCTCATGGCCGAGGGACTGTCGAACAAAGGCATCTGCGGTCGACTCTTCCTGAGCCCGAAGACCATCGAGACGCACGTGAACAGCATCTTCCTGAAGCTCCGCCTGATGCCGGCGCCGGACGACCACCGCCGAGTTCTTGCGGTTCTGGCTTTCCTTCGGTCGTGACGCCGGGGCGCGGTGACTGGTGGGTAGTGCCCGACCGGCGGCTGGTAATCGCTGGTTGGTGCCGGCAGGGTAGACCGTCCTTCTTCTTGCTCATTGGGGGCGTGTAGCCGGGCGCCCCGGAAGCGGCCGCCAGTGACACTGCCAGAGCGGCGATCGAGGTGACACCAACTTCTTCATGCTGCCCTCCTCTGTCGCTGTTGGTGTGCGAGATCGATCCTGCGCCTCGTCGGTGAGCATCTCATTGCGTCTTCCTGGGCAGAGACGCGAGCGGATCGCGCTCACCGGCGGGCGTCGCACGGCGTCGATGCGATAGCCCGCCTGGCTCGAGTTGCCACCGGGGCTCGCAGCCCTCGGCCCGGAAGACGGCTATTGCGGCGAGGTAGCGCTCGGCCTCTGCAGCGAGATCCGCTGGTCGTGTTCCGGTCATGGGGTCAGCGTGGGACGCTCCGCTCACATGGCGCTCACGCGTCTCTAACGCGCTATGCACCGGGCAACCGCGGTGGTAGAACGGATCCGATGCCAGAAGTCGAGTTCCGCGTCCTCGGGCCGCTCCAGGTCCTGATCGACGGCGGGGAGCTCGAGCTCCGCCGTCAAAAGCAACGCGCCTTGCTCGCCCTGCTCGTGCTTCGTGTCGGCGAAGTCGTCTCCACCGACCGCCTCATCGAGGATCTCTGGGCCGGGAAGCCGCCGAAGACGGCAGTCGGCTCGCTGCAGAACCTCGTGTCGGGCCTCCGCAAGCAGCTCGGAGCCGAGACCATCGAAACGCATGCACCGGGCTACCGGCTCGTCCTCGACGCCGACCAGGTCGATCTCAACCGCTTCGAGCGCCTCGTCGCCCAGGCGGGTGACACCGAGGAGGCTCAGCGGCGCGTTTCGCTGCTCCGCGAAGCCTTGGCTCTTTGGCGAGGCCCGGCGCTCGCGGACCTGGCCCTCGAGCCGTTCGCGCAGATCGAGATCGCACGGCTCGAGGAGTTGCGCACGGCAGCCCGCGAAGACCTGCTCGACGCCCAGCTCGAGCTCGGCCGCCACGCACAGCTTGTAGGCGAGCTCGAGGCCCTCGTCTCCGAGCACCCGCTGCGAGAACGGCTGCGCGGCCAGCTGATGCTCGCCCTCTACAGATCGGGCAGGCAAGCCGAGGCGCTCGAGGCCTACCGCGCCGCACGAGAAACGCTCGTCGAAGAGCTGGGAATCGATCCCTCGCCGGAGCTCCAGCAGCTCGAGCAGTCGATCCTCCGGCACGACCAGAAGCTCGATCTTGCGGCTCGGGTCGTCGCGCCGGCGGCTGAGCCCGATCGGCGGAAGACGGTCACCGTCCTCTTCACCGACGTCGTCGACTCGACCAGCCTCGGCGCCGCGCTCGATCCGGAGGTGACGCGGGCGGTCATGCGCCGCTACTTCGACTCCGTCCGGACAATCGTCGAGCGCCACGGCGGAACGGTGGAGAAGTCCATCGGCGATGCCGCGATGGCGATGTTCGGCGTCCCGCAGCAGCACGAGGACGATGCGTTGCGCGCTGTGCGAGCGGCAGCGGAGCTTCGCCAAGCGCTCACCGGCCTGAACGCCGAGCTCGAGGGAGACCACGGCCTCACGATTCAGATTCGGACGGCGATCAACACCGGGGAGGTCGTCTCGGGAGACCCTGCCTCGGCGCAACCGTTCGCGACCGGTGCTGCGATCAACGTCGCGATGAGGCTGCACGAAGCCGCGCTGCCGGCCGAGATCCTGATCGGCCCGACCACCCATCAACTCGTGCGCGATTCCGCAGCGACGGAGCCGGTCGAGCCGGTCGAGCTCGGAGGCACGCTCGGGCGAACCGCGGCCCATCGACTCGTCTTCCTCTCCGAGACAGCCGGAGTCCGGCCTCCAGGCCACGCCGCTTTCGTCGGGCGCACGGACGAGCTTGCTCAGCTCGCAAGTGCCTTCGACCAGGTCCGAGCGAAGAACCGGAGCCTGATGCTCACGGTCCTGGGAGACGCGGGCGTCGGCAAGAGCCGGCTCGCCACTGAGCTCGCGGAGCGACTCGGCGACCAGGCGAGATTCGTGGTCGGCCGGTGTCTCTCCTACGGCGAAGGGGCGACCTATCTGCCCCTGGCCGAGATCGTTCGCCAGGTGGCGCCGAAGCGGCCGCGCGAGGCGATCAGGGCGCTGCTGGCCGGGGACGAGGATGCGGACCTGGTCGCGACGCGGCTCACGGAGCTGACCGGCAATACCGAGGGCGCGTCAACTGGAGAGGTCTTCTGGGCCGCGCGCAAGCTCTTCGAAGCCGTTGCTCGAGACCAGCCGCTCGTGGTCGTGCTCGAGGACGTGCACTGGGCCGAGCCCACCTTCCTCGATCTCGTCGACTATCTCGACAGCTGGGCCTCGGATGCCCCGATTCTCTTTCTCTGCCTCGCCCGCCCGACCTTGCTCGACGAGCGCGCCGGCTGGGGACGCTCGAACGTGATCGCCCTGCAACCGTTCTCGCCCGAAGAGTCCGCCGAGCTCGTCGCCGACCTCACGCAGGCGAGAGAGCTCTCCGACACGGTCCGCGCCCGGATCGTCGCCGTGGCGGAAGGAAATGCCCTGTTCGTCGAGCAGCTGCACGCCTATCTGACGGAAGACGTCGAGCCCGCCGAAGTCGAAGCGGTGCCACCGTCGATCGAGGCTCTGCTCGCGAGCCGGCTCGACGCGCTCGAAGCGGGCGAGCTCGGGCTCATCGAGCGGGCGGCCGTCATCGGGAGAGACTTCGCGCGCAGCGCGCTCGTGCACCTTTCCCCACCGGATGAGCTTGCGGGCCTGGACAGCCGGCTCGCGATCCTGGAGCGGCGTGGCCTGATCAGGTCGATCCGCGGCCGGCCGGGTGAGGACTCGCTGCGCTTCCACCACGTCTTGATCCGTGACGTGGCGTACGCGGGGATCACCAAGGAACGCCGCGCAGACCTCCACGAGCGGCAAGGAACGTGGCTCGAGCAGCGGGAAGCCACCGACGAGCTCGTCGGCTACCACGCGGAGCAGGCACACCGGTACCGCAGCGAGCTGCGACCGGGAGACCCAGACCTCGGCCGGCTCGCGTCGTGGGCCGGCGAGCACCTCGCGGCGGCCGGGATCCGCGCCTGGAAGCGTGCCGACACGCCGGCGGCAGTCAACCTGCTGAGCAGGGCAGCGGTCCTGTTACCCACGGAAAGCGCAGAGCGGGGGGAGCTCCTCTGCGAGCTCGGCGTCGCCCAAAGGTGGGCGGGGGAGCTCGAGCGTGCAGAGACGACGTTCGCCGACGCGATCGCTGCCTCCTCGCGGGACCGTCGAGTGAGCCTGCGGGCAAAGATCGAGCTCGCACACGCTCACCTCTTCCGGGACCCGGCCCATGGCTCGGACGAATTGCTCGAGCTTGCGGGGCAGGCGATCCCCGTCTTCGAGGAGCTCGGCGACGACCGCGCCCTGGGGCGCACGTGGCGCCACGTCGGGTACGTACGCGGGGGGATGGAATGCCAGAACAGTGAGTGGGAACAGGCCGCCGAGCAGGCTCTCGTGTACTACCGTCGGGCCGGCTGGTCAGCAGCAGGTTGCCTCGCCGAGCTCGCGGCCGCGCTCTATTTCGGGCCGACACCGGTGCCGGAAGCGATCCGTCGATGCGACGAGCTGCTGGAGGAGGCGACCGACAAGGCCGGTCAGGCGAACGTCCTCGTCTACAAGGGCGGGCTCGAGGCGTTGACCGGACAATCCGAGGCCGGCCGAAGCATGATCGCGGAGGCGAGCTCGATCTACGAAGAGCTCGGCGAGGTTTATGCGCTTGCCAACAACTCCGGCCGAGTCCTCGGTCGCCTGGAATTGATCGCCGGCGACTCTCGGGCAGCCGAGCTTGCGCTCCGCCCGAGCTGCGAAACGCTCGAGCAGTTCAACGACTGGGCGGGCCTTTCCAGTTCGGCGGCCGACCTGGCTCAGGCGTTGCTCGGCCAAGATCGAGCCGAGGACGCGGAAGCATGGGCCGAGATCGCCCAGACCCGAGCCCGCAGCGACGATCTAAGCGCTCAGTTCTCGTGGCGCGCAATCAGAGCGAAGCTGGAAGCCCGGGCCGGCAGGACGGAAGAGGGAACGAAGCTCGGCATCGAGGCTCTGGAGATCGTCGAGCGCACCGACGCGCTGACCCAGCACGGCGAGGTCTTGCTCGACCTCGCACAGGTCCTGAGCTTGGCGAACCGACTTGACGAAGCAGCTGACACCATCGAGGCGGCACTCGACCTGTTCGCACGAAAGGAAAACGTCGCCTCGGCCGCCAGGGGGCGAGCGCTCCTCGACGCGATCGCCGTCGCCTGAAGAAACGCCGAGGGCTGTTAGTGCCCCATGCGTTTGAGGAAGGTGGTTTTCCAGACACACGAAGAGCCCGTGAACGGGCTCTTCGTGTCTTCCGATCCAGGTCTCGGATCAGGGGCCCCCGCCACCGCCAGGCTGGTTTGCCGAGTGGACCGCGGCCGGCCTGTCGATGCCCACGAGATCGAGCCCGACGGGTGAGGCGAAGACCGTGACAGCCGCCGCCAGAGCCGCGAGATAGATGAAGAACTTCTTGCCCATTGCGTGCCTCCTTTCTGGAGGTCACGCTCGGGCGGAGCCCCAACGGGCAGGTCACGGCCGACTCACGGCGCGCTAACGGAGGCGCTCGGGGCGTGCTAAGCGGGGACCCGCCTCTCGGCGCTGGGGAACCTCACGGTTTCCCCAGGCCCCCTTCCCCTCGTTCGTGCGCAGAGCCCGCGCACGAACAGGCACTGCGCGCCGGGTAAGATCGCGAGGCTCAACCAGGCGAAAAGGGAGTCAGCCGACGTGGCGAAGATGCTGTTCCGGCTGCCGCGGGCAGCCAACGTGATCGAGAACCCGAGCCCCGCCGAGGCGAAGGAGCTCGCGGCGAAGATGCCGAACGCCAAGCCGACGCGGCACGGCAACCTGAACGTCCAGACCGACGTCGTGTCGCGCTCTAAGCGCTCGACGTTCATCGTCACCGACGAGCCCGACGGCCAGAACCAGTCGATGACGCGCGAAGAGGGCCTCAAGTGGGCCGAGGCCCAGGACGCCTACATCGCGGAGCAGGACATGGTCGTGATCGACGGCTACATCGGGAACGACCCGGAGTTCCGCACGCCGGCGCGCCTCTACATCGAGGCAGCGAACGCGAACATCGCAGCCATGCAGCAGCAGCTCTACTTCAATCCTGACGACGGGGCGCACGAGCCCGAGCTGACCGTCGTCTACACGCCGAACCTCAAGGCCGAGGGGTACCCGGACGACCGCCTGATCGCCGTCGACCTCGAGCAGGGCGTGACCCGCGTCTTCAACTCGGACTACTTCGGCGAGTCGAAGAAGGGCGGCCTCCGCATGTGGAACAAGCTCGTCCACGACCGGGGCGGCCTCCCGCTGCACGCCGGCTGCAAGATCATCCCGACCCGTCGCGGCCGCCGCGTCGGCCTCATCGTCGGTCTCTCCGGCACCGGCAAGACGACGACGACCTTCACCCGACAGAACGGCTCGCTGCCGGTGCAGGACGACTTCGTGGCCTGGATGCCCGACGGCCGGATCATGGCCACCGAAAACGGCTGCTTCGCGAAGACCTTCGGGCTCAACCCCGACGACGAGCCCACGATCCACGGCGCGGTCACGCAGCCCGACTCGTACCTCGAGAACGTCTCCCAGCACGGGGACGACGTCGACTTCTACGACACGAGCTACACGCCGAATGGCCGCGCGACGTTCCCGTTCCGCGTCATCGAGTCAGGCGTGGACGAGGAGATCGACGAGGCGCACTTCCTCCTGATCCTGAACCGGAACGAGAACATCATCCCGGCGGTGGCGAAGCTCGAGGGGCCGCAGGCAGCGGCCTTCTTCATGCTCGGCGAGACACAGGGCACGAGCGCGGGCGGCGCCGACGAGGCGGGGAAGTTCCTGCGCGTGCCGGGGACGAACCCGTTCTTCCCGATGCCGCACGACCTCCAGGGCAACCGCTTCCTCGAACTGCTCGAGGAGCACCCGCTCGAGGTCTACCTCATGAACACCGGCCGCGTCGGCGGCGGTGACGACGACGAGCGCTCGAAGAAAGTGAAGATCAAGCACTCGTCGGCGATCGTGAAAGGCATCGCCGAGGGCACGATCGAGTGGGTCGAAGATCCGGACTTCGGCTACATGGTCGCGAGCTCCGTCCCCGGGATCGACGCCGAGGACATCGACATCCTCCAGCCGCAGCGCCTCTACGAGGCAACCGGCCGCAAGGAGGAGTGCGACGCGGGCATCGAGCGGCTGAAGGACGCCCGGGCCGAGTTCCTGTCGAAGTTCCCGAGCCTCTCCGAAGAGATCGTCGACTCGGTTAGTTAGTAGGAGAGTTTGGGCGCAAAAGCCGGGGCCCGCATATCGCCGCGTGGCGGTACGCTAACTCCATAGGAGCAAAGCGAGCGAAAAGACGGCGACGCGACCGCAAGCGGGAGAAACGCGCCGAGTTACCGCCCCGAAAGCGGCGGAAGCCGTCGAAGAAACCGCTTCCGCTCGCAAGTCCTCCGCCACCACCGCCGCCGCCACCCGAGCCGCCATCCGATAGGCCGCCTCCGAGCGGCGTCAGGGAACCCCGGCGTCCTAGACCCTCGGCTCCAGCGGCGGTGATCGAGCTGCCTTTGCCCGACGAGGAATAGTTGCCGCCAAACCCTCCTGGCGAGCGGCCCGCGGCAGGCAAACCGGCCGGGATCGCGAATCCCGTTCTGTGTCCGACCGTGCCCTCGTCGAGCGCTTCCTGTCGGCGCCGGATCTCTCCGACGCCACCCGACGCGCGTACCGCGTCGACGTCGAGGAGTTCGCCTCGTGGCTGCGCGCCCGGGGTGGGTCGCTCGCGGCGGTCGACGCCGCCACGCTGAGCGCTTACACGGCCGAGCTCGGCGCCGCCAGGCCCGGACGCAACCCGAGGAAGCTCGCGCGCTCGACGATCGCCCGCAAGCTCGCCGCGGTTCGGGCTCTCCTGCGCTTCACGCTCGGGGCCGGGCGCGTTCCCGACGGACAGCCGGGGCCCCGACGGGCTCGCCGACTCCCCGATGCGCCGAAGGCCGAGGAGGTGGATGCCGTTCTCGAGCAGGTAACCGGCGACGAGCCGCTCGCAGTCCGGAACCGCGCCCTCCTCGAGCTCGTCTACTCGGCAGGGCTGCGCAGCCGCGAGGCGGTCGACCTCGATCTCGCGGACGTCGACTTCGAGCAGGAGGCGGTCCACGTCAGGGGCAAAGGCGGCAAGGAGCGCGTCGTCCCCCTCGGCGAGGAGGCCGCGTATCGGCTCCGCCGCTATCTGGAGCGCTCACGGCCCGAGCTCGTGCGTGGCGCGGAAGACGCCCTGTTCCTCTCGGCGCGAGGCAGGCGGCTCGACACGAGCACGATCAGGCGCCTCCTCCCCCACCCCCACCGGCTCCGGCACGCGTTCGCGACGCACCTGCTCGAGGGAGGCGCCGACCTGCGCGTGATCCAGGAGCTCCTCGGCCACAGCTCGCTCTCGACGACGCAGACGTACAGCCACGTCGATGCTCGCCGGCTCCGGAAAGTCTATGACCGAGCTCATCCCAGATCCTGAAGTCGAGTCGTTCCTCGCCGTGTCGGCCGCGAGGCTTGCGCCACGCACCGTGGAGGCGTATCGGCGCGACCTGAACTCAGTCGCCGCCTGGCTTGGCCATTCCCCGGCCACTGCCACGCGTGAGGAGCTCGAGCGCTTCCTCGCCGAGCTCCGCGCCGAGGGCCTTGCCGCCTCGACGATCGCCCGCCGGCTCGCCGCGGCGCGCGCGTTCTTCCGCCATCGCGTGCTGATTGGAGCCGCCGAGGAGAATCCTGCCGCGGAAGTCGCCTTGCCCAGGCGCGCCCGCCGCCTGCCGCGAACACTCTCTCCGGGCGAGGCCGAGCGCCTGATCGAGGCCGCCTCGGGCACGACGCCGCGCGACCTGCGCGACCGCGCGCTCGTGGAGCTGCTGTACGGGGCGGGGCTCCGCGTGAGCGAGGCCGTCGGCCTCGAGCGCGGAGGCGTCGACCTCGACGAGCGGCTCGTGCGCTCGATCGGCAAGGGCGGCAAGGAACGGATCGTCCCGCTGGGACGAAGCGCCGCCGAGGCGCTCCGCCGCTACCTCAGCCGCGGCCGGCCGTTCCTCGACCGGCGCCATGTGCCGGAGCTCTTCCTGAACGCTCAGGGCGGGCCGCTGACGAGGGCCGGCGCTTTCCTGATCCTTCGCCGGCTCGCGGAGAAGGCGGGGCTCGAGCCGGGCCGCGTCCATCCGCACCTGCTGCGGCACTCGTTCGCGACACACCTGCTCGAGGGCGGAGCCGACCTGCGGAGCGTCCAGGAGATGCTCGGGCACGCCGACCTCGCCACGACCGAGCTCTACACGCACGTGACCGACCGCAGACGCCGGGAGGCGTACTTCGCCGCTCACCCTCATGCCCGGAGGAGGCTCAAGGTTTCCGGTGGAGCGCCGATGGCAAAACCTAAGAAGGATGGCTCAGCTTGACCCACAGATGGCAATGCTCTTCGCCGTCACCAGCGGTGTCGGCTATCTGATGGTGCTGAGCGGCGTGGGCAAGAGCCTGCTCGACTGGAAGCGCCGCCGTTCGTGCCCGTCGTGCGGCCGGACTCCCTGCTCCTGCGTCTAGCGCTTCGCAGCTCCTTTCTTGCGCAGCTGCTCGCCGATCTTCCCGGCGGCCGCCCGTAGCTCGCGGTCCTGCTCGTCGTCGTCGGCGATCGAGCTCAGGATCAGGATCGTCTCGCGCTGGGGCGAGCCGTTATTGAGGCAGAAAATGGCGAGCCGACGCACCGCCTGGTTGTCGTCGTGCGATGCGAGCTCGTGCAGCATGGGCCGCGCTGCGTTCACGAGACCGGGATGCTCGCGCGAGAGGAGCTCGAGCGAGATCAGGGCCGAGCCGCGGCAGGCCGGGCTCTGGTCCTCGAGGCCCCTGCGAAGCAGCTCGGTCTTCTGACGGAAGCGGAACTGCCCGATCGCACGGTAGGCAACAGCGCGTTCCCGGTAGTCGTGAGAACGGGCCGCGGCCTCGAGCTCGTCCGCCCACTGCGTGCGAAGCCCCGCAAGCTCGCGCTCGGCACCCTGCTCGGCGAGCGCGGCTCCCTCCGCGGCGGCTGAAGCCAGCTCAGACAGCGCTGAGCGACCGTGGCTCGGGGCCGACGTAGCGGTCGGCGGGCCTGAACAGCCGCCCGGTCTGTTTCTGCTCCAGGATGTGCGCCGACCAGCCGGCCACGCGTGAGCAGGCGAACATCGCCGGCGTCAGGTCCGGCGGGACATCGGCCGCATCGAGGAGCACGGCCGAGTAGAACTCGACGTTCGTCGCGATCACATAGTCCGGCTTGTACTCCCGCAGCGCAGCGAGCGCGGCGTCCTCCAGCGCCTCGGCCACCTCGATGCGCGGCGAACCGACCTCCTGGGCCACACGCTTCAGGATCCGCGACCGCGGGTCCTCAGCACGGTAAACACGATGGCCGAAGCCCATGACCTTGCCGTGTTCCGAGAGGATTTTCGTCACGTAGCCCTCGGGGTCACCAGTTCGCGCGACTTCGTCGAGCATCGGCAGGACGCGGGCAGGAGCGCCGCCGTGCAGCGGCCCGCTCAGCCCTCCGACGGCCGCTGACATCGCCGCGCCGCAGTCGGCTCCGGTCGAGGCGACCACCCGCGCCGTGAACGTTGAGGCGTTGAGGCCGTGCTCCGCGGTGCAGATCCAATACGTGTCGATCGCCTTGACGTGATCCGGGCTCGCCTCCCCGCGCCAGCGAAGCAGGAACTTCTCGGCCGCCGTCTCCCCTTGCGCAACGACATCGTCCGACGCCGCTTCGCGCCCGTCCGCGACTGCGGCTGAGCGAGCCACGATCCCCATCATCTGCGCGGAGAGCCGCCCGAGGTCGTCGCGGGCCTGCGCGTCGTCGATGTCGACGAGCTTCTGGAGCTTCCACTCACCCGCGAGGTGCGCGACCTCGGACTGAAGGTCGGCGGGCGCGTTCCCGGTCAAGCCCTCCGGCACGTACGGCTCCGGGTCGGGCATCCTCGAGTTGATGTCGCCGTCGACGAGCAGCCCCCACACGTTCTCGTAGGGGTACCGTCCGACGAGCTCCTCGATGTCGTAACCGCGATACCTGAGCGCACCGCCCTCGCGATCGGGGGCCGCGATCGCCGTTTCGACCGCGACGACGCCCTCGAGGCCAGGCTTGAAGTCGTTCATCGGCTCGAAATCTATCGGTAGAGTCGCCGCCGATGGCTCACCGAGTGACGCTCATCCCCGGCGACGGCACAGGGCCGGAACTGACCGAGGCCACGCGCCGCGTGCTCGAGGCGACCGGAGTCGACTTCGACTGGGACGTCCAGCAGGCCGGCAGCGACGTGATGGAGCAGTACGGAGGGAACCCGCTTCCCGACCACGTTCTCGACGCGATCAAGGGGAACGGCATCGCCCTCAAGGGCCCGATCACGACGCCGGTCGGCGGCGGCTTCCGCTCGGTGAACGTCGCGCTACGGAAGGGACTCGACCTGTACGCACAGGTTCGCCCGTGCAAGAGCTATCCGGGCGTTCGCTCGCGGTACGAGGACGTCGACATCGTGATCATCCGCGAGGCGACCGAGGATCTGTATGCAGGCATCGAGTACGAGGTCGGCTCGCACGAGGCGAGGGAGCTGACGGAGTGGATTCGCGCGCGGGGCGGCGTCCTGCGCGACGAGGCGGGCATCTCGATCAAGCCGATCTCGGTCGAAGGCACTCGGCGCATCTTCGAGTTCGCGTTCGACTACGCACGGCGCCTGGGACGCCGCAAGGTGACGAGCGTGCACAAGGCGAACATCATGAAGTTCACGGACGGCCTCTGGCTCCAGATCTCCCGCGAGATCGCCGAACAGAATCCCGACATCGAGTTCGAAGACCGGATCGTCGACAACCTCTGCATGCAGCTCGTCCAGCGGCCCGAGGAG
>DASTYD010000106.1:0-3472 GCA_035765175.1 Gaiellaceae bacterium
GAGGCCCTCGACGAGCCAGGCGAACTTGTCGAGCATGTAGTCGAGCGCGAGGAACGCGTCCGGAATCGTCACGCGCTCGGCCGAGGAGTGCGAGATGTCCCGCTCGTGCCAGAGCGCGACGTTCTCCAAACCGACAACGGATGCGGCTCGAACGACGCGCGCGAGCCCGCAGATTCGCTCGGCCACCACCGGGTTCCGCTTGTGGGGCATCGCAGAAGAGCCCTTCTGGCCCTTGCCGAACGGCTCTTGCACCTCGGCAACCTCGGTGCGCGCCAGGTGGCGGATTTCGAGCGCGAACCGCTCGAGCGAAGCGGCCGCGACTGCGAGCGCTCCGAGGAGCTCCGCGTGACGGTCGCGTTGCACGACCTGGGTCGCCGCAGGCTCGGGCTCGAGGCCGAGCCGCTCGCAGGCGATGCGCTCGACCTCCGGGTCGATCGCGGCGTAGTTGCCGACCGCGCCGGAGAGCTTTCCGACCCGAACGCCCTCGAGCGCCCGATCGACCCTGCTCCGCGCACGTTCGAGCTCGAAAGCCCACACCGCGAGCTTGAGCCCGAACGTCGTCGGCTCGGCGTGAACACCGTGGGTGCGGCCGATCGTGATCGTCAGCCGATGCTCGTCGGCCCGCTTCACGACCGCACCGAACGCCCGGTCGAGCCCCTCCAGGATCAACTCGCCCGCGGCGCGCGTCTGCAGTGCGAGGGCGGTATCGACGACGTCCGACGAGGTCAGCCCGTAGTGGAACCAGCGGCCGTCCTCGCCGAGTTCGCCCGCGACGGCGTCGACGAAGGCGGCGAGGTCGTGGTGCGTCTCGAGCTCGAGCTCGGCGACACGCCCGGGGCTGGGGACCGTCGCCTTCGTGCGGATCTCGTCTGCGACCGCCACGGGAAACGCACCGACTTCCGCCCACGCGTCGAGCGCTGCGAGCTCGACCTCGAGCCACCGCTCGAGCTTGCCCTCGTCCGACCAGATCCTGGCCATGGCCGGGCGGGAGTAGCGGGAGATCACCTCTCCGAGTCTAGCCGTGGCGCCTGCGGGTATCCGCCGCCCTGGGCGAGGATCCGGGCGGCGAGAATGGCCGCGTTTCGCGCGCCGTCGACGGAGACGCAGGCGACCGGGACTCCCGGCGGCATCTGCGCGATCGCGAGCAGCGCGTCGAGGCCGTCGCCGACGCTCTTCGACGATCGGAGCGGGACGCCGATCACGGGCAGGTCGCTGTACGCGGCGACGACTCCGGGCAGGGCTGCGGCCATCCCGGCGCCGGCGATGATCACGCGCACACCGCGGAGCTGCGCTGTCGACGCGTACTCGGCGACCCCGCGCGGGTCGCGATGCGCTGAAAGGACCTTCAGCTCGTGCGAGATCCCGCGCTCACGGAGCTCCGCGAGCGCCGGGTCCATCGCCTCGAGGTCGGATTCCGAGCCGACCAGGATCCCGACGAGCGGGCCCGGCTCGTCCAGCTCCTCGAGCAGGCCGATCGGCGAGGTCTGTGTCTCGGGGTCAACCGGCAACGTTCACCGCCTTGGCCGCGATGTCGCGCCGGAAGCGGACACCCGGAAACGAGATCCGCTCGCAGGCGTCGTAGGCGCGGGAGCGCGCTTCCTCGAGCGTGTCGCCGAGCCCGGTCACGTTGAGGATCCTGCCACCACTCGTGACGAGCTGCCCGTCGCGCCTCGCCGTCCCGTGGTGGAAGACGACTGCGCCGATCTCCTCCGCCGCCTCGACGCCGGTGATGGGTGAGCCCGCGTCGCCGGCCTTCGGGTAGCGCTCTGCAGCGAGAACGACCGTGACCGCTGCAGTGCTCCTGACCTCGAGCTCGACCTCGCCGAGGTCGCCGGACGCCGCCGCTGCGAGCGCCTCGGCGACGTCACCCTCCACCCGCGGGAGGATCACCTGCGTCTCCGGATCGCCGAAGCGGCAGTTGAACTCGAGCACGCGCGGACCGTCGGCGGTGAGCATGAGCCCGGCGTAGAGGCACCCGATGAACGGTGTGTCCCTGGCGGCAAGCTCTTCGATGACCGGCCGGTGGATCGAGTCGACGAGCTCGGCCACCTGGCCTGCTGCCAGCTCGGGAACCGGAGAGTACGAGCCCATGCCGCCCGTGTTCGGGCCGGTGTCGCCGTCGCCGACGCGGCTGTAGTCGCGCGACTCGGGAAGAGGAAGCGTGTTGCTTCCGTCGACGAGCGCGAAGACCGAGAGCTCGTCCCCCTCCAGCAGCTCCTCGATCACGAACCGTTCGCCGTACGACGTCACAGCGCGCAGCGCGGCGTCGAGCTCCTCCCGCGTCCTGCAGATGTACACGCCCTTCCCCGCGGTCAGGCCGTCGGCCTTGACGACGCAGGGCGCGCGCGCAACCGACATCGTCTCCGCGAACGGCACGCCGGCCGAGCGCATCACGTCCTTCGCGAATCCCTTCGACCCCTCGATCTGCGCTGCCGCCGCGCTCGGCCCGAACACGGCGACTCCCGCGCGGCGGAGCTGATCGGCCACGCCCGCGACGAGCGGCGCCTCGGGCCCGATCACGACGAGGTCGGCCGGAAGCGTGCGCGCAAGCTCGAGCAGGCTCTCGCCGTCTTCGGCGCGGACGGGATGGCACCGGCCGATCGCCGCGATTCCGGGGTTTCCAGGAGCGGCATGGACCTCCTCGACCGCAGGGCTCTGCGCGAGCTTCCAGGCCAGCGCATGCTCCCGCCCGCCGGAGCCGACGACGAGGACTCTCACGCGGCGAAGCCTACTGTCTGAAGGACCCCGATTCCGAGCCGAGACGGCAAGGCATGGAAGGTGCTAGGCCGTACTAGCACTGATCGAAACTCACAGTCGCCTGGGCCGAGCCGACCGAGAGTCTGGCGAGCCCCGCTAACTGAGGACGGCCTCGACGCCGCGCGGTGAGAGGACCCGCTCTCGGGCGGCGCCCGTGCCGATCAGGCCGACCTCGACGCCCAAGTCCTCCTCGACGAACTCGACGTACCGCCGGGCCGCGGCCGGCAGCGCCTCCAAGTCCTCGACCCCGTCCAGCGGCTCCTGCCAACCGGGCAGGGTCTCGTAGATCGGCTCGCAGTGATGGAAGTCGCTCTGGTGCGCGGGGAACTCGCCGGTCTCGGTGCCGTCGCGGAGCCGGTAGCGGACGCAGACCGGCAGCTCGGCGAAATCCGACAGGACGTCGAGCTTCGTCAGCGCGAGCGAGGTCATGCCGTTGAGCCGCACGGCGTAGCGCAGGCCCACGAGGTCGAGCCAGCCGCAGCGCCGCTCCCTCCCCGTCACCGTCCCGTACTCGCCGCCGAGCTCGCGGACGCGCTCCTGGTCCGGGCCCTCGATCTCGGTCGGGAACGGCCCTGCGCCGACGCGCGTCACGTACGCCTTCGCGACGCCCATGACGCGGTCGATTCGGTTGGGGCCGATGCCGAGGCCGGTCGCCGCCGCGGCAGCGATCGGGTTCGACGAGGTCACGAACGGATACGTGCCGTGATCGAGGTCG